>JALEJB010000233.1 GCA_022768825.1 Lachnospiraceae bacterium
TTTTATCCTGCTGTTGTATTACATATATCACGTCGTTAAATCCTCGTTTAACGATGCGTTTGTATCGTCCGGGTGTTTTATCGTTTTCATACGTCATCAGCATTTCTCCTCTTCATCTGTTATTTTTCGCTTGATCGGGAAGGGGATCTGCGCGAGAATCACTGCCAGAAAAACCAGAAGACATCCCAGCAATTCTTTCCCGCTTAATACTTCATGCAATACGATCCAGCCGGTCAATGCAGCAAACACTGACTCCAGACTCATCAGCAACGTTGCAATTGTCGGTTCCGTGTATTTCTGTCCAACGATCTGTAATGTATAAGCAACCCCGCTGGATAAGACACCGGCATACAGCAATGGGATTTTTGCATCCCAAATGGAAGCAAGAGATGGTGTTTCAAATAAAACAGTTAAGATCAACCCCAAGACCCCTGAAACCAAAAACTGAATACATGACATTTTTACAGTGTCGGCTCCTTGATTCAAAAAGTAATCTATGGTCAGAATATGAATCGAATAGCAAAAAGCACAACACAAAACAAGCAAATCTCCCTTGCCGATAGAAAAACCTTCTTTGACTGACAAGAGATAAAATCCCACCAAAGCGATCAGCAGATAAAACCATGTCGACAAATGAATTTTTTTTCCGATAAAAATACTGACAATAGGGACGATCACAATATATAGTGCAGTGATAAAGCCCGCTTTCCCGGCACTTGTCATGCCGAGTCCCACCTGTTGAAATGCACTTGCTACCCCGAGAATGATTCCGCAAAAAAATCCCCCGATCCAGGTGATCTTAACGCGGCTGTTTTGTTGGCGGACCGTTTTTTCCTGCTTGGAAGCGCGAAATGCAATGACCGGAAGTAATGCAATGACTCCGAGAAAACTTCGAATAGCAAGAAATGTAAAGGGTCCAATATAATTCATGCCTGTGCTTTGGGCAACAAATGCACTTCCCCATATAAATGCCGTCAAAAGCAGCATCAGATTTCCTTTCCAATTACGACTCATACATACTCCTTTCAAAACAAATCCTCATTTAACGGATTGTTAAACGAGGATTGTATACACACTTTCATATTGAAACAATGTTATTGCAATTCCGGTTCTTTTTGGGCTGCCTGAAATTCTTCCAGATATTGCTTCTCAATCAGATCTTCAAAATCTTCAAAAATCACCGGCTTCGAGAAAAAGTATCCCTGATACCAGGTCGCACCATATTGACTGATATAATCAAGTACGGACTGGTCTTCCACACCTTCGATACAGATATCAAGATGAGATGAGCGACCAAAATCAACGATGGATTTCACCATTGCCTGATTTGTTGGTTTATTCTGAATATCTTTGATAAATGACATGTCTATCTTCAATTCATCAACCGGAAGCTCAAGCGCCAATTGAAGCGAGGCACTGCCTGTCCCAAAGTCATCCATAGCAATACGGATACCATGCGAGCGGAAAAAAATCACTTCCTGACGAAGAAATTCCACATCTAATTCTCTGCAGCGCTCGGTCAACTCAATACAAAGCTGGTTTGGCGGGAACCCGGTCTCTTCCAGTATATCAAGTACAGATTGCCGAAATTCCTTACGTTCAATTTGTCCAACAGAGACATTGACATTCACAAAAAAATCCTGCTGATATTTTTGAATTTTGCAGGCATCATAAATGGCCTGACGCATGATCCAGTTACCAAGACCATAGATACAAGGATCTTCTTCCAGCCATTCAATGAAAATGCCCGGCGGAACAACACCGAAGGGCTCCTTTCGCCACCGAAGCAGTGCTTCCATGCCACTGATTTTCTGTGTTTTGGCTGAGGTGATCGGCTGATAGCAGAGATAAAATCCGTCAAAACCACTGACTGCACTCTGATGAATGATGCTGATTAATTCCAACTGATCATTGCCAAGTCCACAAATTTCATCGTTAAAAATAACCAGTTCTCCATGGTGCGCATGCTTTGAATGGTTGATGGCATACGTCAGACGACTCTTGATTGCGATGGCATCTCCAAAATAATGATCAAGGATCATTGCCCCTCCGGACAAACGAAGTGGCACGTTTTCCTTCTCAACAACAAACTGATTTGAAAAATAGTCCTGAATGCGATTATATAATACAGCTAATTGTTTGCGATCCAGTGACGGAAAGATCAAGCCAAACTTGGAACCTGTCAACCGATACACTTTTCCCTGACCACAGGCAAGCTGTGCCAGTCTATGCCCCACTTCAAACAAAACGGTATTTGCATATTTTGCGCCGTACATAATATTGATATTGCTAAATTTGGCAATTCCGACTTTTAATACGGTTACCTGCCGGTTCTTATTTACCGCTTCATTGATATCCCTTGTAAACGCAAGATCATTCGGAAGTCCGGTAATCATATCGACATCATTTGGCACACCCAGATTATGAATGATGGAAATCAAAGCCAGCGGCTTCCCATTTTCATCCGTCAGTATATCATTTTTAGTCGAAAACAACATATATACATCATTAAAAAGAATACGATATTCAAATGTCTCGCCTAAATGCTTACCTTCCATACGGTCCTGCCAATTCTGGCGATAATCCGCTGCATCATCCGGATGAAGTCTTAAATTCGGACGCATTGCGGAATAATGTACACATTCTTCATAGTTAAATAATTCGCGTGCCTGTTTTGACCACCAGGTGATTCCGGTTTCTATATCTGTAATTGCTACATAGCTGTTGGGTTCCATCGTAGACATTAAATCCAATAATTCCGGAGTTCTGTTTGCGTATTTTTCCCAAAATTTTTCTTTTGCGTTCATTTCGTCACCTCATCCTCGATCGCATAATTATTATAAAAAACTCCGAAATATATAATATCACATTTTTTTCAATTGTGCATTCTTTTCTTCCAAATATATCCTTTTAAAAAAGCTGTTACAGATTAAAACTGCAACAGCTTTTCTTTATTCCTTATCCTCTTTCAATTTCTTTTTCAGATTATCAGACATCTGCGCAAAATGTTTGGGTACAACGGTCACAAGATACATGACCGGACAGAAAAAGATCACACAGGTAAACGCAACGCCCAACGCGACAGTCGCATATTTATGTCCAATGATTTCCATAACAAGTGCAACGACAACGGTCGATATGATCAGCATTGCACTGATCAATGCAACCACACGCTGCAGCTTTGTGTAACTGCTCTTTGGTTTCTCACTCATCGTCATTCTCCTTTATTTGCACGATCCAAAATGATATTTGCCAAATCGGCTTTACTCATTAACGGCAATTCTTCCACTCCCGATTTTGTAATCAGTGTCGCAACATTCGTTGAAACGCCAAAGCCTGCCCCCTCTGTTCGAAGGCTGTTCGCCACGATCAGATCGGCATTTTTAGAAGACAGCTTTTTCGATGCATTCTCCAGCAGATTCTGCGTTTCCATTGCAAAGCCGCACAAAAACTGGCCATCACGTTTCTTCTGCCCCAATTCCAATAAGATATCTTTTGTCCGCGATAATGCGATGGACAGATCACTGTCACTTTTTTTCATCTTTTCATTGGCAACGGTACTTGGTGTATAATCTGCCACTGCCGCAGATTTAATAATGATGTCTGATTCGTTTGCATGGGCCATGACAGCTTCGTACATATCATGTGCACTGCTTACAGGAACTACATTGACAAATCTTGGTGGTGTCAAAGCTACCGGTCCGCTGATCAGCGTGACATCTGCTCCTCGAAGCATAGCCGCTTTGGCAATTTCATATCCCATACGACCGGTTGAATGATTGGTAATAAAACGGACCGGATCAATTGCCTCTCTGGTGGGGCCTGCTGTGATCAACACTTTTTTGCCTGTGAGATCTTTCTCCACTGCAATCTCACGCAGAATGTAATCCTGCAATTCGTCGATCTCCGGCATCTTTCCCGCACCGGTGTCCCCGCAGGCCAGATAGCCGTTTGCCGGTTCAATGACCTCATATCCGAAACGCGTTAGTTTTTCGATATTATCCTGCACGATCGGATTATCAAACATATTCGTATTCATAGCCGGAGCCAGAATTTTTTTGCATTTACATGCCATTGCAGTTGTAGTGAGCATATCATCCGCAATGCCGTTTGCAAGTTTTCCGATCACATTGGCAGACGCCGGCGCAATCAAAAGAACATCTGCTTTTTTCGCTACTGAGACATGCTCCACATGAAAAGAAAAATTTCTGTCAAAAGTATCAACCAGACACTTATTTCCGGTAAGCGTTTCAAATGTAATCGGATTGATAAAATTGGTTGCATTTTTTGTCATCAATACTTCCACATCTGCGTGAAGTTTTTTTAAACTGCTGGCAAGTCCCGCTATTTTATAGGCAGCGATGCTGCCGGTTACGCCTAAAACAACGCATTTTCCCTGTAACATGGCATGTCCTTCCTATTGCAGAAAATCTTCTGTCAATTTTCCGTGCTTCTCATAATTCGTGATCCGGTTGATCTGATTTTGATCATCTACAAATACCACCTTTGGATGATGCGCCTTTGCCTCTTCGCGAGTCATATTCGCATAGCTCATGATGATCACATGATCGCCAACACTGACCTGACGCGCAGCAGCACCGTTGAGACAGATCATACCACTACCCGGCTCTCCTGCAATCGTATAGGTCTCAAATCGGTTGCCATTTTCTACATCGACGATCTGCACATACTGATATTCTAAAATATCAGCCGCCTCCAGCAGCTTTGAGTCAACCGTAATGCTTCCAACATAATTTAATTCTGCCTGGGTAACGACTGCTCTGTGAATCTTTCCATTCAGCATCGTGATATCCATAGTTCATTCCTCCTAAACATAGCTGTTTCCTTTTCGGAAACGAGAACCTTTCGATATTTTCATCAACTACGTTGACATCCTGTTAAGAAAAAATGATAAAATTATCGATCAGTCTTGTCTTTCCGATATAAACAGCAATTGCCACCAAGGTGTTTCCTTTGATCTGTTCGATCGGTGTAATGGTGTCAAAGTCGACAACATCTACATAATCAATCCGGGCAAGCGGTTCTGTTGCAATCTTATCAGAGATGGCTTTTTTTACGACGGTGGCATCCGTTTCTCCCTGCTCAATCAAGGCTTTTCCAACCTGTAAACTCTGACTTAAGATCAGGGCAGCCTGTCTTTCCTTCTCTGACAGATAAGTGTTTCTTGAGCTTTTTGCCAGTCCGTCTTCCTCACGAATAATCGGACATCCGTGAATCTTTGTGTCGACACTTAAGTCCTTTACCATTCGTGTCACAACAGCCAGCTGTTGCGCATCCTTTTGTCCAAAATAAGCATTGTCCGGAGTAACAATATTGAATAATTTCAATACAACGGTCTGTACACCACGGAAATGGATTGGTCTTGATTTTCCGCAAAGCTCGGTTGTCAAGCCATTCATGTCCACATAGGAGCAGAATCCTTCCGGATACATCTCTTCCGGTTCCGGGTGAAAGATCAGATCTACACCAACGCCTTCGCAAAGCTTGGAATCCTTGTCTAAATCGCGGGGATAGCTTTCTAAATCCTCTGTCGGTCCAAACTGCATCGGATTCACAAAGATACTGACTACTACCTTATCATTTTCTTTGCGTGCAGCTTCCATAAGACTGCGATGTCCTTCATGTAAATAGCCCATGGTTGGTACAAATCCAACTGTAAGCCCCTGTTTTTTCCATTCCTTTACTTCTTTTCTTACATCGTCAACTGTATAGCAAATTTTCACGGTTACTGCCTCCTAATATAATTTATCTAAAATCGAATCATCAATCTTGAATGTATGCTCCTCTGCCGGAAACGTACCATTTTTGACTTCTGCATCATAGGCCTTGAACGCTGCTGTCATGATCTCGCCAACATTTGCAAAATGCTTCACAAATTTCGGTTTGAAATCTGTGAACATGCCAAGCATATCCTGATAGACAAGTACCTGTCCATCACATCCGGCACCTGCTCCGATACCGATGGTTGGAATCGAAATTTCCTTTGATACGCGTTCTGCCAGTTTTGCCGGAACGCACTCCAATACGACTGCAAATGCACCTGCACGCTCAACTGCTCTGGCATCGTCCAACAGCTTCTGTGCTGCGGCTTCGCCTTTTCCCTGTACCTTAAAGCCACCAAACGCATTGATGGATTGCGGGGTCAGTCCGATATGCGCGCAAACCGGAATCGATGCATTTACAATTGCGCGAATCGTATCCTCTACTTCTACTCCACCCTCTAATTTGACAGCGTTTGCGCGTCCTTCCTTCATCAGGCGGCCTGCATTTACAACTGCATCATATACGGATGCCTGATAGGACATAAACGGCATATCGCAGATCAGCAGTGCTTCTTTTGTTCCTCGTGCAACTGCGCTGCAATGATGGATCATATCTTCCATTGTAACAGAAACGGTATCCTCATATCCAAGAACTACGTTTCCAAGTGAATCTCCGACAAGAATCGAATTGATCCCTGCCTGATCGATTAATTTTGCTGTGGAATAATCGTATGCGGTAAGCATGGTAAGCTTTTCGCCTTTGGCCTTTGCTTCCTTAAAAGTTACTGCTGTGTTTTTCATGATTCATTTCCTTTCAGATTCAAAAATTTGTTTGATTTCCTGATAATCTTTTTCTGGATTTTTCGCTTCAGCGATTTGTACCAGTTTTTCGCCGAGATTTACATACATCTCGTGATTTTTTTCATCCTCTTTCAATGCCGCAAGATGTTTTTTTACAGTTAATGCATCTCCACGCTCAATCGGTCCGGTCAAAGCCGCCTGACAGCCTTTTTCCAAAACATTTTCTACATTTCCCAAAACCAGTCCATGTGTCGCCTGCATGGCCGCTTCTCTGGAAAATCCACACTGCTCCAGCATCTCATAGCCGCTTTCCAAAACAGCGATCACCTGATTCGATAACACACTGGCCGCACAGTGATACAACTCCTTACAGCTTTTATCAATCTCACATACCTGATTCCCCAGTTTGGTAAAAAGAGTGCACATTTTTTCAACTGCCATCGGCATACCTTCAATCGTTAAAAACGCATGATTCAATTGTTGATAGGATGAATATTTGTCGCTGAACGCCAACATAGGATGAATCGACGCACAGGATGCACCTGTCGCTTCAATTCCTTGAAATACAACGGATGATAATGAGCCACTAAAATGACAAATTATTTTATTACATAAATTACTTTTCTCAGACATCTTTGCAATGCAATCCCACGCCTTTGCAATCTCTGCATCCGGCGTTGTCAAAAACAGGGTATCACTTGCTTCAACCAGGGCCTCCATCGTTGGGTAGCTGTCTGTTCCTGTAAAATGTGCAGCTTCGGCTGCGCGTTCGGGATGTCGATCATAATATCCGACGATCTCCACTTTTTTGTCGGTTAAGTATTTTCCCATGGAAAACCCAACTCGACCGGAACCAATGATTCCAATTTTCATGCCATCACCTTCCTTGTTTCATAAAAGGCAAAAACATTATCATCTGATGCAGTTTCACATCTATGAATACCGCTCGATAACGAATGTACCACAGATATTTACAAAAAACAAGCCTTTCCGGACATTTTGGAAAGGCTGAATGTTTTTTATAAATATTTCATGATCGCAGCTTGTGCATCTGTCAATGCCACCTGCTCTTTTAATGTCTTGTCTCTTGAAGTAATCTCCACAACACCTTGTTTCATATTCCGAGGGCTGACCGTCACACGAAGCGGAACACCAAGTAAATCCGCATCGGCAAACATGACGCCTGCACTTACTCTGCGGTCATCGTAGATGACTTCCACATTTGCTGCCTGCAGCTTCTCATATAAGTCATCCGCAAACTTCTTGACCTCTTCATCATCCGGTCTGACCGCACATAAATGTACCTGCCATGGTGCAATTGATTTTGGCCAGATCGGACCGTATTCATCGTGGTGAGCCTCACATACAGAAGCCGCCAGACGACCGACTCCGATACCATAACATCCCATGATCGGAGTCTGGATATTTCCGTCCTGATCCACATAGGTCATTTTCATTGACTTTGTATACTTTGTTCCAAGCTGAAAAATATTTCCCACCTCAATACCGCGAGAAATTTTTATTTTTTTCTTACCGCATTTCGGGCAGATACTTCCATCGTGAACTTTCGCAAAATCGTGATACTGCGCATCCGGAACATCTCTTTCCATATCCAGTCCTTTAAAATGATATTCGTTCTCGTTTGCTCCGCAGGAAAGGTTATTTCTTCCTTCCAAAGATTTGTCAAAAAGTACCGTATGCGCTCCATTGATGTTCAAATTTACAGGTCCGATATATCCGGCATTTAATCCACACTCCTGCGTGATGACAGCCGGATGGACCTGCTCTCCCAGGTAATTTACAAGCTTGGTTTCATTGATCTCCAGATCTCCGCGGATAAAGATTACAACATAAGAATCATCCATGTTTTTCTGATATACAACCGCCTTGCAGGAATTCTTTGTCTCGTCTCCGAAAAATTCACAGATGTCCTCAATCGTATGAATATTGGGAGTATGAACTTTCTCCAAAGGATCTGACGATGCATCTCTTGCGATATCAGAGATGTAATCAGCCGCTTCCATATTTGCCCGGAAATCACATTCCTCGCAGATTGCAATGGAATCTTCCCCCACCGGTGTCAGAAGCATAAACTCATGAGAGATACTTCCGCCCATCATTCCGGAATCCGATTTTACGGAAATCACCTCCGGAATTCCTGCTCTGGCAAAGATTCTTTCGTATGCTTTATGACATTTCTCATAATACTGCTCTAAATCTTCCTGCGAGGTATGGAAAGAATATGCATCCTTCATTGTAAACTCACGTACGCGGATCAGTCCCGCACGCGGTCTTGCTTCATCACGAAACTTGGTCTGAATCTGATAAATCATAAACGGATATTTCGCATATGTCTGTGCATACTCGCGAACAAGGTGTACTGCAGCCTCCTCATGTGTCATACCAAGCACCATCTTTGCATTGTTGCGATCCGTGAAACGAAGCAGCTCATCGCCAATGCTCTCATAACGACCGGACTCATCCCACAAAGATGCCGGCATGACAACAGGGAACGAAACCTCCTGTCCATCGATCTTGTCCATTTCCTCCCGAATGATCTGCTCGATCTTCTTGGTGATACGCTTCAGCGGCATATATGAGGAATAGATACCATTGGCCATATATTTGATATAACCACCCTTAACCATCAGCGCATGGCTGTCGATCACACAGTCAGCAGGTCTTTCTTTAAAACGATCTCCTACTAATTTTTCCAGTTTCATTTTTTATTCTCCTTGTGCGTACATAATTTCTCATAAACTTCCACAATTATAGCAATCCCGCCATAAAAAGTAAAGCGGTTCTTATGCTTTCTTGCTTGTTGCTTCATATAATATCTGATAATTATTATCCAGAATCGGAGGGTTATGCCGACCACGTCTCTCATAAAGAGCAATGACATCCGCAATCTCATCCTCCATCAGGACATATTCTCTCTTCTCATCAAATTTTTCCAGACATCTGATTCCTAAAAACAATTCCAGAAGATGCGTATGAATAATGCCCTCCGCCAGCACACGATGAAAACAGTAGGTATCGTACACTTCCAAAAAGGATGACAATAAGTAATATTGATAATAACGTTTGGCAAAATCACAATATTCCACATTTGCTTCATAAAAGACACGTTTGATGTCCGATTGACGCTTTCCGGCCTCTTCGATTGTCAGATCATTCATCTCTTTAAAATAGCGATCCAGCAGCGCATACAAACCCGGCGAATTTTTCTTTAGTCTCGTATGATAAAACCCGCCTGTGATCATTCGGTCCGTCATCAAACCGTCAATATCCAATTTCTGAGCGTTTATATCAAATATGGAAGGAATGGACTGCGCCCTGATACATGCATTCTGAGTCCGATTTGCCCATTCTAACATGCGGCCATAAGCGTCTTCCAAGTGACTGCTGTCTTCTATAAACTGAAGCAGTTCCCCTCGAATACGCTGTAGTTCCCTCAAAAAATCCAAATCGTCATTTGTGGTGAAAGCACCTGACTGCAGCTCGCCCTCTCCCGGATGCAAGGCCAGCTCTTTTCGGTATTGCAAAAATAATTTTGCTGCATACGGACAGGATAAATAAAATGTCTCTTCCATGAAAATACCGTAATCATTCTGTTTTCTTGGAAAAACACGACAGACTAACGGCATATGTTCCGTGTGTCCCTCTTTTTGAAATCCGCACAGACCTTCCTTGGTCCAGTAGCTGCACCCTTTTTCCCGAAATCGGAATACATAGGTATCTTCCTTTTTGGTTATCCTTGACAAAGCCAATGCTCTTTGTTTTGCAGGCATCTTTTTGTAACGTTCCAACGTCTCTTCATCAATCGGAACACGCCAGCCTTTGCAACAATTCAGATGACAGTCCCCCGCCGGACAATGAAATTGATCATAAAAATTGATTCTATCGCATCTCAACTCTTTTTCCTCTTTTGCACTGTATGCACTATTTGCGCTTTATAAACCGAATAAACAATGCCGTAGTTCTCTTTTATTTTACTGTACTATTTACGGTTTTTCATTACAAAATCCTTTTTTTTTCAAAATAGATGTGTTATACTTTGGCATGATAAAATTATAAACATAAGATTTGGAGAAAAACGACTATGATGAATATTGTATGTTTAGATTTAGAAGGTGTTTTAGTTCCTGAGATTTGGATTGCATTTGCTGAAGCAACCAATATTCCGGAATTAAAAAGAACAACCAGAGACGAACCGGATTACGATAAGCTGATGAAATATCGTATTAATATCTTAAAAGAACACGGACTTGGATTAAAAGAGATTCAGGATACCATCGCCACGATCGATCCGATGCCGGGGGCAAAGGAATTCCTCGATGAGCTTCGTTCGATCACACAGACGATCATCATTAGTGATACATTTACACAGTTTGCAAGCCCACTTATGAAAAAGCTCGGCTGGCCGACCATCTTCTGTAACACACTTGAAGTTGCTGATAACGGCGAGATCACCGGATTTAAAATGCGTTGTGAGCAGTCCAAACTGACAACAGTAAAGGCACTGCAGTCCATCGGATTTGAGACGATCGCAAGCGGCGACAGCCATAATGATCTTGGTATGATCCGTGCAAGTAAAGCCGGTTTCTTATTCAAGAGTCCGGACAGCATCAAAGCTGAGAATCCGGATCTGCCCGCGTTTGAGACCTATGAGGAACTCATGGCAGCAATCAAAGCAGCATTATAAA
>JALEJB010000008.1 GCA_022768825.1 Lachnospiraceae bacterium
AGTAAAACAAATTCATCTTGGTGGGAGTCCAATCTCCTTCCAAGATAAAGCCTCCGGCGGATT
This sequence comes from Lachnospiraceae bacterium, assembly GCA_022768825.1. Taxonomy (GTDB): domain Bacteria; phylum Bacillota; class Clostridia; order Lachnospirales; family Lachnospiraceae; genus W0P33-017. The sequence continues at coordinate 64 of JALEJB010000008.1, forward strand.
GCAGAGGTGCGCAGAAGAAGAATGTCATGCAAAGCATGACGCGCACCTCGCAGCAAGTACGCCAAGGCGTACTTGAAATTTTAGAAATCCCGGTATCTCTTACCGGGATTTTTTGTGGAGTCCACTTCCTTGCTTCTTAACAATCTTAAAAAATTTTAAAAAATACAAAAAAAAGATAGGTAAATTCCGAATTATGCTATATAATATCAAGTAATGAATTTAGAAAGCATATGAAGGAGAACAATTATGCCAAAGAGAACAGACATAAATAAGGTACTGATCATCGGATCTGGTCCGATCATTATCGGACAGGCCTGCGAGTTTGATTATTCAGGAACACAGGCTTGTAAAGCACTCCGCAAATTAGGTTACGAGATCGTTCTGGTCAATTCCAATCCGGCGACGATCATGACAGACCCGGAGATCGCGGATGTCACATACATTGAGCCATTGAATGTGGAGCGTCTGGAACAGATCATCGCAAAGGAACGTCCGGATGCATTGCTTCCGAATCTCGGCGGACAGTCCGGATTGAACCTCTGTGCAGAGCTTGCAAATGCGGGCGTATTGGACAAATACCATGTACAGGTCATCGGTGTACAGGTAGACGCCATCGAGCGCGGTGAGGATCGTGTGGAGTTCAAGAAATCCATGGAGGCCATCGGCATTGAGATGGCGCGAAGCGAAGTCAGCTACAGCGTGGAAGAAGCGCTGGAGATCGCCGATCGTCTCGGCTATCCGGTGGTACTTCGTCCGGCATATACGATGGGCGGAGCCGGTGGCGGACTGGTTTATAACAAAGAAGAGTTAAAGACTGTATGCGCAAGAGGTTTGCAGGCAAGTCTGGTTGGACAGGTTCTGGTGGAGGAGTCGATCCTCGGCTGGGAAGAACTGGAGTTAGAGGTTGTCCGTGACGCAGAAGGCAACATGATCACTGTCTGCTTCATTGAAAATATCGATCCCCTTGGCGTACACACCGGCGATTCCTTCTGTTCCGCACCGATGCTGACGATTTCCGAAGAACTGCAGAAGCGTCTGCAGGAGCAGGCATATCGCATCGTCGACAGTGTACAGGTCATCGGTGGAACCAATGTACAGTTTGCACATGATCCGGTATCAGACCGAATCGTGGTCATCGAGATCAACCCACGTACATCCCGTTCCTCAGCACTGGCATCCAAGGCAACCGGTTTCCCAATCGCTTTAGTATCAGCGATGCTGGCAGCAGGACTGACCTTAAAAGACATCGAGTGCGGAAAATATGGCACACTGGATAAATACGTACCGGACGGAGATTACGTGGTTATCAAGTTCGCGCGTTGGGCTTTTGAGAAATTCAAAGGCGTGGAGGATAAGCTTGGCACACAGATGCGCGCGGTCGGCGAGGTCATGAGTATCGGAAAAACCTACAAAGAAGCATTCCAAAAGGCGATCCGTTCTCTTGAAATTGGACGTTACGGTTTAGGCTATGCCAAGGATTACAATGCAAAGACCAAAGAAGAGTTAATGCTGATGCTTGCAAATCCATCCAGCGATCGTCATTTCATCATGTATGAGGCACTGAGAAAAGGCGCATCCGTTGATGAGATTTTTGAGGCGACAAAAGTAAAGCATTACTTTATTGAACAGATGAAGGAGCTCGTGGAAGAGGAAGAAGCACTGGCCAAGTCCAAGGGCAGCTTACCTTCAGACGACGCTTTGATTTCCGCAAAGAAAAACGGATTTTCCGATAAATATTTGAGTCAGATCCTTGAGATTCCGGAAGCAGATATCCGAAACAGACGAATCGAATTAGGTGTAGAGGAAGCCTGGGAGGGCGTTCATGTAAGCGGAACGCCGGACAGCGCTTACTACTATTCAACCTACAATGCAGAGGATAAAAATCCGGTGAAGACCGATAAGCCAAAGATTATGATCCTTGGCGGTGGACCGAACCGGATCGGACAGGGTATCGAGTTCGATTACTGTTGTGTTCACGCATCTCTGGCATTGAAGAAATTAGGCTTTGAGACGATCATTGTCAACTGTAATCCGGAGACTGTATCCACAGACTATGATACCTCGGATAAATTATACTTTGAGCCGCTGACATTGGAGGATGTGTTAAGCATCTATCACAAAGAGAAACCGCTTGGCGTGATCGCGCAGTTCGGTGGACAGACACCGTTAAATCTTGCGGCAGAGCTTGAGAAAAACGGCGTGAAGATTCTTGGAACCTCTCCAAAAGTCATTGATCTGGCAGAGGACCGCGATCTGTTCCGCGCTATGATGGATAAATTAGAGATCCCGATGCCGGAGGCAGGAATGGCAACTACCGTTGAGGAAGCACTTTCTATTGCCAACAGGATCGGATATCCGGTTATGGTTCGTCCTTCTTACGTACTGGGCGGACGAGGAATGGAAGTGGTTTATGACGATGAGAGTATGGAAGGCTATATGAAGGCGGCTGTCGGTGTGACACCGGACCGTCCGATCCTGATCGACCGTTTCTTAAACCACGCATTGGAGTGCGAAGCAGATGCGATCAGCGATGGTACCCATGCATTTGTACCGGCTGTCATGGAGCACATTGAGCTTGCGGGCATCCATTCCGGCGACAGCGCATGTATCATTCCATCGGTACACATCACCGAGGATAACGTCAAGACGATCAAGGAATACACCAAAAAGATCGCAGAGGAGATGCACGTCAAGGGACTGATGAATATGCAGTATGCCATCGAGAATGGCAAGGTGTATGTATTAGAGGCAAACCCGAGAGCCAGCCGTACCGTACCGCTTGTGTCAAAAGTATGCAACATCCGTATGGTTCCGCTTGCAACGGACATCATCACCTCGGAGCTGACCGGACGCCCATCACCGGTTCCTGCGTTAAAGGAGCAGGAGATCCCGTATTACGGAGTCAAAGAGGCGGTCTTCCCATTCAATATGTTCCCGGAGGTAGATCCGATCCTTGGACCGGAGATGCGTTCTACCGGAGAAGTGCTGGGACTTTCTACATACTATGGAGAGGCATTCTACAAAGCACAGGAAGCGACACAGACCAGACTGCCGCTGAGCGGAACGGTTCTGATCTCTGTCAACCGCAAGGATAAGCCGGAAGTCGTAGAGACTGCCAAATTATTTGCGCAGGCAGGCTTCAAGATCGTAGCTACAGGTACAACCCATCAGTTGATCACTGAGGCAGGCATCGAGGCATCGCTGGTGAAGAAATTATACGAGGGGCGTCCGAATATCCTCGATATGATCACCAACGGAGAGATCGATCTGATCGTCAATTCACCGATCGGAAAAGACAGTGTGCATGATGACAGTTACCTTCGAAAAGCAGCCATCAAGGCAAAGATTCCTTATATGACAACGATCGCTGCAGCAAAGGCAACCGCGAAAGGTATCCTTTATGTGCAGGAGCATGGAAACGGAGAAATCAAATCTCTTCAGGAGATTCATGCAATGATCCACGATAAATAAACGGTGGACTTGCATCAAATATATGCTATAATCAATGGTGTCAGACGCTGAAAGTGGTGTCTGACACCATTTTTTAACGCTATTTTACGGAAGGAATTACCGGCATGAACAACAAAGCATTGATCGCAATGAGTGGTGGCGTAGACAGCTCTGTGTCTGCGGCACTGATGATAGAAAAAGGATACGACTGCATCGGAGTCACGATGAAGCTCTACGAAAACGAGACCATCGGCATGGAGAAGGAG
>JALEJB010000027.1 GCA_022768825.1 Lachnospiraceae bacterium
ATACAGAACCTTCGAATCGAGGCAAGACAGAAGCTGAACAAGTTCCAGCCAATCTCAATCGGACAGGCTTCAAGAATATCCGGAGTCTCGCCGGCAGATATCTCTGTCCTGCTTGTTTATCTTGAAAGGAGATAAGACTCCCACCTCTATAGGTGGCGAGTAAACAAATTTATCTTGGTGGGAGTCCAATCTCCTTCCAAGATAAAGCCTCTGGCGGATTGCAGAGGTGCGCAGAAGAAGAATGTCATGCAAAGCATGACGCGCACCTCGCAGCAAGTACGCCAAGGCGTACTTGAAAAAATGATATACCGAGTGAAGGCAGCTATAAATAAAATGTTTGTAGCTGTCTTTTTATGCAAAAAAGTAATCAAAATAGAAAAATTCCGAACGGGGAAAAGACTGTGTGGCTAACTAAAAAAATGTGTCTGATACATTTTCGCCTTTTTGTAAGAAACATGTAAGAATTTTATTCTAAAAAAAGTAAAACTCATAGTGTATGATAAGAATATCAATGAAAGTCACAAGAGAGGGAACAGCTATGGAACAGCAAAAGATATTGGTCGTTGACGACGATAAAGAAATCTTATTTTCCATGTCAAAACTGTTGGAATACGATGGGTTTCATGTCATTCAGGCAAAGGATGGCATAGAAGCGTTGGAGCAGTTTGAGAAGGAGAAACCGGACCTGATCATTTTGGATATCATGATGCCGAAGCTGGACGGAATCTCTGCGCTGATGAAAATCCGGGCGAGTACATACAGGACAAGGATTGTATTCTGAATATCGCATAAAATTTGAAGTCCGGCATAGTGAAAATCCTTCACCGTGCCGGACTTTATGATTTATTATCAGTGATCACATTTGATCCAGACCGCAGGCCGTACGCCGCCGTCAGCTACATTGACATATCGGCTGTCCGTAGGCAACGTGCCGTCCGTCCAGACGACAGCTGCTTTCATGGCAGAATCTGTCATGTCTCTCAGCCACCACCAGGTGTTGCCGGTAACCGGTTGAACATTGACGCCCAGACGCTCGGCAGCAATGACGGAAGGAAAGGCGATCCGCGACGCATCCGTCGGTAAGTACTGCTGTACTTCCTCGGCAGACAATAGGAACAGGAAGTCTGTGGTAGTTGTCGTACTTTGGTCAGCATTGACAGACGATACGGTTGTGGGAACCACGTGTTTCTGTTCGTAGGAATTAAAAATCATATCGTAGCCCTGTTCGTTGATCAGTTTCCGGACCGTGCAAGCTTCCCAACTGGAGTTGCTGTGAGACTGGTTAAATGCAGAAGCACAGAGCACATATTTTGACAAAAGCAACAGTTTGTCATCTTGTTTGTCAAGTACGATCCAGGGCAGCCTCTCATAGCCTGCATCGATATATTCGAGATCATAGGAGCCAAAATAGATTTCATCGCCCACAGCTACAGTCTGCATATCGCGAAGTTCCTGTTGATAAACCTGACGAGGCACAAACAGGATATCATATAACTGCACACATGAGAGGAACAGTAAAACCGCTATAAAAACGATGCAGACTCTTTTTGCCAGTTTATAAAAGTATTTTATTTTTTGCAGATACATTTTCCCTTCGACGGTGTCAGGAATATCATGAAAATATGCTTTTCGTCCGATCCATAGCCGGATCATGCATTGGTCAAATCGATGCAGAAAATATGCCAGAACGGTCGAAAATACACAAACTACCAAAAAGAGTACCGGTTCCGGAGATGAGATCCGAGCGTCTTGCAGGGCATATACCATGACAAAATGATGGATGATATAAAGCTCCAGTGAGATCTCGCCCAGAAAAGACAACATGCGGTTCCCGATTTTTCTTTTCATAAACAAGAGCATAAGTGCAAAAATAAATGCGGTGCAGGCAAGACTTTGCATCATCAGCGTAAAAAGCTTTTCGCCGTATCCGGGATGTCCGCTCCATTCCTGATAATAACCAAACCGATGGTTTGCATAGATGGCGGATGCCAACAGAGCAAAAAACAAAATGGCTGAAAAAATTGCCAGCACGCGATAGTGTTTTTTTACAAAAGCAAGGATCGCCTGTTCCTGTTTTGCAAACAGCATACCGATTGGAAACAGAATCGTCGTATTATACCACCACTCACCCATAAACCAGTGATTGCCGGCCTTGGAAGGATCGTGTCCGAGCAGCAGGCTAAACAAAATGAGAAGCAGGCTTGCGGCAAACATCCATTTTAATTTGGCATCTTCCTTTTTTATTTTCGTGTAGATCAGGTAAAACAAGAGATAAAGTATCGTAATCTCCACGAGAAACCAGGTGTTGGTATTGAGCAATAAAAATCCCGACAGACTGACAACCGCATCTAATGCACTGTCCGCATGACCGTGATAAAAATCTTTCAGATAGCCAAAATAGATTCCCAGACCCAGATAATAGATCACATTGGAAACGAAAAATGGAATCAGGACATGAGGCAGGCGTTTTTGTAAAAAAGAACTGAAATAATCTTTTTTGGAGAAATAACTCCTGATCAGACCGTAACCGGATAAAAAGAAAAAAATACTCGTAAACAGGATTCCAATCTCGTTAAAAAATGTGATAGGTCCCATCGGGTGAGATCCATACTTCGTCACATTTTGCGTCAGATGATGCAAAATGATGCCGGTTGCAGCAGCGCCTTTTAACGCAGATGACAGATCCATAGAAAAAGGCGTTTCAAAAAAACGTGCCTGGCCGGCAGGTTTTTTTACACCGATGATGCAGATCAAAAGCCATCCGATCGGAAACAGTAAAAGCAACAATTCCACATATGTCATAATTAAGCCCCCTTTTTTCTCTCTTCCAACAACAATAACCCCGTGACAATTTCTGTCATGTTTTCCTCAATCTGCTCCATGGAATAACTGCATAACCCGGTAACGATCATGGTTGCAATCCCATGCGTATAGATCCATAGATGCTGATAGAGTCTTTGCGCAGGTTCCTTTTCCAAATGAAAAGGCTCTTGCACTGACCACACTGTCCGGTCGTAGTGATCATCCAAAACCGGTAAAATTGAGGATAGATCCGGTTTGTCATGGAATGTACTCATAAACAGCAACTGAAACAATTTTGGTTGTTCTGATGCAAAGCGAATATATGCAAGACCAATACCTTTAAATGGCAGTTCGTTTTTCAGACCTTCCTCCACATACTGCTGATACAATTCCTTTGCCCGGAGGATCACCAGCTCCTTCACTTCTTCCATACTCGCAAAAACAGTAAAAATTGGACGGGCGGAGCTGCCTAGACGCTTTCCCAATTCTCTTGCGGTCACTGCATCGATCCCCTGTTCTTGTGTGATAATGAACGCCGTATCAATAATCGTTTCGCGTGTGAATTTTGCTTTTGGCGGCATCGTTACTCCTTTCTAAAACATATGTTTTAAAACGTTTGTTTTATTATATTGCGCAACAGCATTTTTGTCAATGCCGGATAGCAAAAAAAGAGTGTATATCGGTAGTTGACACCGATATACACCCATATTTTTACATCTGCAAAGCAATTGTGATTTGACGAATTCCAAATGCAAGTAAGCAAAAACCGACAATGAATCCGATAGCTGATGTGACAAGCATTGGGCATAAAAAGATGACTGCTGCAGCAACCAGTAAGACGATGCCGCTTCTCATCTGTGCGTGGTAGTTCAAAAGGTGCATGGTTGGATCAACGTTCATCTGCTTTAAGTTTCTTGCTCCGAGAATCCGGAAAACGCCAAGAACCGCAAGCCATGCAGCAAGGATATAGATGATGGCTGTGCTGATTGCAAACTTGAATGCATTGCTGACCATCAGTAAGATGCCGACGACAAGGGAGATGATGGCAGAGATAAGTTCGTAATTTTCGGCAAAGCCAAGTGCGTTTCGCTCTCTCCAGTTGCCGATTTTGCCGGCAGCGGAAATCACCATGAGGATTCCGACGATCCAGCCTAACATGGAGATGATAGATGCTGGATTTACGATACAATAGATTCCTGCGATTGCAAGCAGTGCGCCAATGACGATCGTGATTATTTTTTGTGGTTTCATACGTGGCCCTTCTTTCATAAAATATGTGCCCTTATTTTAGTACGAAATCTATATTTGCACAAGCTTTTCATGCATAATTGATATTTCATGGATACGGAGAATGTGAGAATTACATTGACGTCCTGCGAATCAAAATTAGTGAGTATTTCACACGGTATTTATGTAGATAATGGTAAAATGTGCAATACAGCGCCCAACTATGACACGTTTTGCGACGAGGTCGCGCGGCGATCAAATAGAGCATGAATTGACCTATAGCGAAGCCGAGCGGAGCGTAAGCGCAGACTCGGTTCGCAGTCGCGTGATTCCTCGGTAAGCAAATCGTGCATAGTTGGGCGCTGTATATTTTATCTTGAAAGTAGATAAGACTCCCACCTCTATAGGTGGCGAGTAAAGCAAATTCGTCTTGGTGGGAGTCCAATCTCCTTCCAAGATAAAGCCTCCGGCGGATTGCAGAGGTGCGCAGAAGAAGAATGTCATGCAGA
>JALEJB010000031.1 GCA_022768825.1 Lachnospiraceae bacterium
AAATATTTCTGTACTATATGATATCCATCTTCCTCGTCATTGATACTCATATCATATAACATTTTTGTTTTTAGCAGATGCTCGATATCCAGGCACATCTCCAATATCATCTCTCGCAAATACATGTCGAGCTTAGATAACTCTACCAGATATGCAAAATCAAGATGCACGTATTTTCCTGTTTTTGGATTTTTAACATAATTTTTTGCATATGCTTTCAATTTAAAATAATAGCTGTTGTTTCTTAAAAACCGCATGGCAGCGTCTTCATCCATATATTCAAAAGTTACGCCCTTCGCCTTAAGGTTCTCAATTTGTTCACTGACTGATAGTTTTCTCTTCACGTAAATACCCCTCGCTGAAAATATACTATCATCATACACTCATTTAGCTATTATTTCCACATCTTATTTCAAAGAATTCATCGTTTCTACCACAGCCAGCAGCTTGTCCTGCAGTTCAACCGGAAGTTCCACAAAACGTTCCAGATTGGTCTTTTATTACTCTGCTCTCTTCTTTTTTTTCTTCACTCTCCCCATATAATATGTACGCACCGATCTTTTCCCCCTCAATTTCTTCACCTAGCTTTTCCCGAAAGGCATTGGCCATTAAAAGAAGTGTCGAAACCTTAAAATCACCACAGTTTTCCGCACTGGATATTGTATTTACAGACAAGCCGGTTAGGTCTGCGCCCCGGATACCGATACTACGCAGCCAAATTCAGATCAGTTTTTGGCAATATGCAAAGTCCTTGGAATTACAAATATCTACAATGAATTTGTCGGCGGGCACAATCCTGATGACCCGATGGCAGAACTGAATGAGATAACGTATAATAAGTTGCGCAAATTCAATTAAAAAAATAGACATGATTCTGACCGAAGGGTACAATTAAGTTACCACACAAAATCTAACCTGGAGGTCAAAACCATGTCTGATAACATTATACAATTGAACCAAGATTTAATCCATACCGAATTAAAGGATCTGGTCAAGAATTCCGTTGAAGAGACACTCAACGCTATGCTCGATGCTGAAGCCGATAAGCTGGTTCAGGCTGAGCGCTATGCTCGCGATGAACAACGTCAGGGATATCGTGCCGGTCATTATGATCGCTCTTTTGCTACTACTGCCGGTGAAGTCAATCTCAGAATGCCTAAACTTAAGGGCGTAGCTTTTGAAACAGCCATTATCGAAAGATACCGCAGGCGTGAATCTTCCGTTGAAGAAGCACTGATTGAGATGTATCTCGCAGGTGTTTCTGTTCGTCGGGTCGAAGATATCACAGAAGCCTTATGGGGCACCAAGGTATCTCCCGGAACAATAAGTAATCTCAACAAGAAAGCTTACGAAAACATCGAAAAATGGAGGAACCGACCACTTTCAAGCCAAGCATATCCATACGTATATGTGGATGGTATCTTCCTAAAACGTTGCTGGGGTGAGGAGTTTGAAAATGTCTCTATACTGATTGCCATCGGCGTTACTGATGATGGCTATCGTGAAATCCTTGGTGCAGCAGAAGGCCTTAAAGAAGATCTGGAAAGCTGGAAAGAATTCTTTGTATGGCTCAAATCCCGTGGATTATCCGGAGTTAAGCTGGTCATCGGCGATAAGGCATTAGGAATGGTCGAGGCAATTGGTCAGGTATTTCCTGAAGCCAAGTATCAGCGTTGTATAGCGCATTTCTACAGAAATGTATTCTCTGTAGTTCCTAAGCAAAAAGTGAAGGAAGTAGCAAAAATGCTAAAAGCAATCCATGCTCAGGAAGATCGCGAGGCGGCTCTTGAAAAAACTAAAGCCGTGGTAGAAAAGCTTCGTAAAATGAAGCTTACCAAAGCAGCCGGTAAAGTTGATGAATATATTACTGAAACACTTACATATATGAGCTTTCCAGAGCAGCACTGGACTCGGATACGTACGAATAATACACTTGAACGATTGAATCGGGAAATCAAACGCCGGACAAAAGTGGTTGGTACATTTCCTGATGGGCAGTCTGCACTAATGCTTGTTTGTGCCAGACTTCGGCACGTTACAAGTAGCGAGTGGGGTACAAAGAGATACCTCAACATGGATCATTTACATTCAATG
>JALEJB010000064.1 GCA_022768825.1 Lachnospiraceae bacterium
CCCGCGTCACTTGCCAGTTTTCCGATGGTTTTCGCAGTCTCTAAATCGTTATGTCCGCCACCGTAGCTTTTCCCTTCTTTGTCCTTCGGATCGTTCCATACACGCAGTCGGATCCAGTTGACACCACACTCAGACAGCAGTACAAAAAACTGTTCATCATTTAACTCATTGCCTGCGAAGTCACGGTAGGTCACACCGCTTTCCTTTTCTGCCAGATAGCTGGAGATATCCAGTCCTTTGATAAAATCATCCGGCAGCGATAGCTGTTCCACAAAAATCTGCGGATCCCCATCCACTGCCACATCTGTCTTCGCAGCGTTTTTTCCCCCGCTGCATGCCGCAAGTCCTGCTGCCATAGCGACTGTCAGTAACGCTGCCAGCACTCGTTTCTTCTTACTTTTTCCCATCATTCTCTCCTGTTATTCGGACGTTTCATCCTCTTTTTCCGAAACAGGTTTTTGTGTGGCTTTTTTTGCTTTTCTGATCTTGTGCTTCTTTACAACGAATCTGACTACGACGAAAAGTACAGCCAGAATCACCGCCCAAATAACCATATTCGGTAAATTCACTATAAACCAGATGGAAAAACTTCGCAAGCCCTGACCGATCTCATAGAAAGTATCTGACAGACCGGTGATGATCTCCTGTCCGTAGGTGAGCTTTTCAACTGTCGTCTCGCGCTTCACTTCAGACACATCCAAATAAAGTGTCGTGTAATCAATTTTGTTATCAAAGGTACGAAGCTGGGATTCATAGGATTCGATCTCATAACGCACCTGTGTCAGCTGCGACTGAAGCGAGATGATATCCTCAACCGTTTCCGCTTTTGCCAGCAGATTCATCAGGGATTCCTGCTCCACCTTTAACGCTTTGATATGTGACTGCAGATCTACATACTGCAACGTGATATTTTCACTGGATTTATGGGAATATGTCACATTGGAATTGGTGGATACCATATCCAGAAAATCCCGGATCCTGTCACTCGGTATACGGATGACCAGATTCGCATAGCGATACTGTCCCAGCGCCTCGTTGCCATTGATATCCGCACTCTCGGTATATCCGCAATACTCGCTGATGCGCGCATCTACCATATCCATAAAGTTGTCAAATTCTTTTGTCTCCACAGAATAGTTATAGGTATAGATGATCTTATCCTGACTTTGTTTCACATCATCCGTGTTGACAGTTGATGCGGATGTACCGCCCATCTCTTCTTCTACTGCCATCTCCGCGCTGTCATCTGCCCATTCCACACCAGCGGCTGCATCGGTGGCCATTGCAGTGTCTGCGATTGATTCATAATTCGCTCCCTTTCCGCATCCGCTTAGTGCGACTGCCGTCAGCATTGCAACCATTGCTACATACATTTTCTTTTTCATAATATCTCTCCTTTCATTTTACAGGCTTCACCATGATCAGGATATCTGATCCACATGCAGCTCTAATACCTGCCGTTTGTCTCCTACATATCGTACCAGCCGGTAAGTACCGATCTCGGCGATGCCAAGCTTCTGCCGCGAGTAACCACAGCCCCAGCCGCAGCCGGCGGCGTAAGATGTACTGGTCGGATGCTCGTTTTGATACATCAGCATCCACTGTCCGTCATTCATCTTCATGTATACTTCATAGACTTCACTGACTGTGATGTCTTCTGTCGTGAGATTTTCGGATTCCAGCTCCAGCTGTTCATCATCCAACATCGCTTTACGCCAGCTTGCCAGTTCGTAGGCTTCCATGCTTTCCTTTGTCAGCTGTCCATCCCACGGCGCTGCCTTTTCGTCCGGGGACAGCCCATCTGCATTCTCCGATTCGCTTCCGCCTGCTTCCGTTCCGGCCTCCTGCTCGTATGCTTCTTCTACAGCGTCATCTGCATCCTCTGCGCACTCTTCTGTCACTGCAGTTGCGGAATCCATAGCCATTTCCTTATTTCCCATTTTTGGCATCAGTATGCCAAGCTGTGAGGCGACACCGAGGACAATGATCACCGCAAGTCCTGCTACCAGCACCTTTGCGTGGCGGTTCCACCATAGCAGTTTGGACATTTCCGGTTGCTTTCCTTCCTCGATCCGGCGGATTGTTTTTTCATGCTTTTTCGAAAACCGATGCCTTTTTTTCAGATCCTCTTCTTCTGGAATCGTCTTGAAATCTTCCTCCAATGCCTGACCGAGTGCAGTGGCAAGCTTTTGTTCTGTCTCCTTCTTCATGTCGTTATACCACCTCCTGCTCCAAAAGCTCCTTTAATTTTTTTCTGGCGCGGCTCGTTCTGACGCTGAGGTTTTTCTCCGTCAGGCCAAGTATCGATGCTGTCTCTTTTTCCGACAGACCATGCAAAAACCGGTATTCCAGTACCACCCGGTAGTTCTCATCCAGCGAGCGGATCGCCGTCACGATCCGGTTCAACTGCTCGCATTCTATGTATGCATCCAACGCATCCTGCCACGTTTCGTCCGCCTCGATCTCTTCCAGATACTCCAGATTTCCTCTGGTTTTTTTTCGCAAAATGTCGATTGCCTTGGACTTTACGATGGTGACCAGAAAGTTTCTGGTTTTTGTGCTGTCCACATCCTCAATCTTATCCATGTGCCTCGTCAGCGCAAAGTAGGTCTCCTGCACCGCATCCTCGGCATCGTCCGGGTCCCGTAAGATGTCGTTTGCCACATACCACAGGAGATAGCGGTAGGTTTCATACAGCTTCGCAAATTTGCTTTTTTCCTCTTGCGTATCCAGCATCGCCAGAAATAATATCATTGGTAGTACTCCTCTTGTAAATTACGTAATCTATAATTCAAGTACGCCTTGGCGTACTTGCTGCGAGGTGCGCGTCATGCTTTGCATGACATTCTTCTTCTGCGCACCTCTGCAATCCGCCGGAGGCTTTATCTTGGAAGGAGATTGGACTCCCACCAAGACGAATTTGTTTTAC
>JALEJB010000079.1 GCA_022768825.1 Lachnospiraceae bacterium
TACATTATAGTCTCAAATATTACACTCGTAAGACTTTAAAGCAAAAAAATTTTCTCTATATCAGATGTCTATTACTCCACATTCCCCCTTCCGTTTTTATTACATGCGTAAGATTTTGGAGCAAAAAAATTTTGTCCTTAAACCTGATGCACTTGTATAAATATTACATCAGTAAGATTTAGAAGTCAAGTTATCTTTATATAAAAAGACTTCTGCCAGAAGGTATCAATATTTTCGCAAAAGTGATACCTTTTAGCAAAAGCCTATTATTCAGCAGAGTTTCGCAACGCCCCCCCAATTCGTTATTCAAATGTTTCATTCAAAGTTCAGAAAACACACATCCATTTTCTTTCCTCGACAACCCACAAACCGCAGAAAATCAAGGTTTCTTTGAAAGCATACAAACGGTTTCAATATTCCCCTGAACTTTGATTTTATACTGCATAGCGAAAGTATGCAATGGGTTTTCAAAGTGGGGTAACTGATTTATCCCCATTATGTATCACTTTTGAATTTCTACAGTTCCCTTTACTATATCTGCAACATATTTTGAGGATATTTCGTAATCTACAAAATCCGGTATTTCCTTAAATACCAAAACTGACGGAAATGCCATTACAGTATTATGTTTAAGATAGTCTATATGGAATATCAAAATATCAACATCTTCTTTTTCATAATACTCATAACAGAAAATCCTGTTTAGATTTTTTATATACTCCTCTTTATTTCTATTATATTCTTCTTGTGCTGATGGTCTATTAAATGGATTTTCAGTAATTAAAGGCATACTTGGCGTTTGTAAAGGATACCCCGTATATTCAACGACAACATCATTACTTTCAATTTGATAGGCATATTCCAAAAATCTCATTTTCAATATTTCTTCAATAATATTACTTTCCGGAATGGCTATATCCTTTATTTTGCAGACATGATTTTTCTTAATAATAATTTTCACATCAATGTCTTCATCAAACGTATTCCCTATATTAGCCACGGTTAAATCAACCAATCCTTGTTTATCTACCCTTTCAAAAAAGGTAATATATTCATAATAATCAACAATAGCCCAGTACAATTCCTCTATGGAATCATATCGTTTTTTCTCTTCCTCACTACCTTCAAAAGTTGTACCACTACCTCCATAAAATGGAACTAGCGTGGATACCCTTTTTTTAAGATTTCCAACATTCCAAAAAGAGGCTTCGATTTCAATATCATTCTCATTGGCAAATTTACAAATGGTACTTTTCCATCTATCTGCAATATCTGCATCCATTATTTTCCCTGACATAAAATCTGATTTTCCCAATAATTTATTCAAATCAGGAGTGTTGAGCAATAAAGGATTCTCTTTTTTTTCAATGTTCTCTGTATTTTTCTTTTCTCTAGTTTTCAGATATCCCTGCTGTAATAAAGCAATTTTTGAAATAATACTCTCTCTTTTATCCTTTACCAGTTTACACTCAGAAAAGCCAGAGTACTCCACAACTGCACATTTATCTTCTTCCAATGATGCTGCCTTAATTTTAAGAACGGGGCTTTCCTTTTTTTCAAATATCGTTTTCTTACCTACCGCTAACGGTAAAAAATGCATCCCTAAATGATTAGTAAATAGCTGTCTCAGTTCATGTTCATCTTTTACTATAAAATAGATTCCTCTATCTCTGTACTTTTCTTTAAAGGCCTGCACCTTTTTATATTGTTCCATATCTACATTAGACGGGTTTACAGGTGCATCAAGAAAATACATAAATACTTGTTTATTTGAAGATAACATTTCTTCAATTTCTTCTTCTGTTCCAGAGCCATATTTATCTGTCGGTGTACCAAATTTCGTCCAAAATATAGCTACTGCAGCATCGCATTCCCGAACAAATTGTTTATTCAACAATTCCTGCGGTTTGTCCCCTGATTGCGGATAACTATCTGTTGACCAATGCTTTGTTGCAATTTCCATATTATTAATATTTCCATATACTCTATTAAAATTATCCACACACTCCCTAATAATATCGATAAATCCATTCACATCACCCGGACATGAAATTAGCAAATCGTATGCAGTAATTCCTACTCTTGGCATAAAACATTCCTCCTCTGTTACTCGCTAATATCAGTATTGTGATACCTACTTAATTACTTGAGTTTCTTTTGCGAAAAACTATCCTTTCGCCAAAATGTATATCTCTTGTTCTCCAAAGCCTATCCCCTGGGGTAAATCTCCACTTATATTATCACTCTACGGAAACAGAAACACACACCTATTTTTACTCCAAATTGGCAGAAACCTTTGATTTATTGGGCTTTTCTCGACAGAAGGCAGACCGTCTCCACATGCACCGTGCCCGGAAACATATCCACGCAGGCGATCCGCTGCACCTCATACCCTCTCGCCTGAAGCACCTCCAGATCCCGCGCCAGACTGGTCGGTTTGCAGGAGATATAAACCATCCGCTGTACATTGTATCGAATAATTTTTTCTAATGCTTTCGGATGGATTCCGTCTCTCGGCGGATCCAGCACGATAAAGTCCGGTTTTTCCTCGATACCATCCAGCACCTTCAGCACATCGCCTGCCAAAAATTCGCAGTTTGCCAGACCGTTTCGTGCCGCATTCTCCTTTGCCGCCTCGACGGCCTCCTCCACGATTTCCACACCGATGACCTTCTTTGCCACCGGTGCCAGCATCTGGGCGATCGTTCCGGTTCCGCTGTACAAGTCATAAACCGTTGCGCCATCCTGCTGATCCAATTCTCCGACATAGCTTCGCGCCAGCTCGTACAGCACCTCTGCACCCAGCGAATTCGTCTGAAAAAATGAAAACGGCGTGATCTTGAAGCGCAGTCCCAACAGCTCCTCGTAGAAGTAGTCCTGTCCATACAAAATCTGCGTTCCTTCATCCTTTACCGCATCCGCCACGCTGTCATTTTTCGTGTGCAGCACGCCGGTCAGCGTTCCGTCATAGCTAAGCTCTGTCAACGCCCTGGTAAAACCGTCGAGCAGTTCGTCATCCTGCACTTGCGTAGTAGTCACCAGATCCACCAGGATCTCTCCGGTTTTTGCTGCCTTTCGAACCAGAAGGTGACGCAGATACCCTTCATGGGTATTGCGATGAAAATAGGTCGCATTCCGGGATCTGAAATATTCCAGTGTTGTTTTCAGAATCTTACGAAAATCCGCATCCACAATCTGACACTCATCCACTACAACGATATCATAAAAGCTGCCTCTCTTGTGCATGCCAAGTGCCAGCTCGCCACCCTTGCACGTATCGCCAAAAGAAAATTCCATCTTGTTGCGATAGCCGAATTGATGCGGGCTGTGCTTGATTCCTTCGAAAATCGAAAAGTCCTTGCCATCCTGTGCCAATACCGGCTCCAGCAATGCGCGAATCTGTGTCTCTTTCAATTTCAATTGCTCCTCATAGGAGAGATTCTGATAGGTACAACCGCCGCAGGCTCCAAAATGCGGACAGGCAATCTCGTCCTTTGCCAGCTCGCATGCTGCCGGCTCCAATACCTCCAGCAGATTTCCTTCGCCTTTTCCATGACGCATTTTACTCAGTCGAAAAGAAACTCTTTGTCCCGGCAGCGCATTCTTGATCTCTACCTTTTTCTCTTCGCCTTCTACGACTACTTCACATTTATTTGGAAAAGAAACCTTTGTCACGGTTCCTTCATATACTTGACCTTTTTTCATCTATGACTCCTTCACCAAACAAAAAGCTCCGCAGACCACGGAGCTTTTCGACTGTTTTTATTTTTCCGATATACTTTGATTACTCTTCTACAAATGGCTCTTCTTCTTTGTCGTCATCCGCATCATCAAAGAAATCCTCTTCGAAGCTGTCATCCAGATCATCTTCAAAATCCTCTAAATAATCCGGTGCAAAGAAACGATACAATCCGTAGATTGCAGCTGCTGCGACTACGATAATACCGATGATCGCAAAAACAGTCTTTGCCTTGATCGGGCATTTCTTCTCTTTTGCTTCTTCTTTGTTTACCAAATCTGATACCTTTGAAATATTTGTTGCCAATAAGTTCTGTAATTCATCAATCTTTGTCATATGATCTACTCCTTTGCCTCATATTTTCAGTGCAGTTCACTACTAATAATATAGCATATTATCTGCAAATATCCTAGTAAAAATTACATTTTTCATAAAATCAGTCAATTTTTTTGAGTTTTGCAAAGCTTGCGAACATTTTTTTTGTTCCAAACCGGTCAAAATCCACCGTCACTTCATAATCGCGGCCGCCCGCAATGATCCCCGTAACAGTTCCTTCCCCGAATTTGATATGGCGCACCCGGTCTCCGGTTTCGTAATCCAGCCCTCCTGACTGGACTGCCATCCCTGCAAAGGCTCTTGCAGCCGGCTTAACAGTTGGCTTATCGCGAAGGATCTGTCTGGCAGCGGCAGTATTTCTCGTAGGAATCTCTGCCTCGCGTTTCGGCAGTCTGCTTCCGCTTGCCACGGTTCCGCTTAAAAGCTGTGGCGGAATCTCTGATACAAAGCGAGATACTTTTGAAAACTGTGTCTCTCCCCGCACCATCCGCATCTTGGCACTGGTCAGTGTCAGTCGTTTCATCGCACGCGTGATGCCCACATAGCACAGACGTCGCTCCTCTTCCAGTTCTTCGTCTGACTGATCACTGGTGATCGATATGTAGCTTGGAAACAGTCCATCCTCCATTCCTGCCAGATAGACATTCGGAAATTCCAGACCCTTTGCGGAATGCAATGTCATCAGCACGACATAATCCGATCCGGCGTCCATCTCATCGATATCCGCTACCAAAGCTACCTCTTCCAAAAAACCGCTCAGACTTGGTTCCTCTGCTCCTTCCTCATAAGTCACTGCTTTTGTGATCAATTCATTGATATTTTCAATCCTCGCTTTTGCTTCCGGTGAATCTTCCGCTTCCAGCTCCCGCACATATCCGGTCTCTTCAATGATATTTTTCAACAGCTCCGATGTTGTCAGAAACTTCGCTTTACTTCGCATCGTCTGGATAAATAATACAAAGGAATTGATCTTTGCGGCGGCTCTGGCCAGTCCTTCTATGGAATCCGCTTTTTTTGCCGCGTCATAAAAGCTGATCTGCTGATTGTCGGCATACTCCTGTACCTTGCTGATGCTGGTCAATCCGATGCCCCTTTTGGGAATGTTGATGATTCGTTTGACCGCCAGATCATCCATTCCATTGTCGATCGTCTTGAGATAGGCCAGCAGATCCTTGATCTCTTTTCTCGCATAGAAGTTGACACCACCGACGATCTTATACGGAATGTTTGCAGCGATAAAACGCTCTTCAAACATACGCGACTGCGCATTCGTCCGGTACAAAACCGCACAGTCACTGTAGCTACTGCCTTTTTCGATCTGTTCTTCGATATCATGAGTGACGTAGAGTGCTTCATCAAACGCGGTATCAAACTGCTTAAAATGAATCTTTTCACCCGCACCCTGACTGGTCCAAAGTGCCTTTGCTTTTCGTCCCACATTGTTGGCGATCACGCCATTTGCCGCATCCAGAATATTTGCCGTACTGCGGTAATTCTGCTCCAGCTTGATCACCCTTGCCTGCGGAAAATATTGTTCAAAATTCAATATATTCTTGATGTTGGCTCCGCGGAATTTATAGATGGACTGATCATCATCGCCGACCACACACAGATTCCCGTATTTACCTGCCAGGAGACGGATCAATTCAAACTGCGCAGTGTTGGTATCCTGATACTCATCTACCATGATATAGCGAAAGCGTTCCTGATAATAGTTCAGCACCTCGGCATCCGCCTTGAACAGCTCTACCGTCTTCATGATCAGGTCGTCAAAATCCATCGCATTGTTTTTTTTGAGTGTTGACTGATACTCCCGGTACACACTTACCTGTCGCTGTTTTGCAAAATCTCCGTCCGCACTCAGCGCAAACTCCGTCGGATCGATCAGTGAATCCTTGCACTTGGATATGATTCCCAGAAACATTTTTTCTTTATAAATCTTCGTATCGATCTCCAGCCTTTTGCAGACATCCTTCATCACCTGCTTCTGATCGTCGGAATCGTAGATCGTAAAACTGTTTCCATAGCCGATCCGGTCTGCAAACCGGCGTAGAATACGGACACAGGTGGAGTGAAAGGTCGTCACCCAGATGCTTTCTGAGCCAAATCCCACCATGTCATCGATTCGCTCACGCATCTCTGCCGCAGCCTTGTTGGTAAAGGTAATCGCCATAATATTGTAGGGATTGACCCCACACTCCTCGATCAGGTAACAGGTGCGATGCGTCAGCACTCTGGTTTTTCCCGAACCTGCTCCTGCAATAATCAGGACTGCTCCCTCTGTGGTAATCGTCGCCTCATATTGTTTCTCGTTTAATGTATCTAAATTCATATATCATCCTCCAAACTTACGTTCTATTTTACACGATATCCTGCCAAAAAGAAACATCTATTTACATTTATTTTTTTAATAACATCTTGTCATATCGTTTTGAAAACTATATAATGCATATTAAAAAGGACGACATATGAAAACAAGAGGTGAAAACTATGACCATTAATGCGGAAGATTTATTGCGCAGTGTGCTGGAAAGCTTTGACCGCATCGACTACATCAAACCGGATGAGATACCGGACATCGATCTATATATGGATCAGGTAACTACCTTTATGGACACACATCTGTCCGCGTCCAAGCGCTATCCGGACGATAAGATCCTGACCAAAACCATGATCAATAACTATACCAAGGCCGGTCTGATGCCCCCTCCCGAGAAAAAGAAGTATTCGAAAGAGCACATGCTGATGCTGATCTTTATCTATTACTTCAAAAACATTCTCTCCATCAGCGATCTGCAACAGGTACTTCATCCCTTGCAGGAAAAATACTTTTCTTCTGATGGGGACATCTCCCTGACGGATATCTATAATGAAGTGTTTAGTCTGGAAAAAAATGCGATTGCGGATCTGGCTGCGGATTTTAAAGAAAAATTCAAACAGAGTCAGAATACGTTTCAGGACGCCCCGGCAGAAGATAAGGAGCTTCTTCAGAATTTTTCCATGATCTGCATGCTCAGCTTTGATGTATTTATGAAAAAAATGCTGATTGAAAAAATGATTGATATGTAAAA
>JALEJB010000167.1 GCA_022768825.1 Lachnospiraceae bacterium
GATGGTGAAGCAATCTGTTGCCCAATCGATGAGCAGATCGTATACAACCAGCTGGATGATGACGAGGATGCAGTTTGGAGTCTTTTAGTTGCAGGAGGCTATTTGAAGGTACTGGGACGGGAACCGAAGGTATCCGGAAGGTCGCAGATGTATACGCTGGATATCACAAACGCGGAAGTGCGGGATATGTTTTGTGATCTGGTGCGCGGGTGGTTTCGGGCAAATAAGTCGGAATACAACGGATTTGTGCAGGCATTGCTGGCGTGTGACACGAAAGCGATGAATGTGTATCTGAATAGAGTCGCTTTGGCTTCATTTAGCTATTTTGATACCGGAAACCATCCATCCGGTGCAGAACCGGAGCGCTTTTACCACGGTTTTGTACTAGGGCTGCTGGTGGAACTGGAGGGAGAATATACGGTGACATCCAACCGTGAAAGCGGTTATGGACGGTATGACGTAATGATCGAGCCAATAGAGAAGAATAAGGATGCTTATATTCTGGAATTTAAGGTGCATGACGCTGATGACGAGCATTCGCTGGAGGACACCCTGTGCGCCGCCCATGCCCAGATCGAGGAAAAACATTATGAAGCCACATTGATCGCCAAGGGCATCCCGGCAGAGCATATCCACAAATACGGCTTTGCGTTTGAAGGGAAAAAGGTGCTGATCGGGTAAATGGAAGCAAAGACAGATATACCGCCTTGTCAGCGTAAACGGGCAGGGCGATTTTTTTGAAAAAATGAGGTGTTCTGTCCAACTTTTGTCTGTATTGGGGTGGTAGACTAATGAGGAAAATAGATTTCTTATAGGCTGATTTGGAAAAGATTCTAAAAATAAAACAAAGGGGGATAACCACAGATGAAGAAAAAAATAGCAGTACGGAACAAATTATTCGCATGGCTTCTTGTACTCGCAATGATGTTATCCATGACACCGTCTGATGCGTTTGCAACAGAAGGCAATGATGTCGGGACAGTCATAGATGGGTCAGAAGAGGCACTGATAGATAGTGCCTGCACCGGAAATGAAGAGGATGTTCCGGAAAACCTAAGATCCTTGCAGGAGCAGATCAATGCGCTACCGACAGGTGAAGAATATAAAAACATGAGTGCAGATGAGCAGGATGCGGTCTATGAACTGGCGGCATCTGTTTCTGATGCATATATCGAATTGTCCGAAGAAGATCAGGCAAAGCTTGACATCACCAGACTGGAAGAACTGTTTGCGGTGATGAATGAAGGTGTGGCTGTGTAGGGGGTAGGAGATGGAAATTATGAACCGTTGGAAATCTCAACTGCATCACTGAATGGAAATGCCATCTGGGGTCTTACCGAAACATGGTCTTCCAGTATTAGACTAGATGATAGTGCTGCATTTTATGCCCAAAGCAATGATCGTAACAGTGGCACGGGCGGTCTCCCCACAGACGGTGTTTTGAGAACGATAAATGAAACTCCTTATCAATTAGCAACGGGTGGAGATCCGGCAACAGCGTATGATGGAAATGACTGTATCTGGCTACACTCAAATAGTAAATCCGTCACCATGGACTTACAGACGATCGGCGTATATCAGAACATTTATGTGCTTGCAACAGCCGGAGGCCCCGGATCACCTAACTATGCAAAGTTCAATGTGACTTTGAACTATACCGACGGTACAACGGGATCGACGACTTATAAACTCTATGATTGGTATGATTTAACTGATGTTCAAGGGGTGGAAAAATATTATCCGGTGATGCGAAGAGAAAGCACTGGTTCATATACCGGAAAAATGGATAGTTCATATGGACCGATTCTTCAATCTGCGACGATTCAGGCTGATTCTTCAAAATTGCTAAAATCGATTACATTCAATTTGCTGGGAAAAAATGAAGATACTAATACTAACGGGCTCTACTGTGGTATCTTCGCTGTCACCGGTGCAACTCCTGCCGGTGTACCGACGGCACCTGTTGCTACTGCGGCAACGAAAAACGAGGGAGATACGTCAGGTGCATTTAACGCCAACTGGAATGAGGTGGAGGGGGCGACCGGTTATCGTCTCGACGTGGCAACAGACCGGAAATTTACAAGCATTTTATCAGATTACAATAATAAGAATGTTGAAAATGTGACAAGTGTTGAGGTCAGTGGGAACGATATCCATCCAGACACGACGTACTATTACCGTGTGCGTGCGGTCAATGAAAACGGGCAGAGTCTCAGTTCTAATCGTATATCTACCGACCTGCCGCTCTGGTTGAAGAATGCGCTGGCAGATACAGATTATGCCAATGTGGAATATGATGCGGAAACAAATAAAATCACGTTTAAACAAGATGTAGAATTAAAGGGTACGTTGGTGTTACCTACAGAGGATGCAACGACAATTGAATTGGGTGGCAATGACATTACGGCACCGAAGGGGAAACCGGCAGTTTCGGCAGGAAATGGAACAAATGTTGAGCTCATCATTTCTAATTCCGGTGGAGAGGGCAATGGTGGTATTACCGGAAACGGAACGGATGAGAATGGAACCGTGTATACAGCGACTGTCACATACAACGAACGAGTTTTTTCAACGCAAAAGCAAATAGAGCCGATATCAAAGAATCGTGTAGATTCTGTAAATTATGAAAACAGTAACATTTATACTGCAACCGATGTGGTGAAAGGCGCTCCGTCCACAAGTGTTGTAAATTTGTATAAGGAAACTGCCAAGAGTCTTATGACCGCGGAAGAAAAGGCAAACTATGAGAGTACAGAGGTCGCTACAGATG
>JALEJB010000178.1 GCA_022768825.1 Lachnospiraceae bacterium
CGCTGGTATGATGGCTTCATTTTTGGGAAACACAAGGATATCTACAACCCGTGGTCCATTCTGAATTTTCTTGATACAGGAAAAATCGCGACCTACTGGGCGAATACCAGTAGCAACGGCCTTGTGAGCAAGCTCATCCGGGAGGGAAATAAAAGGGTCAAAACGACCTTTGAAGCCCTGCTGCAGGGAGAAACCATTGCGTGTCCCATCGATGAGCAGATCGTGTATAATCAGTTAGACAGCAGTGAAGGAGCCATCTGGAGCCTTCTGCTTGCCAGCGGATATCTCAAAGTGTTAAAGGCGGAAGAAAAGTCGGTGGCAGGAAGGCAGGCCATGTATGAGCTGGAGCTTACAAATGAAGAAGTGAAAGACATGTTTTATGGGATGGTACAGGGCTGGTTTGAAGAACCGAACGGGAGCTATAATGATTTTGTGGAAGCTCTGTTGCAGGGAGACCTGGATGCCATGAACGAATATATGAACCGGATGACGCTGCTGATGTTCAGCAGTTTTGACACCGGAACGATACCTTCCAAATCTCAGCCGGAGCGTTTTTACCACGGTTTTGTGCTGGGGCTGATGGTCGACCTTGCAGACCGGTATGTGGTCACCTCTAATCAGGAAAGCGGCTTTGGAAGATATGATGTGATGCTGGAACCAAAAGACAAAAACGATGATGCCATGATTCTTGAATTCAAGGTTTTTAATCCGAGAAGAGAGGCCTCACTGGAAGAAACCGTACAGTCCGCCCTCGCACAGATAGAGGAAAAGCAGTATGAAGCAGCCCTGAGAGCCCGGGGCATCCCGTCGGAGCATATCCGCAGATATGGGTTTGCCTTTGAGGGAAAACAGGTACTGATCGGGTGATGGAAGTGAAGACAGGTATGAGAGGAGTGCCAAAAGCAGTAAAGGGCTTTGGTGCTCCTTTTTTGATGCCTGATTTTGCTGTTTTTTTGCCCAGTTTTGCAAGAAAAATGAAAATTGAAAGCAAATAAGGTATGCTATCAGAAAGGATACTGATTTTTCGCTTTGAAGGCAGAACCTGCTACAGATTGCGTATAGATCGGAATAGAAAGCTTGACATGATAGAAGGTAGATCCAATAGAAAGGAGATCCAACAAATGGAACAGACAGGAAAGAGAAAGAGATGGAGAAGAGTGTGGGCAGTTGTGTTCTCGATAGCGCTGGTATTCGGACTTTTGCCGGAGAACAGCTTTGTGGTGCATGCGCAGGAAGAAGGGATAGAGCCATATGAAGCACCGGCAGAGGGCGTTTCGTATGTGGATGAAGGCGGCGTTGTGCGCACGACAACGGGTGATGTTACCACCGTTGCGGGCGGTACGACAGGCTGGAATTCAGGGTGGTATTATGTTAACCAAAATACTACAATTAGTAGTCGGATAGAAGTCAGTGGGGATGTCCACCTGATCCTGGGGGACGGTTGTACGCTGACCGCTTCATCCGGTATCCATGTTTCAGCTCGGAACAGCTTAACAATCTATGGACAAAGCGGTGGGACGGGAACACTGACTGCTAAGGTTGATTCCTCAGCCCAATCTGCTATTGGAGGCAACGCTTGTGAAGCGGCCGGGACAATCGTGATTAATGGTGGTAAGGTAACTGCAACTGCATCGAACGGTGCTGCAACGGGAATCGGCGGTGGAGGCAGTAGCGGTGGTGACGGTGGCGCAGGCGGTACGATTACCATTAACGGTGGTACAGTCAATGCGACAGGAGCAGACTGGAATACAGGTATTGGAGGCGGCAGTTGGGCAAGTGCTGGTAATATTACGATTAATGGTGGAATCATAACAGCTCAAGGCAAAACCGGAGAAAGCGGTGGAATTGGGTGCAGTAGCAGTGGAGATGGTGGAAGCATTACCATTAACGGAGGCACAATTACCGCTACAGGTGCTCATAGTGGAATCGGTGGTGCCGGATTTCAGGACTATAGTAAAACAAAAAGTACTTTCATAGTAAACGGCGGCAGCATCAATGGAACGCTTTCCAATATTACACCGAAAAATAACGAAGGTAAGGTGGTTTGTCTGGGAAAGCTGGATGTATCAGCGATTACCTCAGAAATAAATAGTGTTTCTGTAGACGGAAAGCCTTACTATATCGAAGCAAAGCATTCGGGCAATGATTATCTGTATCTTTACATGGTAAAAGAGGAGAACCATACGGTGACAATCCGTAATGATGCAGGTACAATTACCAATTGGACGGCAACATACAAAAGTGGTGGAGATAAGACGGCTGGATATTTTGAATTTACGCAGGATGAAGCAGGAGGTACAAGTACATACGTAGCAACACTTGCGTTTAATCAGGCTGCCTATTCTGTTAATCTGTCTCAGAATAACAACAGTCTGTATGTAACGGTAACTGTACAGAACAGTACGCAGACAAATAGTTTACCTATGAGTTTACGCCGCATTGCTATGGACAGTATGGATCTTTATGTCATGCAGGGCGAAAAAATAATGAAAGCATATACAAACGGGAGTGGCAGTCCGTATACGTTTCCCGTGGATGTGAGTCAGCTGGCCGTAGGAGCGTATACGTTGAAAGCTGTTTATGGGGGTTCTTCAGACGGTGCACAAAGCAGTGTGTGTACAGCAGCACTCACCATATGTAAAACACTTGATAGCCCTCAGTCCCTTGCCTGGAGCAGTGAAAATTACGGCAGAGCGACGTGGAACGCTGTTACGAATGCAACCGGCTATTCTGTTCAGCTATACAAGAATGGTGTAGCTGAGGGAGCTGCTTTTTCAACGACAGCGCCAAGCTATGACTTGTCGATTACCGAAGTGGGTAACTATACTTTCAAGGTCAAAGCGACAGGTGATGGCACACACTATGTTGACAGCGGGGAAGTAACAAGTGGCAGCCTGGAAAGAAAACAGGCAAAGATCACAGTAGCAAGCGAGAAAAATACTTATACGAAGAATGCTGGAGATCCTGCTTTTGATCTGGAGGGTATTTCCCACGACAACACGGATGCTGATGTAAAGCTGGAATACACCGTAAAGAATAGTACGAATGCGGCAGGAGTTCGTGTAGACAACGATGCAGTGGTAACCGTGGACGAAAACGGAAAAGTGACGATCCGGGGAGCCGGAACTGCCACCATTACGGTGTCATTGCCGGCAAGCACCCATTTCGCGGCGGCTGAGAGCGTGGATATTACAATTAAGGTAGAAAAGAGCGCGTTCGTCGATGATGAAGGGTCGACAGAAGGAAGTAGTGGGGGTTCCTCACCTGCAGGAAATCAGGTGACAGTTACCAGCTCCGACAACACTGCCGACACTCCTGCCGCAGAGCCGCAGATCAAGGGTGCCGGCACAAGCAAGGGCTGGAGTGCCATTGTGAATAAGATCGTAGAGACAATCGGTAATCAGATCAAGGATACGGAAATGATCAAAGAAGCGATCAATATTGACATGCAAGGAACTTCCGTCGTGCCGAAAACCGTGTTTGACACGGTCAAAGGAAAGGATATCACGCTTGTTTTTGACATGGGGGAGGGCATTTCCTGGACGGTAAATGGAAAGGATGTGACAAATGCTGCCAAAGGCATCAGCCTCGGTGTCAAGAGGGATACCGATGTGATTCCGGCTGAGGTGATCAACAAAGTGACCAAAAAGCAGACACCGATTCAGATGAGTCTCGAACATGATGGGGAATTTGGCTTTACTGCCACCCTGACGATGAAGCTGGAACCGAAGAACAAGGGATTGTATGCAAACCTCTATTATTACAATCCGAAGGCACCGCAGGGCAAAGAACTGGAATTTATCTGTGCCGACAAGATTGATGAGAGCGGAAATGCGGATCTGGTATTCAGTCACGCATCTGACTACACGGTAGTCATTGACTATGCGCCGATGGATGGTTCCGCTCCGACAGCGAAGACCCAGGCGGAAAATTTCCTTGCGATGAGCAAGGGCGCAAAGCTCACATGGACGAGCGATGCATTGAAAGTCAAGTGGGGCAATGTAAACGGCGCAGAGGGCTATGATATCTACGCCACAACCTGTGGCAGGAAGTTTACGTCTCAGGCGAAAGTCGCTTCCGTGACGGCAGATCAGACTTCTGCGACCATTCAGGAAGTGCTTGGCGGTCAGGTATCGCCTGCCAGAGGATATAAGGTCATGGTGAAAGCCTACCGGATGGCAGATGGGAAGAAGCAGTACCTCGGAAAGAGCATGGAGCTCTACACCGTGGGAAATGGGCACAAGACTTACACCAATGCCGGCGCGATGACGCCATCGGTTAAGACTCTGACGCTGACCGTCGGAAAGACAAAGAAGGTGCGTGCCACGATCATAAAGGAGGATCCGAAAAAGAAGCTGCTTCCAGGCAAATATACCGCCTCAAAACGCTATTTCACAGCAGATGAGACGATCGCCACGGTAGATGAAAAGGGTAACGTGACCGCTCACAGGAAAGGAAAGACAACACTCTATATCAAGGCGGCAAACGGTGTCACCGCGAAGGTTCCGATCATAATAAAATAAAGAGTGGAATTTATACGAGACTTTTTGCAAAAGAGAGTTACGTCGAATTTTCCGTGAAATAAAATTACGTAAAAATATATGTCTGCATCCAAATTGCAGGCTGCGGCGGGAATCAACGTGACAGGAACCTCAGATCTGGCACCGATCGAGAGTCAGGCAGATGTTTTGAAGGACATCCTGATCTTGGCAAAAATTCCGATGATCGCAGGCGAAGAAAGTCTGTGTGAAGCGTTGGGAATTACGGTTCCGGATGATTATGAAGCACTACAATGATTGAGGCATACCGAAGAGTAGAGAAAAAACGTCAGGTGGAGTGGTGAGAGATGTTTGAGCGGAAAAACAGTGGGGTGAAGAAAAAGTCTGGGTTCAGACATGGAAAAAAGTACAGTGAATCTGCGCTGCAGTTGTCGAGCATGCTGGACAATCTCTTTTCTTATTCCGGTCTCACAAAGAGGGACGACAAACCAAAACGGAAGACACGGAAATCTGACAGAACTGCAGCGGAGTCCCATATCGGTAAAAGGACGCATCTGCAGGTGACGGTAGTGCTTGTCCTTGTCATGTTTCTGGTTTTGTTCTTTTGTGATAAAATGCTCACAAATCTTGGCAAAACCCGTATGTCTGAGGAGGTAAGCGGCTATCATTCAAAGCTGATCGAGTGGATGGGGGATAGAAAGATCATATTGGAGATGTTCTGTTATTCCATAGCTTCGCAGCCCGAATTGCTGGAGGACCGCTCACGGACGGTCGATTATCTGAACGATGTTGCCGAGAATTATCCTGAGATTTCCCTTGCGTATATAGGAAATCCGGATACGACCTGGAAGGTGATCATGAACAACGGCTGGGTGCCGGATGAGGATTACATCCTGCAGGCTTATCCGTGGTATGCGGATACTATGAGTGACAGTGATGGATTCTCTATTTCCAACCCTTACTATGACACACAGGAGAAGAGATACTATCTGACTTTTTCCAGAAGAGTGTACGGAAAGGACGGCACGTTTCTGGGCGTATTTGCAATTGATTTTTGGCTGGATCAATTGACTGAGGTCATGCAGAATACTTATTCCGAGGATGGTTATGCATTCCTGATCAACAATAACGGCATTATCATTAATCACCCGAATGAGGAATACGAACTTTCCGGAAACAGTTCCGTGAATGTTCAGAAACTGAATTATGAAAAGGTTTATTCACAACATTCAAAGATCGGTGTTTTGAAGGATTATGACGGAAAATATAAGGCATGCATCTCAGAGCATGATGACTTTTCAGACTTTACGATCATGGTGGTAAAGGACTGGTGGATAATCTATGGAGTGATCGTATTTTATAAAATAGCCTTTTTACTGATGTTTGGGGTATGTATTTTTGCTGTCGGATATCTGATCCGCAGACTGCTGGTATGGCAGCAGGCGGTAAATGTGCGCTTAAAGGATGCAGCAGATGACGCCGTGCAGGCGACACAGGCGAAATCTCAATTCCTGGCACAGATGAGTCATGAGATCCGGACAATGATCAATGCGGTTCTGGGCATGAACGAAATGATCCTCCGTGAAAGTGGGGATGAAAATATTTGTGAATATGCAGAAAATATCCAGAGTGCCGGAAGGACGCTGCTGGCGCTGATCAATAGTATCCTTGATTTTTCCAAGATTGAGGACGGAAAAATGGAGATCATTCCGGTACAGTACGATACGCTGGATCTGATCAGTGATCTGGTCAATATGATATCCGATAAAGCGAAGAAGAAGGATCTGCTGCTGGATATGCAGATTGATGACAAACTTCCCTGTACCCTGTATGGGGATGATGTCAGAGTAAGGCAGATCATCGTCAATCTGTTGACGAATGCAGTAAAGTATACAAAAGAAGGAAAAGTGGCTCTGGTCATTCAAAGACAGGATGTGGCAGAAGATCCGGAAGATATACTCCTTCATGTGGAGGTGATCGACACCGGCATCGGTATCCGTCCGGAAGATATGGGCAGGCTCTTTGAATCCTTCCAGCGACTGGATGAGGAAAAGAATCACAATGTGGAGGGAACCGGACTTGGAATCTCCATTGTGCAGAGTCTGCTGAAAATGATGGGAAGCTCTCTGGAGGTGGAGAGCGAGTACGGCAAAGGCTCCAGATTTTTCTTTGACTTAAAACAGAGGGTTGTGGATCAGACGCCGATTGGAAACAATGTTCATCAGCAGGATAAACTGAGAAAAGAGGAGCGGGGATATCTCTGTGCTCCGGATGCAGAGATTCTGATCGTTGATGATAATAAGATGAATCTCAAAGTAGCAGCAGGATTGTTAAAGCGATGCGAGATCAAAGTGGATACAGCATTGAGTGGTATGGAATCCATTCGAATGGTGGAGAACAAGCAGTATGACATCATTTTTATGGATCATATGATGCCGGAGATGGATGGTGTAGAGACCATGAAGGCTTTGAAGAAAAGCGGATCACTGCCGACCAATACAAAGATTATCGTAATGACTGCCAATGCCATTGCAGGTGCGAAAGAACAATATCTGGCAGAGGGCTTTGATGATTATCTTTCAAAGCCGATCGCTGTTGACGGGCTGGAAAAGACATTGGCAGAGTATCTTCCTGCGGAAAAGGTGAGCTACAAAACCAAAAAATAGAAGGACGCTTTGTCTGAAAAGGATCACTTGATTTTTTCTCAGACATGAGCTAACGTAAATGGTATCTATCATACGCCTTTTTCATAGTAGGAAGGCTGGATGGATACCATTTTTATATGGATAAGGGGATGTTGAGTTTGAATAAAAAGAAATATGAAATAGACATGGTGAACGGATCCATCTTAAAGAAGATGCTGCTGTTCACCATTCCTTTGATGTGCTCCAGTATTTTACAGCTGCTGTTCAATGCGGCGGATATCGTGGTGGTGGGGCGTTTTGCCGGGGATAATTCGCTGGCTGCTGTCGGCAGCAATACGGCGCTGATCAATCTCATGACGAATGTGTTTTTGGGATTGTCTGTCGGTGGAAATGTGCTGGCTGCCAGAGATTACGGGGCGGGAAATGACGAGGAACTGAGCAGGACGGTTCACACTGCCATGATGCTCAGCCTGATCAGTGGCGTGATCCTGACAATTGTGGGTGTGATCTTTGCACCACAGCTGTTAAAACTGATGCAGACCCCGGACAATATCCTGCCTTTGGCATCACTTTATCTGCGAATCTATTTTCTTGGAATGACAGCAATGATGATCTACAATTTCGGAAGCGCGCTTTTGCGCTCCGTCGGAGACACAAAGCGCCCGCTTTACTACTTGATGACAGCTGGAATCATCAATGTGATCCTCAATATGATCTTTGTGATTGTGCTGGATATGGATGTGGCAGGCGTTGGCCTGGCGACTGTGATCTCGCAGTGTATCTCTGCATTTTTGGTCTTGCGCTGTATGATGCGTGAGCAGGGTGGGATTCGCCTGATTCCGGGAAAATTACGTATATACAAAGAGAAATTGATACAGATCGTGTGTGTCGGACTTCCGGCGGGCTTTCAGGGAGCGGTGTTCTCCCTGTCCAATGTGGTCATCCAGTCCTCCGTCAATATTTTCGGGGAGATCGTGGTAGCGGGAAATTCCGCAGCAATGAATCTGGAGGGTTTTGTTTATGTGGCGATGAACGCGTTTCATCAGGCTGCGATCTCCTTTACGAGCCAGAATGTGGGTGCCGGAAAAAGAGAGCGGATCGGAAAGATCCTTCTTACGGCAGAGGGATGTGTCATTGCGACCGGAATTGTATTTGGATGGGTGATGTATGGTTTCGGGCGACCCTTGCTGCACATATATTCAGGCAGTACAGAGGTCATTGAGGCCGGAATGGTGCGCATGGCGATCATTTTGTTCCCTTATGCGCTATGCGGTATGATGGATGTAGTGGTAGGTGTGCTGCGCGGTATGGGTTATTCAGTAGGCCCCATGTTCATTTCTTTGATCGGGGCATGCGGGCTGCGTCTGATCTGGATCGCGACGGTGTTTCAGATCCCGCAGTTTCACAAGATTTCGACCGTGTATCTGTCCTATCCGATCACCTGGACGATCACATTTTTGGCTCAGTTATGCCTTTATATATATGCCCGGACAAAAATGAAAAAAGAAAACGGACCACTGTGAGGATGTATCAGGAAATATTTTTTGTTTTTGGGGAATCGTAATTTATGATTCTGTTTGATTAAAATTCAAGTACGACTTGGCATACTTGAACATAAAAAAGACGGAGGACAGAAAATGATTTATACGGTTACATTTAATCCATCTTTGGATTACATCGTTTCGGTTGATGATTTTCAGCTTGGCTTGACAAACCGGACAAGTTCGGAGCTGATGCTTCCGGGAGGCAAAGGAATCAATGTGTCGATGGTGCTTGGCAATCTGGGAATTGAAAGTACGGCACTGGGTTTTGTGGCCGGATTCACGGGAGATGAGATTGTCAGAAGAGTCGGGCAGATGCATGTCCGGTCGGATTTTATCCGTGTCGGACAGGGGATTTCCCGCATCAATGTCAAGCTCAAGTCGATTGACGGAACCGAGATCAACGGAAGCGGACCTCAGATTGATCACGAGCCGCTCGAGCAGTTGATGATCAAACTGAATCGTTTGAATTCGGGAGATATTCTGGTGTTGGCGGGAAGTATTCCGACATCCCTGCCGGACGATATGTATCGACTGATCATGGAAATGCTTGACGGCAAAGGCATTATGATTGTAGTGGATGCAACGAGAGACCTTTTACTCAATGTATTGTCGTACAAGCCATTTTTGATCAAGCCGAATAATCATGAGCTGGGAGAGGTCTTCGGAGTGGAACTGACGACAAGGGAATCAGTGATACCTTATGCGAAAAAACTTCAGGAGAAGGGTGCCCGCAACGTGCTTGTGTCTATGGCCGGAGAGGGAGCAGCACTCGTCACAGAGACGGGACAGGTATTTTCCACACCGGCACCAAAGGGAACGCTGGTGAATGGAGTTGGCGCGGGAGATTCCATGGTTGCCGGATTTCTGGCAGGATGGATGGAACGGTCTGATTATCAGCATGCGTTTTATATGGGCGTAGCTGCCGGAAGCGCAAGTGCGTTTTCCGAATATCTGGCCACCGGACCGGAAGTCGAAGCGGTGTATCGCGCATTAAACAAAATGGAGAATGAAAAAAGATAGACTGGGAGAAAACCGGATGAGGATTACAGATTTATTGGATCGTCGCAGTATTTCATTAGACAGTGCGCCTTCTGACAAGAAAGAGGCGTTGGATCAGATCATTGATCTGATGGTCAAAAGTGGCAAGATCAATGATAGCGAAGGGTATCGAAAACAGGTTTATGCCAGAGAGGAAGAAAGCACTACCGGCATCGGCGAGGGAATTGCAATACCGCATGGAAAATGCGATGCGGTCAGCCAACCGGGACTGGCAGCAATGGTTGTAAAAAATGGTGTAGACTTTGATTCGCTGGATGGCGAACCCGCCAACCTGATCTTTCTCATTGCCGCACCGAATACTGAGGACAATGTACATCTGGATATGCTCAGCAAGCTGTCTGTGCTGTTGATGGATGAGACATTTGCAGACAGTTTGAGAAAAGCAGATACAGTGGATGAATTTCTCTCGATCATTGATCAGGCGGATGCAGAGAAAAACGGTATGGGTGAGCGACCGGCAGATACCGGCGTGACAGAACCGTCACAGTGCAGAATCCTGGCAGTGACCTCCTGCCCGACAGGAATTGCCCATACTTATATGGCTGCCGAGGGAATCGAGAAAGCAGCAAAAGCCCAAAATTGTTTTATCAAAGTAGAGACCCGTGGCTCCGGGGGAGCCAAAAATGTATTGACGGACAAGGAAATCGCCGAGGCGGACTGCATCATTGTCGCAGCAGATGCCCAGGTGCCGATGAGCCGTTTCGATGGCAAAAAAGTCATCATCCGACAGGTTTCTGACGGAATCAGCAAGGCAGATCAGTTGGTGGCACAGGCAATTTCAGGAGATGTACCGATCTATCATGATGCCGCAGCACCTGAGAAAAGAGCGCCGAAAACAGGTGGCGTGGGTCATCAGATCTACACCTATCTGATGAATGGAGTATCGCATATGCTTCCGTTTGTCGTCGGTGGCGGAATCCTGATCGCGCTTGCGTTTTTGATCGACGGATTCAGTATTGATCTGAATTCACTTCCGGCTGATCAGCGCGAAAATTTCGGTACGATCACACCAATTGCAGCATTACTCAAAGGAATCGGTGGAACGGCATTCGGTTTTATGCTTCCGGTTCTGGCAGGTTTTATTGCCATGGCCATCGGTGATCGACCGGCACTTGCACTGGGCTTTGTGGGAGGTATGATTGCTGCAAACGGAAAGTCAGGATTTTTAGGTGCTTTGGCTGCAGGTTTTGCAGCCGGTTATGTGATCCGTGTACTTCGTAAGCTGTGTGAGAAACTGCCACAGGCGATCGAAAAGATCGCACCGGTGCTTTTGTATCCCCTATTCGGAATTTTGATTTTGGGACTTTTTATGACAGTTATTGTAGAGCCGGTGATGGGCGGTATCAACACCGGACTGAACACGATGCTCACCAATATGGGACAGACCAGCCGGATCGTACTGGGACTGGTGCTGGGAGGCATGATGGCCATCGATATGGGTGGTCCGTTCAACAAGGCGGCATATGTATTCGGAATTGAATCGATTGCAGCCGGAAATTATGATATCATGGCAGCAGTCATGATTGGTGGTATGACGCCGCCATGCGCGATTGCATTAGCAACTCTGCTTTTTAAAAAGAAATTTACAAAAGAAGAGCGCGAAGCAGGTCCTGCCAACTTTATCATGGGACTGGCATTTATCACAGAGGGAGCGATCCCTTACGCAGCATCCGACCCATTGCATGTGCTTCCGGCATGTATCGCAGGATCCGCAGTTGCGGGAGCCATCTCTATGACATTCCACTGTACCCTGATGGCACCCCACGGAGGAATCTTCGTATTTATGGTAGTAGGAAATGCATGGATGTATCTATTGGCACTTGTGGCAGGAACCGCAGTTTCCACTGCACTGCTTGGCCTCTTAAAGAAAAATATTGAATCATAAAAAGGAGCATACGATCGTGAAAAAATTTAAATATACGATTACGGATCCGGAAGGAATCCATGCGCGTCCGGCAGGAGCACTGGTAAAGGAATGCAAAAAATATGAGTGTGCGATCACACTGACCAAGGACGGCAAAAGTGGCGATTGCAAAAAGATCTTTGGAATCATGGAACTAGCCGTAAAATGCGGTAATGAGGTGACGATGACCTTTGACGGAGCGGATGAGGATGCGGCATGTCATGCAGTTGAGGCATTTATGAAAGAAAATTTGTAGGAGAACAATCCTGGAGATCTATGAGGGAAAAAGTATATGAGAAAAAGGTATCAGATACCATGGAGACTGGCATGTCTCACGTTGGTTGTGATTTTGTCTGTGGGCTATGTTAGCAGCACATGGGGAAAAGCGCAGAAAAGCTACGGAGTATTTTTGAATGCGGATGCATCTGATCTGAAAAAAATATCTGCGTATCAGACCATCGTGATCGATGCACAATTGTTTTCGAAAAAAGATATTGCATATTTGAAAAACAAAGGATGCACGGTCTATTCTTATCTGAATATCGGTTCTCTGGAAAATTTCCGAAGTTACTACGATGCATACCGAAAATGGACGTTGGGATTCTATGAGAATTGGGAAGAAGAGCGTTGGATGAATGTATCCGAATCTGCGTGGCAGAGATTTCTGATCTCGCTGGAAGAACAGTTGCTGGAAAAGGAAATCGACGGATTTTTTGTTGATAATTGTGATGTGTATTATGAATATCAGACAGATGCTATTTATGAAGGCCTTTCCGCTATTTTACAACACCTGATGACATACAAGAAAGCGGTCATCATCAACGGCGGAGATACGTTTGTTATGAAATATCAGAAAAGAAACGGATCGCTTCAAGACATCATGACAGGAGTCAATCAGGAGTGCGTCTGGAGCAAAATAAATTTTAAAACAGGAAAATTCCAATCACAGAGCAAGTATGACAGGGAATACTTCAGAAATTATATAGAAACCTGCGACCGTATGGGCTTGGACGTATATTTATTAGAATATACCACACAAAAAAGTTTAAAGAAAAAAATAGTGAAGTATTGCAAAAAGAGAGATTTTCAATATTATATAGCGGATTCGCTGGAGCTTGGTGTCTGACACCAAGGTGGTTTTGCGATGCGGAATCGAGATGACTTTATAAAAATTTAATATTTGGAATCATTGTATATGCGTAGAAGCGGTGATAAAATAGAAACGAGCAATCGTGTTACAAGGTGCGGTGAATCTCCCTGAATGGTAACAGAAGGGAGGTGGTGCAAATGGATACATACGAAGTGTTAAGTTTACTTATTCTCTTTGGAACGTTTCTCATTGCATTGCTTGCCTATATTGATAGGACAAACAAGCGAAAATAAAAATTAGCTCATCCTTGTACTTTGGCAAACCGAGGATGAGCTAATTGTTCATCATAGGGAGCTAACCCACCTTGTGGGCGGTTGCTCTTCTAATTAGTATACTACTACGGAATTCGCTTTGTGTCAATTGAGTATTCTGCTCGATTTTTGAGTCATTAGAACAGCACTTGTGTTTATCTTGAAAGGAGATAAGACTCCCACCTCTATAGGTGGCGAGTAAAACAAATTCATCTTGGTGGGAGTCCAATCTCCTTCCAAGATAAAGCCTCCGGCGGATTGCAGAGGAGTTTCGGAAACGGGAAGAATATCGAAAGCTTCGCATCAGTAAATATGCTTCTGAGGATTATCCGGGCTATTCCTATATCAAAATATACAATGAAAATGCGACGCGGGAAAATATGATTGCTTATCTGCAGAAGGAGACCGGGCTGGAGCACATTGTCACGTTTGGAAGCGTGGAGGGCAGGTACGATATTCTGGTGCAGGAATGTGATCATAATAAAGTGGTACGAACGCTCAAGAAGATGTACGAACCGCTTGTGTGGGAACCAAAGCTGAAAGAGAAAATACGAAAAAAATAAATCAAAAAGGGGCTTTTGCAGATGCGAAAGCCCCAAAATTATGTTGTTTTTTAGAAATCCACCTCGGTATCGTAGTAGCAGCATTTCAGCAGCTTCTCCATCTCTTCCTGAGTCGGAATACGTGGATTGGAACCGGT
>JALEJB010000130.1 GCA_022768825.1 Lachnospiraceae bacterium
GTAGCAAAGGGCGCAAAACATGAGCCGGCTCCAATCCCGGAAGAGGGAAAATGGGTTCACTCAAAAAAAATCGAAGATATTTCAGGATTTACACACGGTGTAGGCTGGTGTGCTCCACAGCAGGGTGCATGTAAGCTTTCATTAAATGTAAAGAACGGCGTCATCGAGGAAGCTTTGGTAGAGACCATCGGATGTTCGGGAATGACCCACTCGGCAGCTATGGCAGCTGAGATCTTACAGGGCAAGACCATTCTGGAGGCATTGAATACCGACCTTGTATGTGACGCAATCAATACCGCTATGAGAGAGTTATTCTTACAGATCGTTTACGGACGTACACAGAGTGCATTCTCAGATGACGGACTTGCGATCGGAGCAGGACTTGAGGATCTTGGTAAAGGACTTCGCTCTCAGGTTGGTACCATGTACGCTACCAGAGAAAAAGGTGTTCGTTACTTAGAGATGGCAGAAGGTTATGTAACCGGAATCGCTTTAGATGAGGACAATGAAGTGATCGGATATCAGTTCGTTTCTCTTGGAAAGATGACTGACTTCATCAAAAAAGGTGATGATCCAAATACTGCATGGGAGAAAGCAAAGGGACAGTATGGCCGCGTAGCTGATGCAGCAAAGATCATCGATCCTAGATGCGAGTAATCAGACAGAAAGAGAAGGAGGAACAATAAAAATGGCATTATTTGAATCATATGAAAGAAGAATTGACCAGATCAACGCTGTATTAAACAGCTATGGTATCAGCTCCATCGAAGAAGCTGAGAAAATCACAAAAGATGCTGGACTTGATGTATACAATCAGATCAAAGGAATCCAGCCAATCTGTTTCGAGAACGCTTGCTGGGCTTACATCGTAGGTGCTGCAATCGCGATCAAAAAAGGCTGCAGAAAAGCTTCTGACGCTGCAGCAGCAATCGGAGAGGGACTTCAGGCATTCTGTATTCCTGGATCTGTTGCTGATCATCGTAAAGTAGGTCTTGGACATGGTAACCTTGGAAAGATGCTTCTTGAGGAAGAGACCGAGTGCTTCTGCTTCCTGGCAGGACATGAGTCATTCGCAGCTGCTGAGGGTGCGATCGGAATCGCTGAGAAGGCAAACAAGGTTCGTCAGAAACCACTTCGCGTTATTTTGAATGGTTTAGGAAAAGACGCTGCACAGATCATCTCACGTATCAACGGATTTACATTTGTTGAGACCAAATATGATTACAAGACAGCTACTTTAAATACCGTATATGAGAAAGCATACTCAGACGGACTTCGCGCAACCGTAAAATGTTACGGCGCTGACGACGTTCAGGAAGGTGTTGCGATCATGCACAAGGAGAACGTCGGTGTATCCATCACCGGTAACTCAACCAACCCGACACGTTTCCAGCATCCGGTAGCAGGTACCTACAAGAAAGAGTGTATCGAGCAGGGTAAGAAGTACTTCTCAGTAGCATCAGGCGGTGGTACCGGACGTACCCTTCATCCGGATAACATGGCTGCAGGTCCTGCTTCCTACGGTATGACCGATACATTAGGACGTATGCATTCCGATGCACAGTTCGCCGGATCTTCATCAGTTCCTGCTCACGTAGAGATGATGGGACTGATCGGTGCAGGAAACAATCCGATGGTTGGTATGACTGTATCTGTCGCAGTTGCTGTTGAGGAAGCAGCTAAGGCTGGTAAATTCTAATAAATAGCAAGGAAAACGGTGTCAGACACCGTGAAAATGAAATCCCGTGGTATATCTTACAAACTTTTGCGCGTTCATTCTTGACGAGGGGGACACGAGGTCTAGTAGACCTCGGTTTTGTCCCGACCGAAGCGGAGCGTAGATAAGCACAATCGGAGTAAGGATATATCATGGGATTTTAAATATTCACAGTTGGGTCAAGAAAGTGTCTGACCCCTCTTGATGGCACCTCTTGTCTTAAGGAGAAAAGAAAATGAATAAATTAAAAAAGTATCTTTCATACGTTTTCGTGTTTGTAATGGTTGTGTCATGTGGACTTTCGCCTGAGACGGTGACGGTACATGCGGCAGCACCTGTCGCTATTTCGGCAGAAAAGCTGACCATAAAGGAAGACCAGTCAAAGACCCTGACCGTGAAAAACACGACGAAGAAGGTAGATTGGAAGCTGAATACGACAAAGTATGTTTCCTACAATGTAGTGAAGAAAAATCAGATCAGCATAACCGGAAAACAGCCGGGTGTCACAAAGATCACAGCTGTTGTCGGAAAAAAGAAATTTACCTGCAGGGTGACGGTAAAAGAAAAAGCGCAGGAGCCGGATCTGCTCACCTATGCAAACGATGTCAGCGGAAAGATGACAGCACCGGATTTTTGGGCAAAGCTGAGTGAACAGCCGGATCAGGTACTGGCGTCCACGGCAGAGATTGCAAAGATCAACGCTGCAGCACTTGCCAATAAAAACACATGCATGCATGATCTGAAAAATATTCCGGAGACCTATGACGGACCGGCATTGCGTGAAAGTCTTGCACAGGAACTGATTGCAAGCGCGAACAGAGAGGCATACTATGCAAATGGTGTGCAGGTAGATAAGACTTCCTATTTTTCAGATATAAAAAACAATATCCTGCAGAGCACATCGGCAACGACCAATGCAGCGGTGAAATATGCGATCTGTACGAAACGGACAGAACTGAAATGGTGCCCGACCAATGATTACATCGGTTATTCGGCAACGGATACAGACGACGAGGGAGTAAATTCTGCCCTCTGCATCAATGAACCGATGGTCATAAAGGCACAGACGGCAGACGGCCGGTTTTATTGGGGATATGCGGGAAATTGTACCGGATGGGTCAATGCTGAGGACGTAGCGATCTGCAGTTCAAAGGCAGAGTGGCTGGATGCGTGGGATGTGAATCCAAAGTCGAAAAACTTTATTGTGGTGACAACCGATCGGCTTGTAACAGACACTTATTTTTACAGCAAAGACATTTCTGCCAAGACGCTGACGATGGGAACCACGTTAAAGCTTGCAAAGCAGGCAGATATTCCGGCGTCTTTGGATGGCAGAAACGATTGGCATAATTATGTGGTGTATCTGCCTACAAGAGATGCAAACGGCAATTATGTAAAGAAGATTGCCCTGATCCCAGAACACAGTGATGTGCATGTGGGATATGTTCCGTACACAGAGCGCAATCTGCTGCAGATCGCCTTTGAATGTCTGGGCAATCGGTACGGCTGGGGCGGTTCTCTGGATGCAATGGATTGTTCCGCTTATGTATCTTCGGTCTATCGCTGCTTTGGATTTGCGCTGCCGCGTAATACCACCTGGCAGCGAGCGATGGATGACTGTGTGGATTTCACCGGAAAGACAGATAAGCAGAAAAAGAAACTGATCGAAAAGGCTTCTGTGGGAAGTGTCCTGTATTTTAACGGGCATGAGATGATGTACCTGGGCAGTTACAATGGGAAGTTATATGTGATCAGTGCGCTGGGAAGCGTGATGGATGCGGGAGATGAGTCAGTCAGAAGCGTGTACAATGTTGCGATCAACACGCTGGATGTGAAGCGCCGGGATGGAACTACCTGGCTTGCGAACCTCACCGGCATGAATGATTTTTCACGCTGACACCTTTCATGAGCAAGGGTAGACAATTGTGTCATAGGAAATTTTTATGGATTTCCTATGACAATTTTTTTAAAGAAAATGAAAAAAATGTCGAAATCTGTCCAACTTTTGTCTGCCTTTATGAGTTATGATAGTTTACAGAAAGAGTGGGAGCCCTATAAAAGAAACATTCTTAAGAAGAAAAAAGGTAATATATAAAAAATAAGCATATCCTACAAAGTGCTTGTATAAGTTATTAGAGAATGAGGACTGGCTTGCACAAAACAATACAAATTTTTTTAAAAGTATTGTACAAATTCGACATGTTTTGCTAAAATGAGACATGTGGGACAAAACCAACAATATTTCACCAAGGCGGGGGAACAGACATGAACAATAATCAATTATATCCATTTGAAAGAAATCGTTATTATGCGGGAAAAATGCTGACAAGTGCAGATTTTCAGGCAGAGCAGACCTATTTTAACAATAAGCGCAGATTTGTAAACAATCTGATGTACGGATCAGGGATTGTTTGCGGCTGTGGTGT
The DNA here is from genome assembly GCA_022768825.1 of Lachnospiraceae bacterium. Classification (GTDB taxonomy): domain Bacteria; phylum Bacillota; class Clostridia; order Lachnospirales; family Lachnospiraceae; genus W0P33-017. Next base: position 4,144 of record JALEJB010000130.1, read on the forward strand.
GTTCAGCCTTGATGATTTGTCTATTCTGGTCGAGAGCGGTGTCGCAATAGACGGGCTCGGTCGCGAGATCGTGGTGGATTCGTCAGTTGTCAAGAAGCTTTCAGCTGTTGATGGCTTTGAGCAGCTTCGTACAAATCGCGCAAGTCTTTGTCTGAGATACAAAGAGAATGAAGTGCATGCGGTCTATGCGGTCAATCAGCAGGAATCTGATCGTGAGTATGAGTATAACCGTATCAGCGAAGGTTATCAGCTGTTTCTCATGGACACAGAGGATATTCCGGAAGAATTCGAGATGGAGACAGAGTTCCTTACAAGCGGCGTGTTGTTAAATGACGACAACTTCCGTGTGGATCTGATCATGCCGGCGACTGCATGTAAGGGGAAAAATATCAAGGTTGTACTTCGTGTGACAAAGCTTTCTTCTGAAAACAAAAAGCTCAGCTATCACGCACAGCTGCAGGTACCGGCTTTCGCAACACGTTCCGGCGATCATGAACTGGAGATCGGTGTAGAGGATGTGACACTGGCAGAGGGTGAGGTGCTGGAACGCGAATACTGGATGACAGCACAGGATACCGCGGCACTTGATACAAATGTGATCTTAAAGAGTGGTTCGGTCAACGCATACGTGGAGGATACTGCCGTAGCATGCGTGACAGGATTTTCATTGAAAATCTTACTTGCAAGCTGTAAGCCGAGAGAACTGGTAAATCGTGAGATTGGACGTATGAGCCTTGAGATGAAAAACATCGGCGGTACCAGTGATTTTATCCGTCTGGCAGATCTGCGTCTGGTACGTACAGACAATGCGTACATTATTGAAGAAGTTCGTGAGACAAATATCAAGAAATATATCACAGCTCCGGCACAGGAGATGCTTCGTAGCAATTACATGGATTATTTCGTAAAGGAGACGGAGCTTGGCTCCGGTGAGCAGGTGGTTGTTGCACCACAGGAGAGCGAAAAACAGCGAACTCCGAGGACAAATGCTCCGGAGGTTGCAACCGGAGTGTTAGAGATTCCGCTTGGCGACAATGCCAGAAAAGGAGATATCCGTTATTCCGGCGAGATCATGCACGGACTTGGCAAGGGAAATGTCTACGTAGAAATCGGATACGAATACATATCAGAGGATGCTGCGTTAGGAGCGAATGCAAAGAACACAATCTACGGCAATCCGGATTTGTTCCGTGATGACGCCAATGCAGCGGTGGACGCAGAGACAGCTGTAAAAGTTTTGAATGATAAAGGAAGCTTTGTTGTGGCTGTCAAGCTGCTTCAGAATGTGGACTACCTGATCCTGTCTTATCGTTGGGTAGCGATCAAGTTCCCGGCAGGAAATGATCTGGGACTTCCTGAAAATATTGAGGGCAAGAGCATCTCGGCAGAGACACCGACCGTTGTGATGGGAACGAAAGAAAGCCATTACTTTGGCGTGAAGTTCAACAACATGGATAGCAGCAGTCTTGTCTATGAGCTGACCGAGCCGGGCAGTGGTGAGATCACAGCCGATGGTATCTATACAGCTCCTGCAAAAGAAGGCGTATATGAGGTACTGATCTACTGCGCGGACTATCCGTCTATTTGTACTTATGCGTATGCAATTGTGAAGAAAAAAGGTTTTGACGAGTCAGAGGAAGTATAAGGAGGGCTGATAGGATGATATATCAGTCACAGAAAATGAGGTTAAAGTGCATACGTGTCATTGAGCGAACCAAGGTCAATGATATCATGATCTGTCAGGATCTAAACGCTGCGGAGGAAGGTCTTTATACCGTCCTTGTCGTATACGATCATGAGGTGGTGAAGAAATTTCTGGCAGTTTATGAACAGTCGGAATATTCCAAGGAAGCTTCTTGTGTGGAGAGCTTTTCGGATCAGGGTGCATTTGTAATCGTTTATCCGTATTTCAAGGAACGCGCACTGCGGGATTTCTATATGGGAGATTCCTACAAACTGAGTGAGTGTGAGGATATCTGTATCAACACGATCCTTGCCTGTATCGCGTCAGAGATTCCGTATCCGATCCTGTATCTGATCTTAGAGCAACGGCAATTACATCTGGCAAAAAATCACAATGTATACCTTGGACTATCTATTCGCCTTGAGGAACTCGATCCGAAAAAAACAGAACGGGATTGTACGATTCAGTGTGCCAAGATCCTTCGGGAACTGTTGGAACCAAAGGCAGCGCAGAAGGCCATCAGTTATCAGTTATTGGATAAAAAAATTTCAAAAAAAAGCTATCACCGTTTTACGGAGCTGTACAAGGATGTCCGTATCGCGGCCGCTCCGAAAAAACGAAAAGGCATCGTTGCGACTGTGAAAGCATGGTTTATGAGAAATCGGGACCAGATCTTTCGAGTGATGTTCTGGGTGTGCATCCTGTTAGTGCTGCTGGTGATCGCAACCTTTGTGACACAGGCGATTTTTGGAGATATTCCTTGGCTGCGACTTTTTATCAATGGTTTTAAAAAGATTGGAACCGAATCGCTGCTGCAATAAAATTACCGGGAGAATATGCAATTATGAAGAAAAAATTACCGATCATCATCGGTTTGATATGGCTGGCAGTGACTGCTTTGCTGTATGTGGGTGTTGTCTGGAGTGGACAGCCGGACGGTGTTTATACCTATGACAATGACGGATGCACTGTCGATCAGAAGGTTTATGTGACAGACAATGATAAAAATGATGGTGTGATTTACGAGATGAATCTGTATGGAAAAGTGACGGATTACTTCTCAACGAAAGAGTTACAGGAGCAGGCATATATACGTAAGCTGACTGCTTATTCGGGTATGCTTTATGCGGTGATGGAGGTGCCGAAGTCTTCGGAAAAGGATGCACAGAGTGCATATGTGATCCTGGAATTCGAGAATGGACTGAATTTGCTTCGCATGACGCCGGCTCTTTCTTTCTATGAAGCAGATCTGTTGACGGATCTGGTGGCAGATGAGAATGGATTGTATATTGCAACTGTTACAGCAGATGGCACTGCAGCAAGTGTCTATACAGTATTACAAAAGCAATTGATCGATCCTGAGACTGCGATGCAGTCAAAGTTGGAATTGGAAAGCTCTCTTCGTCAGGAGGCAGAGGCGGGAAGAAAAATCGTTGCTGCAAGTTATGATATGGGTTCGATTTCCATTCGCACGGATGCAGACCTTGTTTCCGGACCGTTTGAACCGGACAGCAGTATCCGCTATACCTATTCCATGGTACATATGAATCTGGGACAGCTGATGTCTCTTCATGGAGAGTACCGTATTTACTGGTTTATTTCCGTATTGGCAGGATGGTTATTGATCTTTCTTTTTTATCTGTTGCTTCGCAATCATAACCGCGTGGTTTATATCGCGATGACGGTAGAAACAGCGTTGCTCGTTCTGGTTGTGGGTAGTGTAGGTACGAATATAATCAATCAGAAACAGACAAAGCAGCAGGCACAGACCAAATGGCTGAGTTCGGTTTTATCAGATACGCTGGGGAATGTGACGACAGATGCCGGAGGCTCGGATCAACTGTCGTTTGCAGATGACAACTTTTACACGAGTGAAACATACATCGAGGTATACAACCGTTTGCGAATGGCTTACGAACATACCAAAGATGACGGCTGCAAAGATTTGTTTTTTACAGCTGTTTCGGATTTGGATATCTGTGTGAGTGCCAGTGGCCGCAATCACGAGACGTTCGATAATCGTTATTTCATGTTTGGAAGTGACGAGGCGAAAAAAATGATCGTTCCGGGAACAATTGTTTCCAGATATGTTACTTTGGACGGAACTTCTTATCAGATTCTGGCGGCAACAGCAGCCAATACAGATAGCTCCGGATATGCACTTGTCGGTGTGTTTGAGAACCGGTGGCTGGATTATGAAAAACTGCAGTCGCAGCTGGTTATGGCGCTGATCATTTTTGCATTGGCAAGCCTGGGTTGCATTTTGATCCTTTTTCTGCAGTCGGCAGATCTGAATCGGCTGGCACGAAGTATGCAGCTTGTCGCAAGCGGCAGAACAGATGTGGAACGTCCGCGTGTACATGGCGGCGATATGAGAGCGATCTGGAGTGCTCTGGGTGAGATTCAGAAAAAGATCCGCACTGCCAATTATACAAAGTTGTTGACATTTGAAGCGTATTACCGGTTCGCACCGAAAAATATTGAACGCTTACTGAATAAAGATTCCATCACTGAGGTGAGCAGCGGCGATGTTGCCAAATTGCATGGAACTATGGCACTGATCTCCACTGTCGGAGCAAAAAACGGAAGTGAGCATGAAATCGAGAGATTGAATCATCTTCTGGCATTGATCGGCAGATATCAGGAGGAAAAGGATGGTGTATTTGTATCCAATGACGGTTCACTTTCTATCCTTCGATTCCTCTATATGGAGAAGAATTCCAGTACGTTAAACAGCTCCGTGGATTTCTTAAAGCAGCTTCAGGAACAGGAGAACGGTCGCATGGCACAGACATCGATCTTACTGCACTATTCCTCTTTTGTATATGGAGTAGCAGGAACAAACCAGCAGAGCAGTGCATTTCTTGTATCCAGAGATACGGATGAAATCGAGCGTTTTGCTGCATGGTTCAGAGAACGGAATCTCCGTCTCGTGATCTCAGAGACTGTGAAGGAGCGGGAGCATTACGAAGGCGTGCTGCGATGCATCGGATATATTCAGATGGCAAGCAGCGGTAAGAAAATGAACATGTATGAGGTTTTGGATGCCTATGATGTGCGCGAAAGAGAACGGAAACGGGCAATTTGTGAACGTTTTGCACAGGCATTGGAGCTTTTTTACCAGCATGACTTTTATCTCGCGCGGAGCGCATTCTCCGATATTTTAAAGGAACTTCCAAGCGACGAGATTTCTAAATGGTATCTGTTTACATGTGAGAGCTATCTGAATATGGAATATGTAGAGGATGTTTCATGTGCTCTCCGCTATGAGGAGTAAGGACAAGAGTTACAGGGTAGAAAGACAGGGGTAAATAGAAGTGGGAAATAATCTCATTCAGGTGTTGCTTGCCTCCATCAAGGCAAAGATCACACCACTGGTTACAAAATTCAGACATCTTACAAGTACGAATTTCCTTCGTGCAAAGCTGATTGCGAAGATCCGCGAATTTTTCATTCGGTTATTGGATGTCCGTCCGAAGCACAAGAAGGATTATTATGAGGTGTTCGGATGGCTGGTCAGCAAAAAGCTGGCATACGCGATCCTGGTGATCGTTGGCGTACTGAGTATGATCTATCTGGTCAGTATTCGTTCGACGTATCTGCCGCAAAGACAGACCGACGGAATCAAGACCTATGATTATAATGACGTGATGCTTCGCTTTGCGAAAGGAACTGTCCGCATACGCGGAAAATCCGGATATCTCGCCTATCAGGGAGAAGTGAAAAAGGGCGGTGTCAATGGTTTTGGTAATCTGTATGGCGTAGATGGCACATTGCTCTATCAGGGTAATTTTCAGGATAACGAGTATGAGGGCAGCGGTACACAGTATTATCCGGATGGCACAATGCATTACAAGGGTATGTTCAGCGGCAATCTCTACGAGGGAAACGGAAAGCTGTATCGCGAAAACAGTTCGCTTGCCTATGACGGCGAGTTCTCCAGAGGAATGAAGGAAGGAACCGGTAAGCTGTACGGTGCCGGTGATAAAGTTGTCTATGAGGGCAGCTTTTCACATGATCAGCTCGTATACAGCGCCCTGCTTGGCAAGTCCACAGCAGAGGTGGCGGATGCCTATCAGGGACAACGCATCATCTATCAGAATGACAGCGAATTTACCGTTCTCATGCCGGATATCAATGCACTCTATGTCGGTGTGACAGACGAAGAGAACATTGAAGACAAGGTGATGGTAGACAGCATTTATGTGTTGAAAAATTCGATCACCTTGGGCAATGATGAATGCACGACCATCGCCGATCTGCGAAAAGTGTTCGGAACTGAGGTCTATGAGGGTAATTCCATAGTGACACTGCCGGAGGCAGTATCGATCAACTATCTGAACAAACAGAAACAGACGTTAAACGGTACGGTGGAGATGGATACGACAGACGAGTTTACGGATGTGATCACAGTGAATCAGTTACAGGATGACTATCCGGTTTATCTGTATTCCTTCCGGCGCAACGGACTTCTCTATACATTTGTATGCGCAGATAAAAATGACACATTTGCATTCTATTCCATCATGAGTGAGGAAGGCGGTGAATAGGAATGAATTTCACAAGTCGCAAACAAGTACATAACACAGGCATGAGACGTGTGCTGGCCGGTGTACTTACTCTTGCTGTTGTTGCTGCCACAGTGGTGACAACAGAACTGCTGGATACGAATGCACAGGTGAAAACAGTCTATACGATGGCACAGGCACGGACGCAGGCTTATCGGAACAGTACAAGACTGGAACAGCTCGAAGGAAAACTGGAGACGAAGGAGCTACAATTGCAGCAGGCGGTCAAGACGATCGCAATGAAGCAGGAGAACATGGCTTCGTTTCGCTGGAGTCCGTTACTTTCCTTCAAATTCCCGGAAAAACCGGATCTGTCAGAGGCTTTTGAGTTTCAGTTTAAGCCCGCATCCATCCAGTATGAGATTGATACGGTGAAGCATCAGATCACAGATCATAAGTTTGAGATCTATCAGCAGGTCAACAGTATCTATCTGGATATCGTGATGTTGGAAAAAGAAATCAATCTGAATCAGGAGAAGATGGAGAGCGCGGAAAAGGCAATTACAAAAAGTAAGCTCAAGCTCCTGATCGGACAGGCGACGCAGGATGACATCGACAAGATGACTTCTACCTACAATTCGTTGCAATCCAAGGTGGCTTCAGCGTCCAGAAATCTGTTGACAAAGAAAAAGAAGCTGGTGAAACTTACCGGTAATAGTGATATCTATACCGCTTATACCTTCCAAAATCCGCTGATAGAGTCAGACATGAAGCGTTCAGAGGTATTAGACCAGTTGATACAGTACACACTGGACAACAATCAGACCTATTACGAGGCAAAAATCGCGCAGACATCTGCGCGGGTAGCGTTGGTCACCTACTATAATCTGATGAGCAGACAGTACAGTTCCAGTGACATGAGTATGATTCGAAGCTATTACAACGCAGCCTTAAACGGTGAGACCATCAATGCAAAAGCATTCAAACAAAAATACAAGGAATTTTTAAAACAGGTGGATAAACCGTGGGAAGGTACAAAGAGAATTATCTTCTTCAAGATCCCGAAGGTGTGGTTCAAAGGAGCCATTGACGGTTCCCGTTATGTGGAAGATGAGCCGTATGCACTGTATGAAGCGGCACTGGAATATCAGGAGGCAAGACTGGAGGCAGAAAGCGTGGAAGCCGACATCACCGCTCAGGTGGAAGAGGCCTTTGACAATTACGTCTCAGTTAAAAATTCTTATCGGGAAAGCATCAATCAGTTGGAAGCGGCTGAAAAGCAGTTAGATAAGGACCGAACCTTAAATAAGATGGGCACACTGACCTATGACGAATTCACATCATCGCTGGACAATTATGAAACCCTTCAGAGCGAGATGTTGGAGAATATGCAGTTGTATTCCGGCTCCTTATACGAATTTGACCGGTTGACCTGTGGGGCAGTTTCCCGCTATCTCGAAAAAGGGACGGTGGATGCGAATGCTGCGGAGAGCGGTGAAAGCGTCATCATTGAGGAAAATGTGGAAGGATCTCATTATTATATTGAACAGCTCATTCAGAATCAGGAATTTCGTCTCCGGATTCAGCTCGCTGAGGAACTGAAGGGGGAGATCACACACTATGAGCTGTGGTGTGATGACACGCAGCTGGGGGAGCGTACCGCAGTTGACAAGACGCTTCGCCATCTGGCACTGGCACTGAGAGATGTGGATGTCGTGAAGATCCGTTTTTATAACAATGAGGAGTTTGTGGACGATTGCGAGATCGATGCAAGCTCGCTGAGCGGAGAACTGAAGATCACCACCGGCTACCATGTGGAAAATGGCGACAGATACGAGGTGGGAACATACAGCTGCAATATGAACGCGACAACCGGTTTTACAGAGGTCACACTCACACCGGATGTGGAACAGGGTATTTGTTATTATCTGATACGTACAGGTACTGACAAGTATCTCAGTACCAGTGAACCGATTGAAATATCCAAAGTATTTAAATACTTGTCTGTGTTGGAACCGGATCTGTCCAAGGTGACGATCGAGTTTTTCGATTCAGAGAAAAGCAAAGTATATGAAGGATTTTTTGATACAAAGAACTTGAAGCTTATAAAGAAGCAGGAGGCACAATGAGGAAAATAAATTTTACAAAACCTAAAAAGAGGCTGGCTGCTGTAGTTTCGGGTGTTTTGGCTGTAATCGTGCTTCTGAATGCAATTCCGGCCATACAGACTTTTGCAGTGTTCGATGAGAGCAAGGCAGTACGTTTCAGTACCTATAAGCGGTCACACAATATTGAAAATTCGGTGTTGTTTATCGGCACGCATCTGATCCATATGCAGGCGATGACAGATGAATTGTATACGAAAGCGGTGGACTCTCAGTCGGATTCAGGTCAGAACGAGATCTACTACAAGTCGGAGCTGGCAGACGGAACCTGGTATGATATCACGGATGCATCCGGGCTGTCTGATATCACGACGGGGACACCGATTAATGAGTCAGAACTGAATGATCTGTTTGTGACGCATTATACCGGGGCAGACGGCATCACAAAAGATGCCAGAAGCGGTTCCAGCGTCTGCATCTTCGATGATCCGGATCCATATGATCTGTTGAAACTGAAGGAACTGGAGACACTTCGGATGATCCGGTCAGATAAGTACGGTGAGGAAGAATCCGGTTTACATAAATACATCTATCAGTCATTGAAATCTTTTTTTGCCAAGGATGTGAAAAATGATAAAACACGTGATTGCGATCGGGCATTGAAGAGTCTTCAGAAATGCTATGAGGCGTATTGTGCGGTAGGCATGGAAGAGGAAGCACAGGTGATCATGTCCCTGATGGAGAGTGTGGACGCAACGAGACGGGCTGAGGTGTTCTCACAATTGAGCGAGGACCACGAAAATGAAGTCGTTACCATGTCGTATGGCTTTTTTGGACTCAGCTTTTCCTATACGATTGATCGCAGCAGTTTGTTATCAAAGCTGACCAAGACAGTTACCGGCGATTATTATTCTCCGGGTTCATATGACGATGAAGAATTTATTGCGGATGAGATGCTGGTGGAAGCGGTGATGAACGCACTTAGCTCCTGTGCGGAAAGCTATACTTCTTATTCCGGAAAGATGCTGGCAGAGGGCGGATCCTCGATCCGGTCATACATCTTCACACAGAGTCAGGCTCTGGTACAGAAATGTGAGAACAATGCGACCATCGCCACAGACAGCTCCATCGCGGAAATTGTAAACAATATCAAGTATGCAATGAATATAGAAAAGAGCATCGTAGGTGATGCTGACAAGGAGCTGGCACTTCTGGATAACGAGTTTGTTCCAAAGGCGTCTGACGCATATGGCAATGCAATGCATGCAGGTGCATCACAGGAATATCAGGCGGCAGTCGCTGCGAACAGAAGTGATACTGCGAAAAAAGCGATATTGGATAATGATATGACCAATCTTGAGGTGGCGCGAAGCGAACTGGAAACCATGATCACAGCAAAGAAAGAGCGTATGTCCTCATCCGATGCATTGAACTATGTATACGAACGGATCACATGGACATACGATCAGCAGAATGATATTAAAGAAGACGATTTTGCGGCCAGTGCCAAGGAATCGGCGACCGCACATATTGACTGGCTGATGAAGGTGGCACAGCAGATCGTAGATGGGGATGCGAGCCTGATGTCAGAATTGGAGCGCTTGCAGGCACTTCTGGATGAATATCTGGTGAAACAGCAGGAGGCACTGGATGACGGAAATCTGGAGCTGGCAGCACAGTATGCGGCACTCGCGCAGGATACCAGTGACAAAATAGCAGCAGAACAGGCCAGGTTAAATGATATCTTAAATTCCGACACAGCATCGGAAGCAGATAAAGCTGCAGCCCGTGTGGCACTTGGCGAGTCCGGACTGCTCAGTGATATTGATAAGCTGCTTCGGGACGCATTGAGCGCATTGAATAACAGCTATCTCGACCAGTTGAAGAGCCTGATGGATCTGCTTGCCAGCTTAGGCGCAGAAAATGCATTAAATTCACTGAAAGATGCGTTGAAAGATTCTTCTCTTTCCGATTCAGATAAGAATAAGATGTCAGACGCATTGGATGCGGCACTGGATGCAAGTAAGAAGAGTAGTCTGCATGATAAAGCGAATGCATCGGGTATCGG
>JALEJB010000217.1 GCA_022768825.1 Lachnospiraceae bacterium
TACAATAAGTTCTCTTTCTGAACGAAGCCTATCAAATATTTTTGCTGCCTGTCCTTTATTAAATTGTGAAATTGGAACAAGACTTTGTAAAAGATCTGCTGCAATTGCCATCGTAAGCACCTCCATTGCTTTGTTCTACATATATTATATGCAGAAAGAAACAAAAATTCAATATGGACAGCAAATTATTTTCTTATATATTTTCATTACAATTTATCGTTTTTTAATCTTCAAATTTGAAATACGCCTTTGAAATGCGCCGACTTCCGTTTACTTTCATCCCTACAGCCTACTTGCAGCGCCCTACAAATTGGGATTTGTTTAATTAAGTTCGTTTCCGTCTTCATCAAGAAAATGATATTCATTGGGGGCAAATGGATAGTAATAAACAAAAGGTGTTTCTGTAACAGGGACGATAGTTTCGCCAATCACAATGCTTTTACATTTAGGGTTATTTATAACAAACGAGTAACCACTGCCAAAGCATTCAAAGAATATGTCTTGCCCTCTTTGAGTGCCACCATTGTGCAAATGAACAAACCTGTATTCTCCATTCTCAACCTCGATAACTTCAAGAGGATAGTATCTGTGCATTTGGTATTCGTTTCCTGTAATAATCCAAAATAGATGCCTATTGTTCTCTATTGTAGATTTTCCTGCTATTGTCATTTCAATAGTTTCTACTTCGGCAAGATTCGCGATTTCCTTACGAGCCTTTGCAATCAGACCATCTTCACCAACTATTTTGGAAGATTGCGCAGCGAACACACCGACAAGAGATATTACCGCTAATAGCACGGAAACACAAATCATTATTCGCTTCTTCATACAATCACACTCCTTTGCCAAATTCTGATTTGTCGCTTGGTATTTAATGAGAATATTCTTGACACGAATGCCCCTTGTACTTTTCTCTTTTCTTTTGCTGTTTCAGTTCAAACATTCGCAGTTCATCTGCTTATCGCTGCAGTCTTTTCGGACTTCTTTTTACATCCTTTACAACAGTCTCAACAGCCGGACTAAATTTCAATTTTGTCAAATTTTGATTGATGACTGCCCAACAAAAGCATTGATTTCCTGCTCCAAAAGCCGAAAAACATTTGCAACCAAATACCCATCAGCAATTGCATGATTCAGACGTACGGTCACAGGCATGACAAACCTGCCATTTTCTTCTCTGTACTTTCCCCAATTGATAATTGGTGCAAAGAATAGATACCCGTCCGGTAATTCAATATTTAACGCATCATAGGACAGCCACGAAATAAATGATGCATCAAACCAGTTTGGATGATTTTCCATGTCTAACCCATATTCCCTTGTCATTTTTGCATCCTCAACGTCACGTAACGCAGCTTTATAAAACTTCTCATAATCCTCATGATATTCTGAGTAGACCGGAGTGCACGTTTCCGTATCTTCGTGAAAAACGTACTGTGTTGGATTTATTACATCGTAGCAGATTAATTCATCCGTTTGCCAAAGATATCCCATTCTGTAATCATCACGTGAATTCAGAACCTTAGAAAGGATATAGAGAAAGTTGATATAAAATTTTGTTTTCGTATTCTTAGAGTAATGCACCAAATCCGTAACATCAATTCTTGCCGTCATTGAAGTCGAGCATTTACAATCCTCCGAAAAGTGACGGAATACACCTTTGCGATAATACGTTTCTCTATCTATCACCTTATAATTCATTTTTAATCATCTCCATAAACTTCAAATGTCTGAAACAAACTCAGTTGCTCTCCCGCCTGCCTGTCCTCAAACCGGCGCATGTAATCAAAAATCACATCACTTCTCCATTCCATACCTGCTGCCTTACATTCCTGCTGCAGCATTGCATACAGTTCGCGTTCCTTCGGGATCGGAAGTTCATAGGCATTGCCGTATCGATTGATATACTGCTCTTTTACACCCGGAAAATGCTCATCAAGCTTCCGGTAAAAATACTGTCTGTCTCCATCGCGAAGTGTCAATCCAAGTCCGAATGTAATGATTCCATAGACATCTGCCTGCTTACACGCATCGAGCAGATGTTGGATATTATCTTTCGTATCGTTAATAAACGGAAGGATCGGTGTCATCCACACGACCGTGGGAATTCCTTCCTCTTTCATGATATTCAGTACCTCAATTCGCCGCGCAGTTGTACAGACATTTGGTTCCAACTTTTTGCACAGCATCTCGTCAAAAGTCGTAAGTGTCATCTGCACCACACATTTCGTCTTTTGATTGATACTTTTCAATAAATCCAGATCGCGCAGGATCAAATCTGATTTTGTGTGAATCGCAAGGCCAAAACCATATGCATCAATCAGCTCTATACATCTTCTGGTCAGTCCCAGCTTTTCTTCCAGATGCAGATACGGATCACTCATCGAACCAGTTCCGATCATACAGCGTTTTCTCTTTTTTCGCAGAGCCTGTTCCAGAAGCATAGGCGCATTTATTTTTACTTCAATATCCTCGAATGGATGCTCCATCTGATAACAGGTGCTTCTTGCATCACAATAAATACAGCCATGTGAACAGCCCCAATAAATATTCATTCCATTTTGTGCGGAAAGAATTCCCTTTGCCTCTACTTCATGCATATTGTTATACCCACCATTCAGGAGTCAAATCGCCTAACGTTGACAATTTAAATATATTTCTTTTTCAACGGAAAACAGATATCTATTTCCATATATCCATCCTCTCTCACCTCACGGTAAATGTCAAAGATCGGCCGCTCGTCCAGCTGATTACCGGTCTTTGAGAGCCATCTGCAAAAGATCTCTTGATACACCAGAAACAAAAACTGCGGATATCCCTTGAAATGATACACCGCATAGGTTCCACCGGCACAGTCATGTGTCAGAAGTTCCGGATTCTCTTTCAGTGCCGGATCATCCGGCGAAATCGTCTGGCACAGCTCATACATACAGTGATCTTCGTCCGTAATCGATGGGTCATCGATGGTACACTCTATGTAGATCGTATCTTTCGTGGCAAGATATTGATACTTCTCGATAAATGCACACCATTCCTTTTTCAGATCATGATAGTTTCCCTTTTTTCGCTCGTAGATCACGGTAAAAGGCTCCAATTGCTCAATGGTGATCCGTTCCCCCGCATCTTCCAATGCATCCAGAGATATCCCATGGGAAAAGGAACTCTCTTTCACCAGCTGTTCACTGTTCTTTCGGAAATCTGCCGGTGACATATCCAGATGTTTCTTAAATGCAGTAGCAAAATTAGACGAAGAATACCCGTATTCTCCGCCTATCTCTGTGATACTTTTCTCTTTCTCGACTTTCAGACGCCAGGCGCTTCGCTCCAGACGCACCCGCTTCATAAACTGATATAATGCCTCATCTGTTTCCTCTTTGAATATGCGGGTCAGATGATATTTCGAGTAAGCGCAGTGTCGTGCCACATCATCCACCGTGATATCCTCTTCGATATGGTCGAAGATATAATTGATCGCCTGATTGATCACTGCCCTGCGTATGGTTGTACTGACTCTGTCCTGCATGGGTTCATCCTCTCTATCCTGTTTTTCTGGTTTCTGATCAGACATAGCGAAACAACTGCCGTCAAAGTTTCCGTACATGGTGCCGCCATCCACACGCCGTTCATTCCAAAGATTGCTGGAAGAATAAATGTAAATACCAATAACAGCACGATTCCCCGAAGTGCTGAGATGATCGCAGATGATCTTGCGTCGCCGCAGCTGGTAAAATACATGGAATTAATCACATCATAGCCCATGACAACAAATGTCACTGCATAGATCCGAAATCCGGTTGCTACCATATCTGCCACCACGCTGCTGCAGCCGAACATTCCGGCGTAATTTCTCCCCGTCAGAAAAAAGATCACTGCAACCAGACACCCTATCACAAACAGGATCCGATTGGTGATCTTTCGTATCTCAAAAGCAGTCTCCCGTTCCTGCGCGCCCCAGCAGATGCTGACCAGCGGCATGATCCCCTGCCCGAAGCCAATGCAGATCATACTATAACCATACACCACGAACCCAAGGATTGTAAAGGCAGCCACACCCTCTGCACCCACGTATTTCATGAGCACATAGTTAAAGGCAAACATGGATATGGCACTAGCCATCTCACCAATAAATTCGGAGGAACCATTGAGTATCATTTCCCTGCCTGCCATCCCGTCATATTTGAACCGGCAAAACCGGATTCCTGCCTTTTGACTGAAAAAATAGCCAAGCGAGATCATCACTGTGACCACCTGAACGATCAGAGAACCGAGTGCGCTTCCCTGTACACCCATTCCCAATAGCCCTACAAAAATGAAATCCAAAACCATATTCAGGATACATCCCGCGATGCTCACGATCATGCAGACCTGAGGCTTTCCATCCGCACGAATGAACATACCAAGTACGGTTCCTGCCACCATAAGTGGATAAGTAACTAACATGATCCGGTAATACGCTGTAAAATAACCGGACAATCCAGCGTCTGCCCGAAGCACCCGAAGGATCGGTATAAAAAGAACGAATGCAAGACATGAGATGATGATACAGACAGCTACTGCTGTCACCATCGTCTGGGAAAACACTTCGGATGCCTTTTGTTTTTCTTTTGCTCCAAGAAGCCTGCCGCAGATCACAGACCCGCCGACTCCCACGCAAAGTCCTGCTCCCAGATAAAAATAGAGGATCGGAAGCCCCAGATTGATCGCCGCCAGAGCCTGTTCCCCTACATAGTTTCCGGTGAAATAACCGTCTGTGATGGTGATCGCCGTTTGCAGCAGCATTGCGATGATACTCGGGATCGAAAACCCAAGGATCATCTGTAATTTGTTTTCTTTGATCTGTGTTGTATTCATAGTTGCATCTCTCCTTTTTAGAACTCTATTTAGCCCTATTATAGAGATGACGTTAAAATAATACTTCTGAATTTGTGCTGTAAAATACAACTTAAAAGCATGAAATCACAGAACCATCAAAAAGGTTCCGACAGCAATAAGCACGCACCCCAGAAATGACTTTACCGTAAACTGCTCGTGCAGAAATACAAACGCCAGAATTAACGTAAAAACTATGCTCAGTTTGTCAATGGGAACTACCTTCGATACTTCTCCCATCTGCAAAGCCTTGTAATAACACAACCAGGATGCCCCTGTTGCCAAGCCGGATAGGATCAAAAAGATCCAACTCTTCTTACTGATCTCGGTGATCCCACTCTGTGCATGCGTCAGAAACACCATTCCCCATGCCATGACAACCACAACAACCGTTCGAATGGCTGTTGCCAGATTCGAATTCACTCCATCTACACCTACCTTTGCCAGTATAGATGTAAGTGCTGCAAACACAGCTGATAATATTGCAAATACAATCCACATGATCATAACCCTCTTTCATTCAAGATCTTTTTGTAACGTGTCGTTTCATCTACTTTCAAAATGGCTCTTTTACGGAATGCATGAAACTGTTTTCCGTTCCAACACAGCAATCGATACATAATGCTTCACATTGAATTTCTCCGATGCGTTATTCTCAAGCATGTTCCAATGTTCCTCATCCCATTTTTTAAGTTTCTCAGGCGACATTGAGGCACCCACTCCCCTGCACGCGCACATTCTCCCATGCCATGATTCTCGGGTAAACGGAATCTCTACACGAAATTCTTCCTGCGATACCAAAGTAAAAAACTCCGCATATTCATCCGGAACCCAAACCGGGTGTACTTTGTCCCCACAGCCTGTCCACTTTGGATTGTATTTTAAGATAATCTCTTCACTTTTTCCCGCAATGCTATCTTCGAACGGTAACCATCCCATATATAAAATAAGAAACTTGCCTCCAGCCTTTAGTATTCTGCCAAATTTAGGAGCCGTAATCTTATGATCCGGATACCAAATACACTGACACGCTGTTATTACATCAAATGTTTCATCCGGGAAATCCACATCCTCAGCCCTGCAAACAAAAAAATCAATATCCATCCCACACGCTTCAGCGAGTTTTTTTGCCTGCTGAATCTGGTTTTCTGCAATATCCATTCCCGTCCATTTTGCTCCGTATCGATACATATTTCGCGGCAAAACTCCCGTGCCTGTACCAATATCCAGAACCCATTGCCCATCTTTGCATAAACCAAGCTTTAATATGTACTGATAAAATTCTTCCGGATAGATATCCCGATATTTCGCGTAATCTTCCGATGTCTTTCCCCAGTCAAATGTTTGTCCATCATCTATATACGAAATACTAATATTTTTCTTATCCATATGTGCTCCTGCTTTAGTTCTCCTTTTATACTTAACGAATCCATTCTCTCGCCTAACAGCCAAATAGTTCCACTGTTTTCTTCATTCGCTCTGCAACCGGGACTCCAAATGGACATCTTGATTCGCATGCCTGACAGGAGATACATTCCCCTCTGCAATATTCAAGTACGCCTTGGCGTACTTGCTGCGAGGTGCGCGTCATGTAAAAAATTTCTTTTCTCTTGCCGCCTGTAATATATCTGCAAGATTATCTCCATTTAATACCTCGGGGTAATCATCCTGAAAATCCAACAAAACTTCCTTATTCTCAAGTTCCATTGCTCTACACTGCTCGTATAATTCGCTCAAATCATCTTTTTCATAAATTGCTTCTATAAATGTACGCGAATTTTGCGGAATTCTTTCATATGAGTCATATAAATCAACAATCGCTTTCTTTATTCTTTCCAGAGTCAAAGCGTCCCCTCGCTCTTCCTGTTCCATCAAAACACCCACAATATCTGACAAATCGTTCTTGTACTGTCTTCCTGCCATAAGCTTCATTGCAACCAGATACTCTGCTGAAACAGTTCTGATCTGTAAAATATTGGAGAATGTCTTGTAATACTTTGAGTACTCTACCAATCTTGGCGTGTATGAGTCTGTATTTAAAAAATCTGTATTCAACCATCCAACCGGAAGCCCCAGTCTATCTCCAACTATATTGATCGCGTCTTTCATAGCACCTGATGAATGAATGATAGCATCCATATCATAAGTCATCTCACGAAATCCATAATTGATCAGTATAGAAGCTCCACCTATCAGTATGATTTCAGCCGGAACTCTATTTCCATTCATTTTACGAAATTCCTTTGCCAATTCTTTTAGACAGTTATCCAAATTTTCTTTTGTAAATAGTTTTTCAGCAAACATTGCGCACCTCACTTTCCACGATATTGAATCGTAGAAATTCAGGTATTGCATTTGCGACTGCTTCATTCTTGATACGCTCATCACCTGTTGCTGCATAGGAGACCGCAACACTCGCCGGGAAATATGGCTTTTCCAATTTCTTGCAGCGAAGATCATTATAATTCGTACATATTGGCAAGCTATTTAATCTGGATAAATAATCAACCATCGCCAAAAGATATAAAGCTTCCCTATACCATTGCCTATTATACAATTTTCTGATCTCATCAGTTTCAAGCGTTTCTATAATAAAATCAATATCTCCAAGATCCTTTACATGATGGCATGTATTACTCTTAAAAGTTTCAAAAGAACATCTGTAATCCGCAGAGCGCTCCTTATTATTTTCTAATAAAAAATCAACTGATACGCCAAGAACTTTTGCTATCTTATATATTGTACCAGCTGCGCATTTATCAAGTTCAGCTTTTCCGCTGCAAATATCCGTAATCGTGGTCATCGCCACACCACTTTCTTTGCTCAGACGATATCTTGACATATTTTCTTTTTGGAGTAATTCATTAACAATCATCAGCTTCCCCTCCTTTTTCTATAATATATCGGTTAGCCGAACTATTGTCAATGGTAGTCTGCAAAAAGCCATTGCGTCGATTTCATTATTTGGATAGAAGCTTCTCCCAAGGTTCATATCCTTTCATGAAACTAAGATCCTCTTCATTTCGAAAGCTTTCCAGCAGCTTTTCTTTTATTAC
>JALEJB010000219.1 GCA_022768825.1 Lachnospiraceae bacterium
TCATAATTTAAAGACAGATGATTATGTATCTAGATATGAAGTCGCTGAAACTGATAAGGCTGAACAAATATCTATTTGTGATAAGCTTGATAGGTTATATGGAATTATAAAGTCTAGAGAGAAAGAACTTCAGTTATTAGATGACCTCATCAAAGCCCGATTTGTCGAACTCTTTGTTGATAAAGGTTATCCTTTGGTAGCACTTGATGATTTGGCTATAGGTAAGGGGGAATACGGAGCACAATCTGCTTCTGTAGAATATGACCCAATGCGTCCTCGATATGTCAGAATAACTGATATTAATGATGATGGAACATTAAATGATGACGTGGTTTCATCGGCAAATGTTGAAGACGATGAACAGTATAAACTTAGTTATGGAGATTTTATGTTTGCTCGTATGGGAGCCACAGTTGGTAAGACTTACGCATATAAAACTGGGAATCAGATTTTCGCTGGGTACTTAATTCGTTATAAACTGAATCTTGAAAAAATATTACCTGAATATTTGTATACGTATACTAAGTTAGATGAATATAAGAATTGGGTTGTACTGAATCAGAGTGGAGCGGCTCAGCCAGGAATTAATGCAAAGAAATATGGTTCTTTACAGATTCCAGTTGCTCCGTTGGAGAAGCAGAGAGAGTTTTCAGACTTCGTCCACCAAGTCGACAAATCAAAATTGACCGAGCTCTTTAGAGCACGGAATGCTTCTTGTCCGAAGGGCAAGAAGATGAGGATTAGAAAGAGGTCGACAGCGCTAAATTTGCAGCGCAAAAAATATTTTAAATTCACTGCTTCGGCGCTATTATAAAAATAACAGTAATGAAGATGCAAACCTAATATTATCTCAAGAATCATTTACGTCAGGGGGAAGATAGCATGGTTACTAATTTTGATTATCTGAAAACTGAATCAAAATTTTCTGCCTTTGCGGATGTTGCGATATCCGCAGAGAAGATCATTCTTATGGACCCGGCTGCCAGTATATTGAATTGTCGCAGGGCGATGGAATTTGCTTTGAAATGGATGTATTCTGTAGACGCAGAATTGGAGATGCCATATCAGGACAACCTGCAGAGTTTGATGAATGCAGAAGATTATAGACAGATTGTAGGACCGGATTTGTGGAAACGTATGGATTATATCCGCAGATGTGGAAATAACGTGGCGCATAGCAATAAAAAGCTTGGTAGAGATGAAGCCATGCTTTGTCTGGAGAACCTTTTTATTTATCTGGACTATATTGCATATTGTTATTCGGATCAATATGAAGAGCATGTATTTGATGAGACACTGATTACTTCGAGAATTGAGAAAGTAAAGGAATCAAAAGAGGCTGCCAATGCGACAAAAGCAAAATTAGAAAAAGAGCAGGAGAAGTCCGCAAAACAGGAACTGGATCTGCAGAAATTGATTGCGGAAAACGCTTCTCTGAAAGAAGAATTATCGGCACGTAGACAGGAACAGCAGCAGACATATGTGCCGAAACCACTTGATTTGTCGGAGTATAAGACACGTAAGCTTTATATTGATTCTATGCTCGTGGATGCAGGGTGGACAGAAGGAAAAGACTGGATAAATGAGGTGGAACTACCGGGAATGCCGAACAAATCTGAAGTGGGTTATGCAGACTATGTCCTCTATGATGATATGCATCGTCCACTGGCTGTGATCGAAGCAAAGAGAACTTGTGTAGATGTTTCAAAAGGAAGACAGCAGGCAAAACTTTATGCAGATTTGTTAGAGCAAAAGTATAAGAGAAGACCGGTTATTTTTCTTACTAATGGATTTGAAACACGTATCATTGACGGACAATATCCGGAAAGAAAATGTGCGGTTATTTATTCAAAGAGAGACTTGGAGAAGTGGTTCAATCTATTGACTATGAGGACAAGTCTAAAACATGTTGTGGTGGATCAAAAGATTGCCGGACGTTATTATCAGGAATCGGCAATCAAAGCTGTATGCAACAGTTTTGATGAAAAAAATCGCAGGAAAGCATTACTTGTTATGGCAACGGGTTCAGGCAAAACAAGAACAGTGATTGCGTTATGTGGGGTATTATTAAAAGCAGGCTGGGTAAAAAATATTCTTTTCTTAGCGGATCGAAATTCGCTTGTTACACAGGCAAAGAGAAGCTTTGTAAATATGCTACCGAATTTGTCATGTACCAATTTGGTTGAAGAGAAAGACAATTACAACGCCCATTGTGTTTTTTCCACCTATCAGACAATGATCAATTGCATTGATACTGTGAATGATAAGGATGGAAAACTTTTCACCTGTGGACATTTTGATCTTGTGATATGTGACGAAGCACATCGATCAATTTACAACAAGTACAGAGATATCTTTACTTATTTTGATGCGCCACTGGTAGGACTTACTGCCACACCAAAGGATGAAATTGATAAGAATACCTATGAGGTGTTTGAACTGGAAAATGGTGTTCCAACTTACGGATATGATCTGGCGCAGGCGGTAAAAGATGGGTATCTTGTGGATTATGTTTCCGTTGAATCAAAACTGAAGTTCATTGAGCAAGGGATTGTATATGATGAATTGTCAGAAGAAGACAAAGAAGCATATGAGGAAACCTTTGAAGATGAACATGGTGATCTGCCGGAGGCAATCGGTTCGTCAGCATTAAACACATGGATATTTAATGAGGATACGATCAAGCAGGTATTGAATATACTGATGACGGATGGGATCAAAATTGACTATGGACAGAAGCTGGGAAAGACGATTATCTTTGCGAAAAACCATGACCATGCAGAGAAGATTTTAGAGGTATTTCATAAGGAGTATCCGCATCTTCCGGACTACGCAAAAGTAATTGATAACTATATGACATATGCCCAGAGTGCCATTGATGAATTTTCTGATCCGAAAAAGGAGCCTACAATTGCTATCTCTGTGGACATGCTGGATACCGGAATTGATGTGCCGGAAATCTTAAATCTTGTGTTCTTTAAAAAGGTTATGAGTAAAGCGAAATTTTGGCAGATGATAGGCCGCGGTACGAGATTATGTCCGGGACTTCTGGATGGGGAAGATAAGCAGAAATTCTATATCTTTGACTTCTGTGGAAACTTTGAGTTTTTCCGAATGAACAAAGGAAAAGCGACTGCAAATATGATCGCTCTTCAAGGTGCTATATTTAATCTGCAGTTTGAGATTTCCTATAAGCTGCAGGATCTGGAATATCAAGTAGATCGATTGATTGCATATCGGAATGCGTTGGTCAAACAGATGAGTGAAAAAGTGCGGGAATTGCCAAGGGATAATTTTGCTGTGCGTCAGCATTTGAAATATGTCGATTTGTATTCAACGGAATCAAACTATCAGGCACTTACCTATGAGGATACATTAATTGTTCGCGAGGAAGTAGCACCGCTTATTTTACCGGAAACAGATGAGGTGAGCGTGGTTCGATTTGATGCACTCATGTATGGAATCGAGCTTGCTTATCTGTTAGGAAAAAAGTATGCGAAAGCGCGCAGTGATTTGTTAAAAAAGGTTGCGGGAATCGCAAGTGTTGCAAATATTCCGGAGATTCAGGCGCAGTCTGATTTGATCAATCAGATTCTGAATACCGATTATGTGGATCATGCAGGTATTGATGAGTTTGAAGAAATCAGAGAGAAACTTCGAGATCTGATGAAGTACATTCCGAGGCAAAAGCTGCGGTATGATACGAATTTTGAAGATGATTTACTTTCAACTGAATGGAAAGAATCGGAGCTTGAGAATGATGAATTGAAGAATTACAAAGCAAAGGCGGAGTATTATATCAGACAACATCAGGATAATATTGCAATTGCCAAATTAAAGACAAATCAACCATTGAATGTAACGGATGTTGAGACACTGGAAGAAATTCTTTGGCAGGAGGTTGGTACAAAGCAGGATTATGAATATGAATTTGGCACAAAGCCACTGGGAGAATTTGTACGTGAGATTGTAGGACTTGATATGAATGCAGCAAAAGAGGCATTTTCGGAGTATCTGGCAAATGCAAGTCTCGACAGCAGACAGATTTATTTTGTAAATCAGATCATTGAATACATCGTTCATAATGGCATGATGAAGGATCTTTCTGTGCTTCAGGAGTCACCATTTACCGATCAGGGAAGCGTTGTTGAAATATTCACTGATATGACGGTGTGGATGGGCATTAGAAAGGTGATAGATACGATCAATGCCAATGCGGTAGCGTAAGGAATATAGAAGGGGCTGTAAAAAAACAACCTTAGCATAAAAGTTCCAGCCATGTTTTTCATGGTTGGAACTTTTTTCTTGGCACAATTCGATTATAACCCGCTTTAGAGCACAACTTAATAAACCTAGCATAGGATAGGCTCATATTTT
>JALEJB010000220.1 GCA_022768825.1 Lachnospiraceae bacterium
AGTAAAACAAATTCATCTTGGTGGGAGTCCAATCTCCTTCCAAGATAAAGCCTCCGGCGGATTGCAGAGGTGCGCAGAAGAAGAATGTCATGCAAAGCATGACGCGCACCTCGCAGCAAGTACGCCAAGGCGTACTTGAACGGGTAAGCGACGGGTTTTTTTGTAAAGGTTTTGACGCAGTAAAAAAAGCTGTAAAAAAATGTGAGAGTGTGTTATAGTAAGAACACAGACTCCTCGCTGCGATATGTGGCGGGGAGTTCATTTATAGAGGTAAAGGAGGATCTATTATGATAGAAAATATTGGATTACCTGTTATTTGGATCGCGTTGATCATCATTTTTTTACTTGTGGAAATGGTCACAGTGGGTCTTACGACGATATGGCTAGCGGGTGGTGCGCTTGTGGCGTTTCTTTTGTCCATTGTGCATGCGCCGTTGGCGATTCAGATCGTGGCTTTTCTCGTGGTATCTTTTGTCCTGATCTACTTTACAAGACCCTGGGCGACAAAGTATATCAATAGCAGACGGACAAAGACCAATGCGGACAGTCTGATCGGTCAGGTAGTAAAGGTGACGGAGGAGATCAACAACTCTGAGTTAAAAGGAAAAGTGCTTGCCAACGGAATCGACTGGTCTGCGAGAAGCGCGGATGACCAGAAGAAGATTGAAGCAGGAAAAATGGTAAAGGTTTTGCGGATCGAAGGAGTCAAATTGATCGTGGAACCAATGGAAGATGGGAATAAGTAATGAGTAAGTTTGGAATTGTAATGGAAGGAGGCGCAAGTCGTACCATATTTTCATGTGGTGTGACGGATGCGCTTTTGGAAGCAGATATCATGCCGGATTATTTTATCGGAGTGTCAGCCGGCATTGCGTTTGGTGTTTCTTATCTGTCAAAGCAAAAGGGTCGTAACTGGGAGATGACCGAAAAGTATATGGCAGATAAACGGTATATGGGATTATCGCATTTGAGAAAGACGAAGAATTTCTATAATGTTCCGTTTGTGTTCAGCGAGATCCCGAATGAATTGATCCCGTTCGACTATGAGGCACTTCGTAATTTTCCGGGGGAAGCAGAGGTCGTGGTGACGAATGTGAAGACCGGGGAAGCGGAGTATATGGAATTGGAGCGGAAGGATCAGGAGTTTAAGCAGCTCTTGGCAAGTTGTGCGCTTCCGGTTCTGTTTCAGCCGGTAAAGATTGGCAAGAATTATTATCTGGATGGCGGAATCGCGGATTCAATCCCTATCGAACGGGCACTGGAAAAGGGCTGTGATAAAGTATTAGTCATCCTGACCAGGCAGCGCGATTATGTGAAGAAAACGGAAAAGGGGAAGTATTTTAGCAATTTTGTCTATCAGAAATGCAAAAATCTCTGCGATGCGATGGACTCCAGACCGGAGCGATACAATGCCTGCAAAAAGAGGCTGGAGGAGCTGGAAGAAGAGGGAAAGGTGTTTCTCATTGCGCCGGAGGATACGCTGGGTATCAGCAGAACAGAAAAGAATCCGAAAGTGCTGCGCCCGCTTTACGACCAGGGATATGAGCTGATGCAGGCGAAGATGGATGAGCTTCGGGCATTTATCCAATCGGACAGTTAGGCGATGAAAACGACGAAGATTTTGTTGATCCGACACGGAAAAACAAAGGGAAATAGCGAAAGACGATATGTGGGTCGTACCGATGAAGCACTTTGCGAGAAAGGCCGTATGGAGCTATACCGATTGAGGGAGGCACTTCAGATGCAGGGGTTGACGGAGCCCACCGGGATATACACCAGTCCGATGATCCGCTGCACAGAGAGTGCACAGGTGTTGTTTCCGGGACGCAGATTGATTGCGGTTGCGGATCTGAGGGAACGGGATTTTGGAGCGTTTGAGTATAAAAATTATGAGGATTTGAATGGAAATCCGGTTTATCAGGCGTTTATTGACAGTGGCGGCAGAACCGATTTTCCGGATGCGGAATCCTTACTGTCATTTAAAAAGCGATGTGTGGGCGCTTTTTTTTCTTGTGTTCGCGGGATGCAGATACAGACCGGTACGCCGTGGTATGCATTTGTGGTACATGGCGGAACGATCATGGCGATCCTGGAAGAATATGCATTGCCCCGACGTAACTATTTTGACTGGCAGATCCCGAATGCTTACGGTCTGACAGCAGAACTGCAAGTCGATGAGACAAACGGTGCCATACAACTTGTAAATATAGAAAAAACAGATTGGAACAGGGAATGATCCGATGTGTTCCACGTTGTGAAGGAGAGAGAAATGCTGAATATTGTTTTTGTAGATGCAGATACTTTAGGTGAAAGAGGAGAACTGGATTTTTTTGAAAAGCTGGGAAAGGTGACAAAATATCCGCACTTGTGGGAGCATGAGGTGAGTGACAAGGTAGTGGATGCGGATGTGATCGTGTCCAATAAGGTGCCAATGAATGAGAAAACACTGCACTTGGCAAAAAATCTGAAGCTGATCTGTGTGGCGGCTACCGGAATCAACAATCTGGATCTGGATTATCTGAACCAAAGAGGGATCGCGTGGCGCAATGTAGCCGGATATTCCACCCATTCCGTAGCGCAGAATACACTGGCCCAGGTGCTGTATCTCGAACAGGCACTGCCTTTTTATGATCGCTATGTCAAAGACGGTGATTATGCGAAAAGTCCGATCTTTACAAAATTCGGAGCACCGTATCATGAGCTGGCGGGACGTACCTGGGGAATCATCGGAATGGGTGCCATCGGACAGGCAGTGGCAAAACTGGCGGAGGCATTTGGCTGTCAGGTGATCTATTTCTCAACCAGCGGAAAAAATACGGATCAGCCATACGAGCAGGTTTCCTTTGATGAGCTGTTAGAGCGTTCGGATTATGTGACGGTGCATGCGCCGTTGAATGATCAGACGATGGGGCTTATGAACCGGGAGGCATTCAAAAAAATGAAAAAGGATGCGATCTTTGTGAATGTGGGCAGAGGGCCGATCGTCGTGGAGGAGGATCTGGCAGAGGCTTTGCAGCAGGGCGAGATCAAGGCTGCGGGACTGGATGTGCTGTGTGTAGAACCGATCCGGGAGGATAATCCGCTGCTGCAGATCAAGGACAGCACAAAGCTTTTGATCACACCGCATATCGCATGGGCAAGCGTCGAGGCGAGATATCGTCTGCTTCACACGATCTACGGACAGATACAGGAATTTTTCGGTATCGGGGAATAGCGGGCGGATAGGAGTTTTGACAGGAAAGAAAGCGGGAAAGAGCAAGAGATGATACTGACAGGTGAACATGGAGAAAAGTTTGTGTGCAAAGAGATCGGTGATCGCGAGCTGGCACTGTATCGTGTGTTTGGCAGTTTGGATGAGATCAGTCTGCCGGATGAGATCAACGGATCAGTGATCACGACGATCGGTGAATACTGTTTTGCGCCAAACGGGCATACACAGCAGAGTCTTTCAGAGGAAATGCAAAGGGCAGGCCTGGGGGATGGGATCCATCCCGTGGAGGGCAGCAGCCTGCGCCCACTGTGCGGCAATTATGTGCAAAAGATCAGTCTGCCAGACAGCGTAACGTCAGTGGAGGCGTATGCTTTTTACAATTGTAAAAATCTAAGTTGTCTTCTGGCGGGCAAACAACTGAATCGGATCGGTAGCGACGCCTTTATGAACTGCCGGCATCTGGGGGAGCTGCAGCTTCGTGCATCGGTGGAGGAGAAAACCGGATTACCACTGATCTTAAATCAGGTCAGCTCGGAGGTGACGGTCCGGTTTACAGACGGTGAGGAACCGACTTGTGTCCTGTATCCGGAGTATACGGAAAGCTATGAGGAAATTGGTCCGGCACATATTTTTAGTCTGCATGTCGAAGGAGAGGGCTATCGGGCGAGAAAACAGTTTGTCGATGGCAGGGTAGATCTCGCCGGTTATGATCAGGTGTTTGAAAAGGCGTGCAATGAAGAACATTTTCTGACACTGATGAAGATGGCGCTTTGCCGTCTGGAGTATCCCTATCAGCTTTCGAATGAGGCAAAAGATCGATATGAACAATATATTATCAGTCATGACAGGGAGGTTATGACAAAGCTTGCCGCATCGGAGGACGCAGATACCTTAGCGCATCTGTGTGGGATGAAGTATATCTCGAACGATGCGATTGCTGCTGCGATTACTGCAGCGATCAGCCACGGCTGGACAAAGGGAGTGGCGGGTATTATTCGTTGGAGAAACGATGCGATAAAGGCTGGAGAGTAGGATGGAACATATTCAGACACAGACAGAGTGGGAAGAAGAGATGGGAAAAAAAGTGCTTGCATATATTCGGGATGAATTGTGCATGGACTTTCCTTTTTTTGATGTGGCACTTCGTGCATTTGAGCCGGTGGGAAAAGATTCGCTGCGTGCATTTGCCACAGAGGGCATCCATCTGTATTTTCCGGCGGCGCATTATCTGAAGGTATTTGAGGAAAATGACCTGTTTTTGAAGCGCGCATACCTGCATGTGCTGCTTCACTGTCTGTATGCGCATCTGTGGACAAAGGGTATGCGGGATCAGAACAGGTGGAATCTGGCGTGTGATATCGCAGTGGAATATCTGATCGACGGGTTTGATCGTCCGTCTACCAGAAGATTGCTGAGTTGGAGCCGGACTTCTGTGTATGATCGCATGCGGCAGGAAAAAATGATCTCTGCGCCGCAGATTTATGATCTGCTGGAGGAATATTCACCGGATCAGCGGATGGCATTGGCACAGGAATTTTATACGGATGATCATGGTCTGTGGGGCGAGAAACAGCAGCAGGCTCCCATGCCGGGCAGAGGAAATTCATCCGATCAGGCACAAAAGAAATGGCAGAAGCTTGCCAGGCAGGTGCAGTTCAAGAGGGAAAAAAGTGATAAAACCGACGAAGAAGCCTATGCTTTGAGTCAGGCAAGGATTGAGGCTGGAAAACGCCGAAGGACCTACCGGGATTTTCTCATCCGGTTTGCCACGTATCATGAACAGCTTCGGGTCAATGAGGATGAGTTTGATCTGAATTATTACACGTACGGATTGCGGGAATACGGCAATCTGTTATTGATCGAACCTCTTGAGACGAGAGAGGAGAAACGGATTCAGGAATTTGTCATTGCTGTGGATACGAGTTATTCCACCAATGGTGAATTGGTAGAGCAGTTTCTGAAGGAGACACTGGGTGTACTTTTGGAAAAGAATGCGTTTTTTACGACAGCAAAGATCCATTTACTGCAATGCGACGATCAGATTCAGGAGGATCTGGTCATCACACAGGCGACGGACATCGAGGCGGTGTTTCGTCGGTTTGAGATCAAGGGTGGAGGAAACACTGATTTTCGACCGGTTTTTTCTTATGTGGAGGAGCTAAAAAGAGCGGGTGCGGTGCAATCTCTTGGGGGCCTTTTGTATTTTACTGATGGAAACGGCATTTATCCGCAAAAAAGACCGGATTATAAGTGTGCATTTTTATATATGGATGATTACGAGGAAGAAAAGGTACCGGCCTGGGCGATACGTCTGAAGCTGGGGAAAGAGGGATGTCATGAATATCGCGCAGGCGAAGGAAGAGATTAAGCATAGCGTTGAGGCATATTTGAAAAAGGATGCGAAAGGAAATTACCGGATTCCGGTGATCCGTCAAAGACCGATCCTGATGATGGGGCCGCCCGGGATCGGTAAGACGCAGATCATGGAGCAGATTGCCGAGGAATGCGGGATTGGGCTGGTGGCATACACGATCACGCATCACACGAGACAGAGTGCGGTGGGACTACCGATGATTGAGCACATGAATTATGAGGGACAGCAGTTTGCCGTGACAGAGTATACGATGAGCGAGATCATTGCCGGTATCTACCGGTTGATGAAGGAGACCGGGAAAAGGGAAGGGATTCTTTTTATTGATGAGATCAACTGTGTGTCAGAGACGCTGACTCCGGCGATGCTGCAGTTTCTGCAATGCAAGACCTTTGGAAATCAGCCGATCCCGGCAGGCTGGATCATTGTGGCAGCCGGAAATCCGCCGGAATACAACAAGTCCGTTCGGGAATTTGATCTTGTCACGTTAGACCGTGTGCGATATCTGACCATAGAGGCGGATCTGGAGGCCTGGATGAATTATGCCGCCGACCAGCATGTACACGGCGTGATCTTAAGTTATCTGAAGCTTCGACCGAAAAATTTTTATCGGATCCGGGCAGATGTGGATGGACAGAGATTTGTGACAGCCAGAGGCTGGGAGGATCTGAGTGCGCTGCTGCTTGCTTATGAAGAGATCGGTGTGAATGTGACGGAGGAAATGATCGGCGAGTATCTGCGTGATCCACAGATTGCGGAAGATTTTTATGCGTATTATGAGCTGTATCGCAAATATCAGGATGATTACGGGATTCCTGAGATTTTGCAGGGGCATGTGGAAAAGGCGGTATATGCGAGACTTTTGCAGGCACAGCTGGATGAGCGCATTGCTGTCGTTTATCTGATTTTGGATGCATTGAAGGAGCCGCTGACAGCACTCTATGAGACAAAGAATTTTGTAGGTTCTGCGGAAAGTGACCGCATGGCGCAGGAACTGGAAAATGTGTTTGATTTTATGGAGGATGCCTTCTTAGATGGGGACGGTCAGGAAATGCTGATCTTTATCATGGGTCTTACTATGTGTAAAGAGGCGGCGGTCTTTCTGGCGATCCATCCGTTGGAGCGTTATCGGAAGTATAATGAGCAGTATTTATCAGATCAGCGACGTACAAAATTATTACAGGAGATACACAGTTAGGAGAAAAACATGAGATTTCATACAGAAAATGAGTTTGATAATTTTGATTTCAGAGAGTCCTATTTACAGGGAATTGTGCAGATGTCGGGAAGCTTTCGCGCGACCATCGATCAGGTCAAGATCAAGCCGGAAAACAGCAAAAACCGGGATATCCGTATGATGAGAACCAACAATCTGGAGCTTCATATTGCGGACGCGGTGGTCACATCCATCGTGGAAGAGGGCATCAAGATCTATAATGCAGATGAGGTATTGCAGCAGGAGATTCCGGATCGCGTACTGGATGAGAGCGAATATACCGATCTGTATCAGAGCCTGGAAGGCTGCGAGATCTACAATATCGAAAAAAAGGACGGTACGTATCTGTTTTCGATTGACGGAGAAGAGAGAAGTTATCTGATCCATGTGCAGGGCAGCGGTGATACGCAGGACTGGGATCGTTTTATGAATTTGGAACAAATGTAAAGAAAGACGTGAAAAAGCAGCCCTGGGTGGCTGCTTTTTCGAGGAGTTTTAGTTATGAAAATGAAACAATTGTAGTGAATTACTACGTACAATTGGGAATCTGTATCAACAACATCTCTGTTGTTGATAGTATGTAATATACCGTGAGATTGTGAAAAAAGTGTGTCATTTAATGCGAATATCTGTGAAAAAATTGTGTCTTTGAAACAAATTGTTTGATAGAATATTTTTCCGTATTCTCCGTATAATAACTCCATGACAAAAATATAGCAGAAAACTATATTGACAATAAGACAAATGGAGGATACAGCACATGAAGGCAACAGGAATTACCAGAAGAATCGATGAGCTTGGAAGAATTGTCATTCCAAAGGAAATCCGACGTACACTTCGCATACGGGAGGGCGCACCGCTTGAGATTTTTACAGACCGGGAAGGTCAGATCATTTTAAAAAAATATTCACCGATCGGAGAGCTCAGTCAGTTTTCCGGGCAATATGCCGAGACGATGGCGCAGACGACCGGACATCTGGTATGCATCACTGATCGGGATCATGTCATTGCGGCATCCGGCAGCGGAAAAAAGGAGTTTGAGGGCAAGCCGATCAGCCGTCAGCTGGATGAGGTGATGGAAAACCGAAAGACTTTGGTGGCGAGCAAGGATGAAAATAATTTTATCAAGATCACATTAGATGACTCCGGGGAATACGTGACGCAGGCGATCAGTACCATCATCTGCGAGGGTGATGCGATCGGGGCGGTGATCTTATACGATAAGGATAAGAATCATCCCATGGGAGAGACAGAGAATCAGTTAGTCAGTATCGCAGCAGGATTTCTGGGAAAACAGATGGAACAGTAATGATTGAGAAGAAAGAGTTTGTTCATGCAACTCTTTCTTTTTTCATAGACAAAACACAAAAATGTGCGTATATTTATAGGTGTCAGCAAATGAATTGCAGAAAGGAGCAATGATATGGCAGATGTATATGTTGCAAATGAGAAACGATATGAAAAGATGAGGTATAACCGGGTTGGAAAAAGCGGATTAAAATTTCCGGCTGTATCTCTTGGTTTTTGGCATAATTTTGGTACAAAAGATAATTATGATACGATGAAGGCGATGTGCCGCACGGCATTTGATGAGGGGATCACGCAGTTTGATCTGGCGAATAACTACGGACCGGTTTACGGTGCGGCAGAGACGAATGCGGGACGGATCCTCAAAGAGGATTTTCGTCCGTATCGCGATGAGCTGATCATCACAACGAAAGCCGGCTATGATATGTGGCCGGGACCGTATGGTAACTGGGGCAGCAAAAAATATCTGACCGCCAGTGTGGATCAGAGTCTGCAGAGACTGCAGTTAGAGTATGTAGACATCTTTTATCATCACAGAATGGATCCGGATACACCGTTAGAGGAGACCATGGAGGCACTGGCATCTATCGTACATAGCGGAAAAGCACTTTATGCGGGTATCTCGAATTATGATCAGGAGCATACGAAAAAGGCAATAGAGATCATGAAGGAATTGCACTGTCCACTGATCATCAACCAGCGCAGATATTCGATATTTGACCGCGGAATAGAAGATGACGGGGTAAAAACATACGCAAAAGAGGCCGGAATTGGAATTATTGCGTTTAGTCCGTTGGCACAGGGGTTGTTAAGCGACAAGTATCTGAACGGTATTCCTACGGACAGCCGGATTGGCAGAGATCCGAGATTCTTGAAAAAGGATGCGTTGACACCGGAGCGATTAGAGCAGATCGATCAGCTCAATCAGATTGCAAAGAACCGTGGACAGACACTGGCGCAGATGGCTTTGTCATGGGTGTTGAAGGATGATGAGGTGTGCTCTGTACTGATCGGAGCGTCAAAGCCGGAGCAGATCACAGAGAATTGCCGCATCGTACAGCATACCGATTTTTCTGACGAGGAGCTGTTGGAGATCGAGAAAATATGCAACCGAGCATAATTATTAAGAGGTGATTTCATATATGAGCAAAAATAAGAAGCATGGAAAACAAGCAGCCAGAATGCGCAGACTAAAGATCATTTTTGGCATCCAGATCGTGTTATTGCTGGTGATTTTAGGTGCACTGGCGTTTTACTTTTTTGGCGGTTATGCAAAAAAAGTAAGTGAATTGCGGAATCATGCCGTAGAGCTGGTCAACAGCTCCAATGAAGATACCTTTCGGGCTTCCCAGACAAGTGTGGTCTATGACGTGAATGGGAAAGAGATTTCCGTGGTAAAAGGCGAGAAAGACTCGTATTATCTGGAATATAAGGACATACCGGAAGGTGTGAAAGCGGCAATTGTCAGCATAGAAGACAAGAAATTTTACAAGCATCATGGTGTCGACGTCAAGGCCGTTGTCCGGGCGGCTGTAGCAATGCTGCGGAATCAGAAGATCACGCAGGGCGGAAGCACCATTACCCAGCAGCTTGCCCGTACCGTCTTTTTGTCAAATGAACGGACCTGGCAGCGAAAGATAGAGGAATTGTATATCGCGGTTGGACTGGAGCAGCGATACAGCAAGGAACAGATTCTGGAGTTTTATTTAAATAATGTCAATTTTTCAAATGGATATTACGGGATCGAAGCGGCAGCAAGAGGATATTTTAACTGCTCTGTGACAGACCTGTCTCTCGCAGATCAGGCATTGCTGTGCGGAATACCGAATAATCCGACATTGTACGACCCGGTAACGAATCTGGAAAATGCGACAAAGCGACGCAATCGGATTCTGAAACAGATGTTAAATGACGGAAAGATACAGGATTCGACCTATGAAGCACAGGTGATCTCGGAGACGGTATTAAACAGACCAAAGCGTAAAAAGAGCGATTATGTGGAGACTTTTGTCTATCATTGTGCCACAAAAGCTCTGATGAAAAATCACGGGTTTGAATTCCGGTATGAATTTGACACACCGGAAGAGAAGGATGCCTACAATGAGGAATATGATGAGATGTATGCATCGTGCCAGAAATCTCTGTTTACAGCCGGTTATCGGATCTACACATCCATTGATATGAAAAAGCAAAAGCTGCTGCAGCAATCGATTGATGAAGGTCTGGCACAGTTTGATGAAAAAACCGAGGACGGGGTCTATACCCTGCAGGCAAGCGGAACCTGTATCGATAACGAGACGGGATATGTGACAGCGATCGTGGGTGGAAGAAGCCAGGATTTTAACGGCTATACGTTAAATCGCGCTTATCAGAGTTTTCGTCAGCCGGGAAGCTCCATCAAACCACTGGTTGTCTATACGCCGGCCCTTGAACACGGATTTACACCGGACTCGATCGTATTGGATGCCCGGGTGGAAAATGGACCGTCCAACTCCAGCGGGAACTATTCGGGGAATATGACGCTGCGTTCGGCAGTGGAGCAGTCAAAAAATACGGTGGCGTGGAGAGTGCTTCAGGAATTGTCTCCTTCTACAGGACTGGAATATTTGAAGAAAATGAATTTTTCGAAGCTGGTAGCAGAAGACAATCAGCTTGCCATTGCGCTGGGCGGATTTACGTATGGAATGTCTTCCGTTGAGATGGCGAGTGGTTATACAACGATCGAAAACGACGGCATTTACCGGGAACCGACCTGCGTCATGGAGATACAGAACGCAAAAGGCGAGACGATCTATGCCGATGAGAGAGCGGAGATCGAAGTCTATGATCAGAATGCCGCACGTGCAATGACGGATATCATGCAGGGTGTGTTTACAAGAGGCACTGCAAGAGGACTCGGGTTAGGCGATATGCCATGCGCCGGAAAGACCGGAACGACCAATGATGATAAGGACGGATGGTTTTGCGGATTTACCAGATACTATACAACTGCAATCTGGGTCGGATATGATAATCCAAAGGAGCTAAGCGGACTCTATGGCGCTTCTTATCCGGGGCACATCTGGCAGGATTATATGTTAAAAATACATGAATCACTTTCTCCTATGGATTTTATGCCGTATATCAGTTATAATGATAGTGTTCATGTACCGGAGCAGCTGCCGGAAGAAGAAGAGGAGCAAACGGAAGAAGAGGAGCCGGAGGAAGAGACGCCGGAACCACAGACACCAAAGCCCCCTGTCGATTTGCCGGAAGAAATTGAAGGTATCACGGACGATTCAGAAGTTACAATCGATGGTGACATTGATCAGGACGAAAACGGAGCAGATGCGGATCCAGAGGTTGGACCGGATGGTGATGACACTGCGACGGACGATTCGACGACGGACAATTCTACGGAAAGTGTGGATCCGGATAACCCGGACGGTGGCGATGTGATCATTGAGGAATAATTGTCACTGAGAGGTACGAAACAGTGATAGAATAAAAAAAGTAAGGAGAACGGAATGAAAGAGTATGGTTTTGGTGTGGACATCGGTGGAACAACTGTAAAAATGGGATTGTTCAAGACAACAGGAGAGTTGTTGGACAAATGGGAGATTCCAACCAGAAAAGACAACGGTGGGGAGCAGATCCTGCCGGACGTTGCGGCAGCGATTGATGCAAAGCTGCAGGAGAAAGGAATTGACAAGGATACGGTACAAGGTGTCGGCGTCGGTGTACCGGGGCCCGTAACACCGGAAGG
Source organism: Lachnospiraceae bacterium (assembly GCA_022768825.1). Classification (GTDB taxonomy): domain Bacteria; phylum Bacillota; class Clostridia; order Lachnospirales; family Lachnospiraceae; genus W0P33-017. The sequence goes on from JALEJB010000220.1 coordinate 11,852, forward strand.
AGTGGTACGCAAATGTGTCAATCTGGGATGGGATGTATTCAACGTAGAGGAAAAATTAAGCAACCTGTGCAATCTGCCTGTAAAAGCCGGAAATGATGCAAATGTAGCAGCATTGGGTGAGATGTGGCAGGGAGCCGGAAAAGGCGCAAAAAATGTCGTTATGGTCACACTCGGAACAGGAGTTGGCGGTGGAGTCATCGTTGATGGAAAGATCGTTGCCGGATCAACCGGAGCCGGCGGTGAGATTGGTCATATTCCGGTAAATGATGAGGAAACAGACGTATGCGGCTGTGGAAAAAAGGGCTGTCTCGAGCAGTATGCATCGGCAACCGGTGTAGTGACTATGACAAAGCGGAAGCTGGCAGCAAGTGATACTCCTTCTACACTACGAGACATCGCAGAAGTCACAGCAAAGGATGTATTTGATGCGGCAAAGGCAGGAGATGCGCTGGCACTTGAAGTCATCGAGGATTTCGGAAAAATCTTAGGACGTACGCTGGCAATGATCGCCTGCGTATCAAACCCGGAGGTCATCGTCATCGGAGGCGGTGTATCAAAAGCGGGAGAGATGATCACAGACGTTGTATCAAAATATTTTGTACCATATACCTTCCATGCATGTCGAGAGACACAGTTCAAAATAGCACAGCTTGGTAATGATGCCGGAATTTACGGATGCGTTCAAATGGTTCTTTAAAAAAAGTACTGGACAATCTGTGAAAATCGTGATATTATAAGATTCGTTGTTGAGACATATCTCGATATGTCTCACAAGCGATGCGTGGCTCAGCTTGGTAGAGCGCTGCGTTCGGGACGCAGAGGTCGCAGGTTCAAATCCTGTCGCATCGATTATAAAAAA
>JALEJB010000231.1 GCA_022768825.1 Lachnospiraceae bacterium
CGGCATATTTCGTTCGCATATCCTCATAATATGCCTTCTGTTTTTCATTTAATTTTCCCACTGCATTCAGCTCATCCAAACGCGTCTGAAACTTTCTGAAATCTGCCTGCGCATTATCTTTATAATTATTTGATGCATTGGCAAGCATGGCAGATAAGATGCCGTCCAGTTCCGGATTTCTTTTTCGTTGAAAAATACTCATGATTTTCCTTTTTCCAGATCAACTATTGTATCCACAACACCGTCGCCGGTCGTGTCAACAAATGCAGAATCTAATTTTCCGTCACCGGTCGTATCTGTCATGATCGTGTCATACTGACCATCTCCCGTAGTATCCAGCGCAACCGTATCATTGTTGCCATCACCGGTCGTGTCGATTTCTTTTGTATCAGCCTGAAGGGCTTCTCCATTTAAGTCAACGGTTTTATCCACAACACCATCGCCGGTTGTATCTACATATGCGGTATCAGGTTTGCCATCACCGGTTGTATCGGAATATACCGTTTCCGCATGCTCCTTTGCCGTCTCATCCGCCTCGTCCTCAAAAATTCCTTCTTTTTCTTCCTTGAGGCGATTCATTTTTTCCACGATCTTGTCCTTATTTTTCACTGCAACGATCGCTGCTGCGCCGGCTATGAGACCGGCAAAAATTTTACCTTTTTTTCCCATCATACATACCTTTCTATTCTGTTAATTTGTAAATTTTACTGCTGTACCGTATGCGATCACTTCGGCTGCGCCCTGCATAATTGCCGATGAAGAATAACGAATATTCACAATTGCGTCTGCGCCCAGCTGCTCTGCTTCCGCAACCATTCGCTTTGTAGCGAGTGCTCTGGCTTCATTCATCATCTCGTTGTATGCGCCAAGCTCGCCACCAACAAGTGTTTTAAAGCTCTGCGTAATGTCTTTTCCAATGTTTTTTGACTGGATGGTACTTCCCTTTACAAGTCCTAGCATTTCCAGTTCTTTTCCACTGATATAATCAGTATTTACTAAGATCATCTTCTTCTCCACTCCTTATCTCTTTGATTCTTTGCACGCATACATATATGATCAGTATACTCATTATCGCAGGAATCACTCCTAACAATATTTTGATTACCAAAATATCAATCAAGGAAACCAATACTCCAAAATAGATTCCGTAATAGGCTACCAGAATACATGTCACTATAATCGGTGCAATCATTTTTTTGTTGTGATTTGTCATAGCATCACCTGTTTCCCTCTCCGTATATACATTTATCATTTTATACCAATTATTCTGAGAAAGAAACCCTTTTTATATATTTTGTCAAAAAATTTCAGTCTTTACTTCCTTAATTCATACATCTTTTACAAGCAGAAAACCCCTGATTTTGCAATTCTTCCTCTGTTCCTGTATATATTATCCGATTCTGCTCTGCGATCTGCTCCACACTTGAACAGACTGGCTTATGATATTTTTTAGAATTTCTGTTCACAACAAATATTTCCTTGTTCTCAGTCGCATCAGCCGACTCTGACGCCCGGCTCTCGCCGGTTGTATAATCAATCTCAATCCCCGGCTGAACATTATAGCAGAAAATATGAAAGCAGATGCCTGTTCCATGATCCTCTACAGACCACGCTTCCATCTGCACACCGTCTGCAACAAGGTTATTTCCGTCATAGATCGGCGTCACACGATACAAAACGTGATTTCCCGTTTCATCCACATAATCATCAATTTCATTTTCAAAAGGCAACATCCCGATTGTGTTTAAGTACCTGGTTCCGGTGATCAGATTTCGCTCATTGGCATTCTCGCCTGCCAACTGATACCCGATCAAATGGCATCTGTTATACAAATAATTGCCATCAATGATGGATGAATACTTTACCGTATGCCAGCCGCTTGGCTTGACCATACCGATTTCTCCGCGCGGTTTCGTCGGCTGAAGGTCGGGGCAAATATTTGCATATGCCTGCCCACACCGCCCATATTGATCCAGTTCACTATACACTTCAAATGCGTCTGTACAATTTTTATCCTCCTTTGAAAACTCCGGTATGTTCCCATTGATTTCCACATACGGCTGATTCTCATATTGGGGGATATCTTCCAATACATACTGCTCTTGCGGTTTGGACTCATGAAACCCACATGCGGAAAGTGCAATTGCAACGATCAGGAAGACGATCATACCTCTCATTTTTGTATTTGTTTTCTTCATATATCAAGCAATGCCTCCTGCCAGATTTGAATCAATTTTTCAGTGGAAAAAGCAGCATTCGCAGGACTTGTAGAAGGAAGTACACAGGCTTTCATTCCCAGCATCTTTTCCTGATACTTCGCATACATCCGTCCTGCCGTCTGACCATTGACAAAAATCCGCTCCACCTTACTTTCGGCAATGATTTTTGCCAGATCTGTTGGCTGTGCATTTTTTATGCTACTGTCACTGCTTCCTTTGATCTCACAGCTTGCAATCACATCCCACACAGCGATGTGATTCTCAAGCAGAAAAGCTTTCTTTTCACAAATTGTACCCGGCACTTCTCTATCCAATACGCCAGCCAGAACCTTCCAAAACCGGTTCCTCGGATGTCCATAGAAGAACTTCTGCTCTCTGGATTTAACAGAAGGAAAACTTCCCAATATCAATATTTTAGAATTCTGATCATAAACCGGTTCAAACGGATGTATCACATGTGTATATTGCATCATTTCCTCTTAATCCGGCATGATATTGCCTTTTTTAATATTTTTCTGGATCAACTGATCGACCAGCTCATACAGTTTCTGAGAACCCCGCCTGGTTTTTGACTGACGTCCATATACCTGAGAGCTGTGCACCCGATGTTCTCTCCAATCTGCCCCATCATTGCTGTCATTGAGCATCAAAGGCTGCAGATTATCCATAGCATGAGCAAATTTTGCTTCCGGTGTCTCATATGCTTCAAACTCATCAAAAAGAGAACTAAGCTCCGATTTCTGATCCTCAGGCAGCATGGAGAAAATGCGTTCCTTGGCAGCCTCTTCTCTCGCCTTCTGCGTCTTTTGCCCTTCCAAATCATACGCATATGTGTCTCCTGCATCTATTTCCACAATATCATGAATCAAACACATCAACATCACCTTTCCGATATCGATCGGTTCGTTGGAATACTCCCGCAGGAGATATGCCATGATCGCCATATGCCAGGCATGCTCTGCGTCATTCTCATTTCTACCATGATTCGACAAATGGGTCTGTCTGAAAATATTTTTTTCTTTATCAATTTCAAGCGCAAACTCCATCTGTTTTCTTAATCGTTCATCCATATGCTACCTCTTTTCATGTTCCATACGAAAATCACTTTAACGTTTATCTGATTTTACTCTTATCCTATTATTTTTTCAATGTGTCTTTCTTCATTCTGACGGATAATGATCCCCAGTCATTGCATAATAAATAAGAAATGATTATAATAAGGTAAAAATTTGGAAATCAAAATAAAGGAATCACCGCAAACAATGCAACAACAAAATTCAAGGCAGCAATTTATAAAAATGACGCAGCAGCCTGTCAGCAGGCTACTGTTATCCTTATCTATCCCTACCATTATCAGTATGATGGTCACCAATATCTATAATATGATCGACACCGCCTTTGTCAGCAGGCTTGGCACCAGCGCAAGCGGTGCAACCGGTATTGTGTTCGGTTTCATGGCAATTCTCCAGGCATTTGGCTTCTTATGTGGGCAGGGTGCCGGCAGCATTATGTCCAGAAATCTTGGGGCAAAACGCATAGATGAAGCAATCAGGTATACAACAACCGGCTTTTTCCTATCCTTCTTTTTGGGTCTCCTGATCGCAATGTTCAGTCTGATTTTTTTAGAACCGCTGATCTATTTACTTGGCAGCACGGAAACCATTGCAGAATATGCAAAAGATTATATGATTTTTATCATTTTCTCTGCTCCTTTTTTTACAACCAGCTTTACCATGAATAACCTGCTGCGCTATGAAGGTCGTGCAAAACTCGGTACCATTGGTATGATGACCGGAGCCATCATCAATATAGCAGGCGATGCACTCTTTATCTTTGTGTTTCATATGGGCATCAAGGGTGCCGGATTATCCACGGCCTTGTCGCAGCTCATTTCCTTTGGAATTCTTTTGTCCATGTATCTGACAGGAAAGACGCAGACAAAAATCGCCTTTTCTTCACTAGCCAAAGACTTCCATACCTATGCCAATATTATCGCAACCGGTTTCCCAAGTCTGCTTCGTCAGTCCTTGAACAGTATCGCCGCCATGTTGCTAAACAATTGTGCGAATATCTATGGGGATGCAGCCGTCGCTGCCATGAGTATCGTATCCCGTGTCAGCTTTTTCCCAATGGCTATCGCGATCGGTATCGGGCAGGGCTTCCAACCGATCAGTAGCTTTAATTACGGAGCCAAAAAATTTGACCGCGTGCGCCGGGCATTCTGGTCCGCATTTTGGGGATCTGAGGTCGCTTTATTTTTAATATCTATTCCGATCTTTTTGTTTGCACCGACACTGATCGCATTCTTTCGCAATGATTCCCTGGTAATCATATACGGGGAACGTGCACTTCAACTCATGTGCATCGGTCAATTATTTGTCCCGCTTACCATGATGGTCGAAATGGGCTTTCAAAGTACCGGTCAGAAACTATTAGCCAGCTTTACATCCACCCTTAGAAGCGGTTTTCTTTTCATTCCAATTCTTCTTATTTTAAGCAGGCTGCGCGGTATGAATGGGATTCAGGAAGCACAACCGCTGGCGTTTGTATTCACATTTATGATCTGCCTTTTCCTCTGCAAAATTTACTTAAATAAAATCAAAGCGAAGTGACTACTGTGTGATCTCCGCAGTAGTTATCACTCCGCTTATTTTAAAAATATACACCTTACTTCAAACAATTACAATTTGTATTTTACCTTATCTTCTACGGAAATATCATCCCCAAGCTGAACCTCTATCAGCTTCAGTTCACTGTCGGCAAACACCGTATGCTTACATCCTGCTTTCATCTGAATGACATCCCCGGTTTTTACCGTTTGTTCCATGCCATCCACAATCGTTCTGCCATGACCCGAAATCACGATCCACACCTCATCCCGATGCTTATGACTATGATAATTCATGCTATGTCCCTCATTTAATGTGACCTTTATCGTCATCGATGCGTTCTCCACATCAATGACCCGAAAGCTGCCCCATGATTTTTCGGCAAACATGATCTGCTGGTCAATTGCATCCACAAAAGGCTTGATATAGGAGCTTTGTTCTTTATCGGAAACCAAAATTCCTTCCGGCGACGCTGAGATCACCACATCATGAAGTCCCATCGCAAGCACCGGAACATCCAGTTCATTGATAATATGCACACCGGAACATACCTCGTTTAAAATCCCATTTCCTACCACGTTTTCTTCCATCGCTTCGGTCAGTGTATTCCATGTTCCGAGGTCCTTCCACTGTCCGGCAAAACGCATGACCTGGATTTTTTCCTCATTCTCAACGACTGCGTAGTCAAAAGAGATTTTTTTCAGAGAGTCGTACTTTGCAAACAAATCCTGATAATCCGTAAATTCTATCAATTCATGCGCTTTATCTAATACATATTGCAATTGATAGGCAAAGACTCCACCATTCCACAAAGCTCCCTGTTTGATATAGTTCTCTGCCATTTCTTTTGTCGGTTTCTCTTTAAAAGTCGATACAAAACAGGTCTTATCCTTTGATTCAGGAATGATATAACCATATTTTTCACTTGGATAGGTCGGCTCAATTCCCATCAATACCAGATTTGCCTCACCTTTATCTGCCTGTTCAGACAACTCCTTCAACGCATAAAAATAATCATTTTCCACAAACGGATCAACCGGACAAACGACAACCGATTCCTCCGGACTGACACCCATCACATCTGTCAGATAAGATGTCGCCAGTGCAATCGCCGGAAATGTATCTCTTCTGCATGGCTCCAGTGAGATGCCCACATCCTCTCCAAGCTGATTATGAATTGCGCTCACCTGTGCTTTACTCGTTGCGATCGTTACCGTTGCATCCGGGTCTACCGTTCGAATCTGACGATACACACGCTGAACCATAGACTCATAACTACCATCTTTACATTTAAATATTTTAATAAACTGCTTCGAACGAATATCGTTGGAAAGCGGCCAAAGCCGTTTCCCTGATCCGCCGGACAATAATACTATATTCATGTTCTACCTCTCTGCTCTCATTGGATTGTTCAAAAAATCTTCGTAAGAAAGGCGAATTCCATCCTCTAATTCCGTCTGATAAGTCCAACCCAGCTTTGTAGCTTTGCTTACATCCAACAGTTTTCTCGGCGTACCGTTTGGCTTCGATGTATCCCATTTGATCTCGCCCTCAAAACCGATCACTTTTGCCACCAATTCAGTTAATTCCCTGATTGTCAGCTCTTTTCCCGTTCCGGCATTCACAGTCTCATCACCACTGTAATTGTTCATCAAAAATACGCACAGATTTGCAAGATCGTCCACATACAAAAACTCGCGAAGCGGTGAGCCATCTCCCCAGCAGGTAACCTCCTTTGCACCGCTTTCCTTTGCCTCATGAAATCTTCGGATCAGTGCCGGAAGCACATGGCTGTGCGTCGGATGGTAGTTGTCATTTGGACCATAAAGGTTCGTCGGCATCACCGAAATATAATCCGTTCCGTACTGCTTATTTAAAAACTCACAGTATTTCAATCCGGAAATTTTTGCCAAAGCATATGCCTCATTTGTTTTTTCCAGCTCTGAGGTGAGCAGACAGCTTTCCGGCATCGGCTGTGGTGCCATACGCGGATAGATGCAACTGCTTCCGAGAAACTCCAGCTTCTTGCATCCGTTTTTCCAGGCACTGTGGATCACATTCATCTCCAATGTCATGTTATCATACATAAAATCTGCCAAAGCCTCTGAATTTGCAACGATTCCGCCAACCTTTGCCGCAGCCAAAAACACATACTCGGGTTTTTCTTTTGCAAAAAAATCCTCTACATCTGCTTGTCTGCACAGATCCAACTGTGCATGTGTTCTCGTAATAATATTGGTGTATCCCTGCCGATTTAATTCTCTCACAATTGCAGATCCCACCATACCTCTATGTCCGGCTACATATATTTTTGCATTTTTATCCATCATAATGATTCGCCTCTTATTTCAACTTTGCTTTAATTTCATCCTGTGCCACTTCAATCGCAACTTTTTCCATATCATGCTTCACCATCAACTCAACGAGCTGCTCAAAGCTTGTCTTGGTAGGGTTCCAGCCAAGTTCGGTCTTTGCTTTGGTAGGATCACCCCAGAGATTGACGACGTCTGTGGGACGATAAAAATCAGGACTGACTTCCACCAATACTTTTCCGGTGGCCTTATCGATTCCTTTTTCCTCCATTCCTTCACCCTGCCATTCCAGTTCAATGCCTGCATAATGGAATGCCAGCGAAGCAAATTCTCTGACAGAATGCTGCTCCCCTGTTGCAATGACAAAATCTTCCGGTTTCTCATTCTGCAAGATCAGCCACATACATTCTACGTAGTCTTTTGCATATCCCCAGTCACGCAAAGAAGAAAGGTTTCCCAAATACAATTTATCCTGAACACCCTGCGCAATACGAGATGCCGCAAGTGTGATCTTTCTTGTCACAAAAGTTTCTCCTCTGCGCTCTGACTCGTGATTAAACAATATGCCGGAACAGCAGAACATATCATATGCCTCACGATACTCCTTTACGATCCAGAAACCATACTGCTTTGCAACTGCATATGGACTGTATGGATGAAATGGCGTGGTCTCTTTCTGTGGAACCTCCTCCACTTTTCCATACAATTCGGAAGTAGAAGCCTGATAAATTCTGCATGTTTTTTCCATACCGCATACACGAACCGCCTCCAAAATACGAAGAACTCCGGTTGCTACCACGTCAGCCGTATACTCCGGTACATCAAAACTCACCTGAACATGTGACTGCGCTGCTAAATTATAAATCTCATCCGGTCGGATCTGTCCGATCAGCTTTACAAGACTGATGGAATCACTCAGATCACCATAATGAAGATGGAAGTTTTGCATATCTTCCAAATGAGCAATACGCTCGCGAAAATCCACAGAAGAACGACGGATCATCCCGTGCACGTCGTAACCCTTCTCTAATAAAAACTCTGCAAGATATGAACCATCCTGCCCGGTGACACCTGTTATAAAAGCTGTTTTCATATTTACATTCCCTCCCATATATCGTCAATTCACCTTTTACCATTTTACCTAACCTTTAGCATTAGTTAAATTCACGATATTGCTTATTTCTTGCACAATATTGCTCTCTATTCTTATGCAAAAAAATAGCAGAAACAATTGTTTCTACCATTTTTTCCGATACTCTAAAGGGCTTATACCTTCCATTTTTTTAAACGTCCTGCTAAAATAATTCGGTTCGCCAAGTCCACACACTCTCCCGATGGTCTCTATTTTTTCCTCGGTAAAACGCAGCATATTCTTTGCCTTCGTGATCCGGATCTGTAACAGATATTGGTTTATGGACTGCCCATATTGCTCCTTAAACACACGGGTCAGATAAAATTTACTGATTCCAAAATGCTCCGAAAGTTCATCCAACACTATCGGCTTTGCATAGTTTTCCTCCAGATATTCCTTGATCGGAAATAATTTATTTCGTTTTAATCCATCATCCATCATCTCTGGATTCCACGATTCTTCCATGAGATAGACAAGCAACTCACTGAGCTTGGCATTGATTCTCATATCACGAATATGATCATCCGACGATGCCAATGCAAAAAGTTCCTCATGCAGCCTTCTATATTTTTCTGTTTCATTTGGATGAAACACCGGGCTGCCACCTCGTGATACATATTTCTCATAGATTGCAGGCATCGCTTCGCCGTCAAAATGAATCCATGAAAGCTCCCAAAGATTTTTTTCATCCGTCTCGTGTACATACATTTGTCTGCAATCCAAAAAAACCATATCACCCGGAAACAAGCAGTACGTACGTCCACGATAAATCAGACTTCCACTGCCCGATTTCACAAAGAAAAAAAGATAAGAATCCAAATTATTTCTGACTGACTTGTGAGCCTTCCTTGCAACCAAACTGCCAATCTCCTGAACATAAAAACACGAAGATTTTGCAAATATCGACGGTGTATACAGGATTCTGTTGGAACTCACACTGGATTCTGTCGTATAAAACATCTGTCTGTTCGTCAAATCCCGTAACCCCCTAAACTATCAACACTTTTTTATTACCTTTGCAGGATTCCCTGCAATCACACTGCCAGCTTCAAACCGGCCGCTTACCACACTCCCGGCACCAACCACGCAATTATCTCCAAGAACAGTTCCCTTTAAAATAATCGAATTACATCCGATAAACACATTTTTTCCGATGATTACCGGCTTTGTCTTTAGCTTGTCCAACGAACCGCCCAGACGTTCCCTTGGATCAATCGGATGAAAATCATTGTCCAAAACCTTACAATTGGCACCAATCAGAGAATCATCCCCAATGACAATGTGCTCTCTTGCATAAATGGTGCTTCCGGACATTCCGACCCGATCGCCAATCTCAATTTTTCCTTCTCCTCTTGCCACAATAATCATTCTCTGATACAAGCCAAGAAGATTCGAGAAAAAGCTACTGTTGATTTTTACCTGATCACCAATTGTAATTCTTGCACCCGGATATCTGAATATTCCCGGCCATCCGACCATTTTTAACTTTTTTCCGTAAGACACGCCATTGATGCTTAGCCAAAGCTTGGGCAACACACTTGGAAACTTGAACATTATCATGTCCTCCCATTTAACTTAAAATTACTTTCGCAAGTTCGATTCCAACGCATTCAATCAGATATAAAGGGCTGTAACCATTTGACACATAGCACTGAAAACGATCCTTACAACGCTTCAAGCATTTTTTTATGGTCTTATCATTGCTCGCTCCACCTGTCCGAAAGTTTGCAAGTACCTGATTTTCTATAACAACTTTTTTTCCGGCCTTTCGCACACGTAAAAAGAAATCAAAATCATCATGAATTCCTTCATTTTTAAATGTTCCCAGTTCATCATATACTGCTTTTCTCACAAAACAGGTTGGATGATTCCAATGTCTGCTTGTCACAATATGATCCATCTTTGAATGCTTGATAAACTTTGAGCCATCTGCCTTATGCAAACACACATCTGCATAATAGTAATCAAAATCTGTTACTTGAAAATTACGAACCATCGTCTTCAGTGCATTCACTTCATACCAGTCATCACTGTTAATTATACCGATAATTTCTCCGGATGCTTTTCGAATACCTTTATTCATCGCATCATAGATCCCGGCATCCTTCTCACTAATAATGTGATAGTTCATGCCCTTTCTTGCAAAATCTCCTTCATATGAATGCGCAATTTCAAGCGTATGATCAGTCGAACATCCATCTATGATCAGATACTCCACATTCGTATAAGTCTGATTCAAAACCGATTCGATCGTTCTTTGAATCGTTTTTTCGCTGTTAAAAGCAACTGTAATCACACTTACCAGAGGTTCGTTTTCCACTTTTTGCACCTCTTTTGTATTTTTCACGTGTTCCACCAAATCTACCGACTCAGTCCTTCGTACTGACTGCGCAAAATTATATTTCTGATAATGCATCCCCGGATAATTGCTGAGATTTTGGTCATAACAACTATTCCCAAAAGCCTTATTTATTAGTTGTCCGATTTTACCCGGGATTATTGAACCAAGAGCTACTGCCGGTGCAAGTACTTTGCTGACAGCAATTTTATGTCCCACCGCCTCAGCAATGATCTTTACCATGTCTGACGTATTGGAAAACAACGCATTTTGCGGAAAAAACACATTGCCATCAACGCTAAAACAATCCTGATCAATCAACATCAATTCACATACAAATTCGCAGAAATTTTCTATATAAAGCATCGATCTGGCATTGTCCACATATGGAAATACAGGCAATTTTTTTGCCAATTTGGCCAGCAATGGATAATTACCCTTGCAATCCTTTCCGTAGATCATTGGCGGTCGAAGTACAAGAACCGAAAAATCTGCATCCGCCAATTTTCTTACAGCCACATCCGCCTGTAGTTTACTGTCACCATAGAAATTTGCAGGTTTCGGAACCGTGTTTTTATTAATGATTCTCTTTTTTCCGAATGGAGCAGATTCCCCATATACAATCATGGAGGACATGAAAATAAATTCTTTTACCCCCGCCTGCTTTGCTTTCTGCGCAACCTCAAGCGCAAGATCTGTATTTACCTCATAATATTTCCTCTGTGTTTCCTCAGACACCTGTCCCACATCTGCATGAGCAATTCCTGCAACGTGTAAAACGATATCGTATGCTGCAAAATCATGCGTTCTCCAGCTTTCATCCATCATGTCCAAAGTATCCACTTTAAAATTAAAAGCAAAGTTCTCCCTGGCATAACTTTCAAAGCTCTCTCCAATATAGGAACCTTTCCCGGTAATCAGGACATTTCGTTTTTTCGTCCAATTAACCTTTACCGGAGCCAAAAAACCAATATTACCAATCAACTCCTGATTTGTTGCTTTTTTTACATATTCATATTGATGTGAATTCTTTTTTTCTTTATTTCCTGTTCCTCCTTCTACAACTCCTTCCGAGGAAAGCACCGACATAAACGTACCAAAAAAACATTTGAAATCCATCCAGAAGCCACTCAAGCTGCTTTTGCGCAGCTGCTCTTTGTAATAGCCATCCAATTGAGCTTTTACCGGGATCTCCAATTCATCCCTTCCGTTAATCTGCGCCCAGCCGGTCAATCCAGGTTTCACGTCATTTGCACCATATTTATCCCGCTCTGCGATCAGATCATCCTGATTCCACAATGCAGGTCTTGGACCGACAACAGACATTCGTCCTCTTAAAATATCAAAGCATTGCGGCAACTCATCAATGGACAATTTTCGAAACAATCGACCGGATCTTAAGATGAAAGCATCCTGTTCCTCTTTACTGAGCAGATGCGTTGGAACATCCTTCATATTTACTTTCATGGATCTAAGCTTATGAATTCGAAAATATGTCTTGTTGATTCCCACTCGTTTTTGCTGGAAAATCGGATTTGCAGGGTCTTCCAAATACACAATCAATGCAGAAATCGCCATTATTGGCCATAAAATGAGAATCCCACCAAGCGAAAGCAAAATATCCAATCCTCTTTTTACATATTTCTCATAGAAAGTTGCTTGATTTTTAGCCGCTTTCCGTAAAGCTTTCGGCGTACAATACTCCTCATTTTCATTTTCTCTCTTATTTAAAATAGAAGCAATGAATACTGCCACACCTGCCAATACAGCTCCAACAGTTACAATCCGTTTAAAAGTATTTTTTTTCATGTACATTCACTCCGTGCTAAATGTTCTTTCTTATTTATATAGGTTCAGTTTACCACTTGCTCTCTTTTCACGCAATGTATGATTGATTTCCAAAATCATATTTTTTTCATTTTTTTCTAATTTTAATCTACAGAAAAAAACAATGTTTTCGATATAAAATATATGAAGATATAAATATCAGATTTTCTCATATTTACATCAGACAAGGAGACGTTATTGAATGGAACATATACCATTTAACGAAACACAGATCGTTGATTCAAGATTATTTCACGTTGATGTATGCGGTCTTAAAGGTGTTTCCAATAAAATTGATACAACCGTACGCATAAATGTTGTCAAAACAACATCAGATTACGCTATTGATTTCTATTCTGGTTTTTCTGACAACTTTCTGTCATTTGCTTTTAACTTAAATAAAGAAATTGCACCATGGCTCGTTGGATCATCCGTTGATCATATCATGCATAAATCAGAGCTGCTGCTTCCAACTTATACTGCCAGTCTGCATTTCCATTGGGACGAAATTCTCTATCACCACAAGGATATTGCCGCATTATATTCCCTCACAGATCAGGAATGTGAACTGCTTGACCTTTATATTAACATATGTCATCAATATCGATCCTGGTTTTCAAAAAGAGAATTGGCATTTTCCATATCAGACGAATATAGTATTCCCGGCTTTACATCTGATGAGGCCTATATCAACGCATATTTAGAGCACGCAGACAATAACACCTTATTTTGTTTCGGCATTTGTGACTATTTACCAGAAAATGATAAGGAATTTTTATCTGTTCCATATCAGATAGATGATCATATTGATTTATTTCAATCCCCCTTTTACTTATTAGAATATGTAAAAGAATTTTGGGACGATCAGATCAAAAAAGGACTGAGTTGGAATTTTATCAAACATCAGATTCACGCAAGATCTCGGGAAAAATCTTCGACAATTACAATTCAAATATAATCTTTTCCTACTAAATATTGAGGTTTGTTTTTTGTTATGGCCATATTTTGTGTATGGCCATATTTTGCAAGCAATAATATCATCTTTTTTGTAATGTGACATCCTATTTGTCATTATTTCGACATTTTATATATTTTTAT
>JALEJB010000004.1 GCA_022768825.1 Lachnospiraceae bacterium
CTTTGCATGACATTTTTCTTCTGCGCACCTCTGCAATCCGCCGGAGGCTTCATCTTGGAAGGAGATTGGACTCCCACCAAGACTAATTTGTATTACTCGCCACCTATAGAGGTGGGAGTCTCATCTACTTTCAAGATGAATCTCCCTAAATTTTGCAAATGCATCCGCAGCGTTATGCGTTCTGCCCACTTTGTAGTCGTCATATCCTCGCTGCAACTTGGCATGAAACTGCGCTTCTGTCATCTGCACCGCATCGATATCAGCAGGTGGCTTAGGTACCGTAACCGAAAAAAGGAATCCCGCCAACCAATACAACCTGATTTAAAAACATATCAACAGCAGTAGACATAGGAATACCCAGTCTTGAAAGAATTTTTTCTGCATCTGATTTTAATGTTGGATTTACACGCAAATTCAGTGTTGCTGATTTTTCCATAAGTGCATCTGCAATACGCCTGCTTTTGTCATCAAGAATTTTTTTCTTTTGTTCACGAGCCCACTCTACCGCTTTCAGTTGGTCTTCTAATTTTTCACTTAGCAAGATATGATCTTCATCCATAATCTACTCTCCATCTTCATCCACTATAAATAGCTGTGCAGATACAATTCCCTCAATTTTTTCTTTGAACCGATTAAGTGTTGCCATATCCCCAACAATAATTTCATCAAAGTATAAACTCCCCGCTGTTTTTCTCAAAATCAAATCAACAGCTCCTGGATTTTGTAATTCATTTCCTTTGATTAAGGACTTCGGACGTGCTTTCTTTGATTCTGAAAATCCTAACGTACAGTGTCCATCTGCCGTTGCCAATGAACAAACTACCCTATTTTTTCTAAATCCTTCTTCTACCTGAACATCAGATTTCATAAGTGTCATCATATCCGGCAAGACTTGTATTTTTCTTCTTACTGTACCTTTTGCTGCTTTCTCATGCTGTCCAGTTTTTGCTATATCGAAGTCAACTTCTGTCAAAGTTCCATCAAAGCATTTGTTAAAAAAAGTCTTTGCATCTATTTTGGAATGTACTCCTGTTAAGTGTTGAAAGTTATCTTCTTCTGCAGCAATTATGTAATAATCATTTTTTTCAAATATCTCCGAGCAAATTAGATACTCATAGTCAACATATATATCTTTATACTGTTTTGCAGTTTTTATCATTTCCTGCCGGACACGTTCCTTAAAACTTTCCTCTGTCATTTGATCTCCTTTGTTAAAGAAAGACGGATGACCGAAGCCATCCGTCTTTGATTTTTAGCAGTTTACTCTGTACTGGGAATGAGTTTTAGGTCTTCATCCCGACCACTGGAAACGGGTTTTAAGTCTCCGTTCCGACTATAGTATCTCTTCTTGTAATTTAAATATACACTAATATATTCGCAAAGTCAATTACAGTTCCACTTCTGGATAGAGTAACTTTACTTTCGGATTTAATCGGATAGAATAATTCCTGTGGCTGTCAGATTATCTACTACACCTGCTGCCACCCCAAAAATGAAAGGAGCAAAACCATGAGCAATCAACATAAAAATCCAACCATCAGCTTCAGAATTACTGATGCTGAACGCAAACAAATCGAAGCCCGTATTCTTGCCAGCGGAATGATGAAGAAAGATTACTTTGTCCGTTCCTGCATCTATAACCGCATCTGTGTTGTTGGCAAGAAAGAAACCATATATCCCCTGGTGCAAACTGTTAATGCGCTGTACCTGCAATTACTTGAAATGCAGAAGGCATTTACCACAAGCAGCACCTCTGATATGCTTCCTTCTTCGGATGAAATCAAGGAATTGCAGACAGAATACACCAATATGCTTACAGCTATTATTGACCTCTTGGATGGCGCCAAATATCTGTGGGAAGGAGACCGCCATGAACAACAATCTTAATTTTCGGTTCGGTATGTATGAACCTACCACAGACTCCATCATCGTCAATACCGGCAAGAACTCTGTTCTTATTATCCGTTGTAAGGAATGTAATTCCTCCGTTATCTTTGATGACCCGAATGATGTTGTATATCTGTACAGGCTGGCAGAGGAAGCACCTCTTCTGTATGCCAAACTGGCATTGAAGGAAAACGGTTTGCAGGATTATGTGGATGCGATGAATGAATTTAATTAATTGTTCCCAAAGAAATCATAGATACTTTCACCTATACAATATCGCCATTTCCTCAATAACTATCATGTCTTCATCACACATCATCCCTTGCATCAACGATATAAACCAAAATAAGCCAGCATTAAGACCACAACAAAAAGCAGATTATATGCAGTAAACACAAGCACATATTTCCCTTTGTGTGAATCCGTCGTAACTGCATAAAATTTATAAGAAATCAGGCTGGCCAAAGAAGCAATCAGCGTACCAAG
>JALEJB010000038.1 GCA_022768825.1 Lachnospiraceae bacterium
CAATCCATATAAATGAGTAATGTGGCTGTGTACACCACCGTCGGATAACAGCCCCCACAGATGTAAGTCAGAACCGTTCTTCTTGCAGTTATCGATTGCAAGATTCAGCTTGTCGTTCTCAAAGAAATCTCCGTCTTCGATCATCTTTGTGATACGAGTCAGATCCTGGTAAATAATACGGCCGGCACCGATATTCATATGACCAACCTCAGAATTACCCATCTGTCCGTCCGGAAGTCCGACTGCCAGACCGGATGCATTTCCTTTTACGAATGGACAGGTCTTCATCAGCTCGTCCATCACCGGTGTCTTTGCCATTGCAATGGCGTTGCCTTCCGGATTCTCGTTTAAGCCATAGCCATCAAGTACCATCAATACAACTGGTTTCTTACTCATGTTTTTTTCCTCTTTTCTATAAAAATATATTTTGAAACTTATTTAGTTTTTTGACACATATCCGTCCACATCGATCTGTATTCCCTGCGAGATATATTGTTCATAGGTGATGATCCGCTGTTTCTCCTGCGGGTCTGTCTCCAGATATGTCATCAGATTTTCCTGTATGCACGGAAGAAAGCGCATACGGATCGCGCCTTGCCTATCAATGATCAGTTGTGCAACTGCTGTGTCCCGTTTTACAATTCCGTCATTTGGTGTAGTACCAAGCCAGAAATTTCCGAGGCTGTAAATGACCGGTGTATCATTTATATAGGAAATGCCTTGCAGGCAATGCGTATGTCCGCCAATGATCGCATCTGCACCCGCCGCTTCAAAAGCGTTGGCCAGTGCCACCTGATCTCCCCCAAAGTGGGCATTTCCCTCTGTGCCCCAGTGGACAAAAACGATGACAATATCGCTCTGTCGCTTCGCCTGGGCGATCACATCCACAAATTTGGTGGGGTCGAGAGTCTTTAGTACACCCGGTGAAGTCTCTGTCGCTTCCTTTGTATAATTGTAGGTTCGCTCAATCTGCGTCGCCGCCACGATTGCGATCTTTCTTCCGTTAATGACAAAATACCACGGCCGCTTTGCCTCTTCCAGATTACGTCCGGCTCCCACATAGGGCATATCCGCATTTTCAAAGGTCTCGATGGTATCCACCAAGGCGTCCAGTCCAAAATCGCACACATGATTATTGGCAATTCCGGCAATATCCACTCCCAGATCTGTCAGATAATGAATGTTTTGTGGGTTTGCACGAAAGGTGTAGGCTTTTCCTTCGATCGGGGTTCCGCCTGTACTGTATACACATTCGTTGTTGACCATTGTGATATCCGATTCTCTGAGAATCTGCTGGACCTCCGGCGTGATCGTGGCATCCAGACCGTTTTGCTTGAGATATTGTACCGTCCCTACCGTATCATCAAAGCTGATATCCCCGGTAAAGCTTAAGATGATCTCCTCGTCCGATGCCGCCCGGCTATAAGTGGTACGGTTTTCGTCATCCATCCGCAGACCGATCATCTCCTGATAATCCAGCCACAAGACGTGGATCGAGCGTCCGGTCAGGTCATACCAGATCTCCGGGTTCATCCCATGCGTCGCTTCCTCTGCGATCTGCGCCAGCGCAGCTTCGCCATATTGCTTGCGAAACCAAAGCAAAAAGGATTCATTCACCGGATGATAGCCGATAAAGGAGCCGTCCTTCACCGCCAGAATCTCCGCCAGATTCCGGTCCAGCGTATCATCCGTGACTGCAGTCATATCCGCCGCCACTTCCACCGGTTCGCTGTCCGTGCTGTCCTGAGGTGTCGCTGCCTGTTCCTGCGGCTGCAACGGTTCGCTGCTTAAGTCCACCGCCATCGTCTCCTGATCCCTCTCGGAATAGCAGGCGATCACAAGAACCACACAAAAGAAAATACTTGCGATCAGAGACAGACTTCTGCGTTTTTTATTTCTAAATTGGTTCATCTGTTCCACCTTTTATAATGTGTCAAAGATAAAGACAATAGATACGCAAGAATTATAATCTATTTTCTCATGAATCGCAAGTATCGTTCTTTTTTATATTGTTATTTTTTTCTTGGTACTTTGTTCGCAATCTCCTTCGCTATTTCGATACAAATACTTCTGTTTCAAGTCTGGCATACTCCCACGGAACCGCAGAAACTTCACTGGTATCCAAAACCACCTCATAGACATTTCCATTTTTCACCATATATCCGGGAACTTCCTTCCTGTTAAACCACTTCGCATCCAAAAGGGCTCCCCATTCATATGGGTTAAAATAAAAGTCACCAACGTACCCATCACTTAAGGGAACGGAAAACAGATAACAATAGGATTGTTCCTCTGTCAATGTGATGCCATTAAAGTTTCCAATTAACTTGTTGTTATCCACCGGTCGCACATATCGCTGTTCTGCTTCGAAAGAAAAATCAATCTCACTTTCACCATTTTTTTGTTTTACCGGATATGTTCCTTTGTATATCGTTCCCGGATATAGCTCAATTTCTTGCGATTTAAACTCATCATCATCACATTCAAAATCCTCATATGCTCCACCAACTATGATTCCATTTTTATCTTTGAATGTAACATAGGCATGCGCACTCCAATATTTAATCGTGTGGTTGATTGCCTCCACAGTCGGACGTCCAGAGTAATTCACCCCACCATCCTTTAATTCAATAATTGGTGAGGCGTCTTTCATAATCTTCTTTGACGGCAGATCTATCTTTGTTATTTCTACAGTTTGCTCCGGGCCTTGAAAATAGACAGTTTTTCCTCGGGGAATGTAAATATGCAATTCATTATTGATTGACACATACGCAGTGGATGAAGTAGGATTCACCATACGGTAGGTATTTAGATCCGGTGTATTGACTCGTTCTATTGTGATTGTGCCATCATCCGATATATCTTGTGGAAGTTCTGGTTCCTTCAGTTCATCCCATGCTCTCTTCGCAAATTCCTCTGCTGCTTTTTTCGCCGCTTCCTCTTTGATCCACTTTTCGCTTTTTGCCCTGTATTTCTTTACGACGGATTCCGGCGCTGAGCGAATAGCGTACTCAAGAATAAATGGGTCTTTTCTAAACCATGTGAATTTAATTTGACAATCACCTATTTTTGCCCATTTACCACTAGTAGGAATCGGCTCTTTATCATCTGGTGCAGTAAATGCAGATTCATAGATTGCTTTTTCAACCTCAGTTGGGGTTGATGTTATCATCGAAAGCATAAACAAAGAAAGGTCTCTTTGTCTTTGGATAGCATCATCATTTAAATCGCTTAGGTCTATCGTATAGTAGAAAAAGTAACGACCCATATCTATATTTCTCCATAGGGTTACAGGCCCCATTTCATCCCAAGCTGTTCCATTATGAATTGCATAATCGCCAGCTGGCAAGATAGGTGCGTCATGAATACCATAGTTTGCAACTTTAGAATACTCTTTTAGTGCTTTTCCATAGGCTTTATCATAATCGTTTCCAGCAGTCCCTTCTCCTGTCCAATCATTACCTTCAATTAAACCTATTTTATTAAACTCTGACACAACCGGAATTTTCACACCATAAGATGTTTCTACAGTTCCACCTTGAACCGCTTGCGGACCGGTTGAATTGATTGTTACACAAATTGTAGCCTTTACTTTTTTGTTACTCTTCGAAGTAACATAAACCTTGGCACTTCCTATCTTCTTGCCTTTGAGCACACCTTTCGATGACACACTGACCACTTTCGAATCGCTTGATTTGAACTTGAATTTTGAAGAAGCAAAAGTCTTTCCGTTGTAGTTCATTTTAAGCGTGTATGATCCGCCCTTTTTAATGGTAATCATATTACTGGTATAAAATTCATCACATAACTTTGTTGCAGCCTGCAACTGCACCACAGAACCAAGCGGTATGCTAATAAACACACTGGTAAATATCAGCAATACCAATAATAACTTTCTTAATTCCTTTTTCATATCCTTACTCCTGTTATAATAAGTTTTTCCATTATAAATATTTCTTTCTGTTCGCTGATGGATTTCTTTCCCACGGTAATCAGTTCCGGCATATCATCACCGATCACATCCCAAACCGTAAATTTTTTAATACCTTTATTTTCTTTCAAAAACTTTGCATAGGCGGTCTTTGCCTCTTTGATCATCGTTTGTGTTACTTCGTTTTCCTTTTTGGTGGCCTCTGCTGTCGTTGGTGGTATCATCCAGTTCCCCAGCACCATTGAGATCACTAAAAATCCAACAATTATTTCTCTGATTCGCTTCATCTTCATCTCCTTTATAAAATAAATTGCCTGACGCAGCAAATGTGTCAGGCAACTCTTATTTTCGGCTTGTTATTGTAAATATTTTTTTCTGTTACTTGATGAATTTTTAAAGAATTGTGTTACTTTCTTTGAGCCCGTCATCATCTGCTTATATTTTTTTTCGTAAGCAGCCTTCGAAATCTTTCCCCTTTTTTCAAGATCACCATATCCTGCTATTTTCTTGCCATTTTTTTGTACTTTTCCTTCGTATTTTAGCAAGTCGACATCATGCAGATAGTTTCCATCTCTCTTTTTCACTGTTGTTGCTGTGATATCTGCTTTGTCTTTTATGATATCCATTTGATCCCATGCTTCGCTATTACCATAGATAAATGCTTCTTCAAAAAAGGGTTCATCATACTCAGATGATTTCTCAACTTCCTTAAAGACAACAAATTTCTTTCCCGGATTATAATATAACTCGCAGTCGCCGGATGCGGATCCCGCAAATTCGACCAATTTGTCTTTCGTGTTATAGGTATATACACACATACCGTAGTCTTCGTATGTGAGGATCTCCGGAATATTATCTCCAAGGACATTTAAAACGCGGAATTTTTTCACTTGACCACTGTTTTTCAGATACTTTGAATAAGCAGCCTTTGCTTCTTTGATTGCAGCCTTTGTTGCGGCTTCTGCCGTTGTAAACGGTGTAACGGATCCGCCAAACGTCAATGATACTGCAAGTAAACACCCTACCATTTTTTTACATTTTTTCATAACCTTTTCTCCTTTTCTTTTACACATAGCGTATTTTTTGAATAAGACCCAACGGTCATTGTTTCATATTCATTTTACCATTCTGACTGTCATTTGTCTATATCACCCTTGCATCTAGCGGTTCTGACACTACCGCCTTAAACGAAAAAAGCCCTTGCCGCAAATGATTCGCGGCCAAGAGCTTACACCGGTTTGAAAACGGTTATCCGTTTATCATAGAAACGTACAATTTATTTTTTCTCATACAGATATTGTATAAACGCAATATCATTTTCCTGATTTTTCGCTGCGGCTACAATTGCCAGAACCGCATCATCATAGTAATCCGTCGATGGCAGGATACCCAGATCACGCAAATGGATGCCACAATCAAGGGGATCATATTTCTTTCCGTCAATATCATCCTCCTGCTCGACATGAATCAGTTCTTCCTGCCGATCCTGCGGCACATACTGCTTCAGATCCTGAAAATATCCGTAAACGGCGTATTCCATAAAGGTGCTTTCCGGGATGATGAGGATATCCTGACTGCCGGACTGCAGTTTGACAGACAACGCCATTCCCAAGTTGGAATTGGCTCCGCCGCCTTTTTCATATTCACCAACGGCAATCGTGCCAACTTCACACAAGCCTTTGTCCAATCCGGTTTCCGCTGCAAAATCCTCAACCAGCTCATCTACCGTGTGGTCATTCACATCCGGCTGATCCACCATCAGAACGGTAATCAGGGGGTCTTTATGGGTCAGTGATGAATAAAACACATAAATCAGCCCGATCGCAAGCGCAAGTATCACAATACCGGGCAATAAATAATATTGCCTGATCACGCTCAGCTTCTGTGCGGTTGTCATCTGTTTAAACGGAATCTGATCCTTTGCGTATTCTTTCATACATTCCCTCTTTCTGTTCTGCCTCCGGTGCTAATCGGCCTGATAGATCTCCATATCGCCGACACCGGAATGTATCACGATCTCCTTGTCGCTTCCATTGGAAATCTTCTTTTCTCCACCAAGTCCGCGGAACTCGCTGTCAAATATTCTGACATCTCCCACGCCGGTTGAAATCTCATAATTAAAATCATTCTCATTTGCCAGCATTCCGATCCTGGTATCACCCACTCCGCCTTCG
Organism: Lachnospiraceae bacterium; assembly: GCA_022768825.1. GTDB lineage: Bacteria > Bacillota > Clostridia > Lachnospirales > Lachnospiraceae > W0P33-017. Next base: position 6,106 of record JALEJB010000038.1, read on the forward strand.
ATTGATGCAGAACCTTCTAACCGAAGCTTTTCAATCTCCAGATTTCCCACTCCGCATGAGACATCCAGTGTGCCTGCCGATAAACGCTCAATCTCCACATCTCCAGTACCAAGCTTCATATTGAGTGTATATTTCACCAGTAGCTTTTCGATCTCCACATCACCTACTCCAAGCTCTACCAGTACATCTTCCAGTTCCAGATCAGCAGGGATGTCAAGTGCGACATCGATATTTTTTGTTGTCTTTCCTATTTTACTCCTATGGTCTTTAATTTCAAGTGTTCCATTGTTATTTTTCACAGAAATATCCTTTTTTTCGGAATTTTCAATCTGTATGCGAACCTGATCATCGCTGTTATTTTCTTCAATTGTTAAATCTACATTTTTCAAATCAAAATTGATTCTTTTGATGTCCTGTGACTGAAATGAAAAATCCTCGTCAAACAGTTCTTCTGTATCATGATCATCCTGATCGTCTTCATCTGCAAAAAAACTGAACACACCATATTTGGTGATCGAATTCCAGTTACCGGACTGCTTCCATGCATCTCTTATATCCGCTCCAAGTACGACGCCTACGATCAGTGCTGCTCCGCCCAGTATCAGACAGACAGTGCTGAGTATTGATAATGCTTTGATCCATTTATTTTTCATTTCCTTCACCTCCATTTTTCATCGGCAGAAAATATTGAAACGCCCGCTTGATCCAGCCGATCAGCCACGGGATCAGATACATTCCGATCATACACAACACGATCACACATCCAATTCCGACTGCGATCAGGATCATTCCGATTCCAAATACCAAAAATCCGCTTCCCAGTGCGCCAGTACACATCGTGACAATTCCGCCAATCGCCGTTGTCACACCACCAAAAATTCCACCGATGGCTACACCAAAGATTCCGAATACTACCCCG
>JALEJB010000057.1 GCA_022768825.1 Lachnospiraceae bacterium
CCTAACTTAATTCCGCGTTCTTCTATCAAATCACTTAAATTGCACATATTGGCAAGCCTCCCTTCCAGTTCCTCGCTCATTTTCAAATCATATTTATCCTGTAGCTTTTGTTTTTTGATCATACTCGCTTCATCCCGAAGATCCAGATACTGTATACTTTTTTATGTTATCATAATCCGTATGAAAAAATTTTAAAGCGTTTGAGAAGCAACCATAACACAAATAATAATTTTTAATATTAATGTTATTTTTCAGACTTTGTCAACTCTTTAACCACCTTATCAAAATCTGATTCTATTGGTTGTGTCTTATTAAAAATCTCATATTCCTGATAGGCTTTCTGAACCGCCTGTTTATGAGAAATGTGCCCATTATCTTTTAAAATGTCATATCTGCGAAAGGCAAGGAACTCATTGACACTTTCTGAGAATTCTTCCATTGTAAAAACATTCTCACGCTCAATCAAATCCTCTATATAGTCAAAATAACCGGTGACTGTGCGTTCCAAATGTCGGATTTGTTTTTCATCTAAGTAGTTTTTTGCAATCGGTGTATCCGATTTGAGGATACGACCATGCGGAGCGTTTTTCCATGTAGTTAATCCCATATTTTCTTTTGTATGATCCGCCTGTTGATAAACGATTTCAGCAGCAGTTTTTCCTGTAATAGCATAATGGAATTTGTTCTGTATGGTAGCATAAAATCTATATGCAATATCGGAATCTTTATTATAATCAATGCTACACTCTGCAAAAATATCTGTTATCTGTTGCCATATTCTGCGTTCGCTGGCACGGATAGAACGAACCCTTTCCAGCAACTCACGGAAATAATCTTTGCCGAAAGCATTTTTTCCCTGCTTCAGACGTTCATCATCCATTGCAAAGCCCTTCATCATATATTCCTTTAGAATATTTGTTGCCCAAATACGAAATTGTGTAGCCTGAATGGAATTCACTCTGTATCCAACGGAAATGATGGCATCCAAATTGTAATAATTGGTAGGAGAATATTGTGTATGATCAGCAGTTTTTCCATGCGGATTGGGTGTTGCAATTTTTGCAACAACCAAATTCTCATCCAATTCACCAATTGCAAAAATCTTTGCAAGATGGCGACTAATACCAGATTTATCAATGCCAAATAATTCAGCCATAGCTTTTTGTGTCAACCATATAGTTTCATTTTTGATTAATGCGCTGACAGTCACATTATCATCTTCGGTTCTATACAACACCATTTCCATTTGCTTCGTAATATCTGTATTCATAAAACCCCTTCTTTCTTGCCATAGATATTCACCGCATTACTGATCATTTCAATTATACAGAACATACATTCGATTTTCAAGCAGAGAATGAAAGATTTTTTATATAAATATCATAAGACTATAAGAAAATTTAATAGTGTGTGATAAACAGCTGCGAAAGAAAAACAGTTCAACAAAGTTCTGCAAAACGAGAAAGGAGCTGATAAACAGCTCCTTTCTGTGCATATACAAAATATCTATTATTTTGCTTTCTTTACGGTAAGTGTCATCTTTACAGATTTGGTCTCGCCGTTCTTTAAGGTAACAGTTGCTCTGATAGTTACTGTTCCTGCTTTCTTGGTTGTGATCGTACCGTTCTTGTTGACGGTTGCAACCGATTTCCTGCTGGTCTTGTAAGTGATCTTTGCAACGTTTGCCATATTCAGACCATCATCCAGTGTGATCTTGGTCTTCTTGCCTGCGGTGACATTTTTCTTGGCAGTCTCAACCTTGACAGTCTTCAATACCTGTTTGCTGAATGCCTCTGCTTCGCTGGCAGTCACAACCATGTAACTTGCTCTCTTCAGGTCATTCATTGCAACATTTCCGTCTTTATCAACCTTGTAGGTCGTCTTGTTTACAAGTACATAATCGCCGGTTTTGCTGTCGTATTTCAGAACCTTCAGCTTATTTCCTGCTTTGAGATCTTCGGCATTTGCAGTCAGTCTGCATACGGTATTGCCGCTTTCATCGACGATCTCAGCTTTAATCTCTACAGCCTTGGTTCCTGCTGCCTCAGTAATCTGTGCAACGGTTGCTGCTGAGATACCCGCTTTCTTGTCAGCACTGGTCTGTGTCACTGCTGCGGTTGCATCCGTCACTTTTCCGTCTGCGTCCTTTGCTACTTTGACAGTTGCCTCCACACCGGTAGTCTCGTTCTTCAGCTCTACCCGGGCGGTCACGGAGCCATCCTCAGCCTTGGTCTCGGTGGTGGTCACCTGTGTACCATCTGCCTTGGTTTCTGTCTCGGTGGTGGTAGTGGCCTTATCCTCGGTCTTGTTGTCGTCCTTCTTGTTGTCATCCTTCTTGTCGTCGGTAGAAGGTGTGGTGGTTGTCGTAGTTGTGTTTCCGGTATTGGTAGTGGTATTTGAGCCACCTGAAATAGTAAATGTAGCTTCGCCTGTTGCTGCCTGAGTAAGGTTGGTTTCATCTGTGTAGGTCACCTTCACCTTGTAAGTTCCAGCTGCAGTAGGCTTAGACTCGAGTCCTTTCCCATCCTTATCCAAATACTGAATACTAACATGAATATCATTTGCAGCAATTGTTTTATTTCCTACCTTAATCGTCGGAGTACCCTTGGAATCTGCAGTTACATTCAATGTAATTGCGCCCTTTGCAATCGTTACTTCCCCAACTTTCAGTTCGTTGTCTGCTTCATAATTTGCATTTGGATTGATGAATTCTGCATACACACCATAAGTTCCAGCATCTGTTGGCTTGCCATCAATTCGAACTCTGTAATCATTCTTGCTGATGCCCTTGCCTTCCACTGGCTTTACAGCATTAAGTATTTCCTCTGTATGATCCGTCATATCATAGGTTAGACTCTGACTATTCAATGCGATCAAACCAGTAAGTGCATCTATCTTTTGGGCTTTGACAAATCCGTCCCATGTCATCTTTCCGTAATATTTGTCGTCATCGTAGACTGCGGTCACAATATAACGTCCGGCATCTTTGATCTCCGTTACTGTTTTTCCACCCTTTTTGATTGTAACAGCAAAATGTTCAATCTGTGAAGCTTTTTTTCCAGAAATATCTTCAAACGTACTGCCTCCATCTGCACCATCTCCAACACTGAACGTCAGCTCTTTCGCATTTCCATCATATGTGAGATCGCTTCCGTTTTCCACCTTGATGTTCAATGGACTCTTATTCGTAATAACAACCGGGATGTCAAATGCTACAATATGGTTATTGAAGCTATCGCCAAAATCAACATGAAGCAACAGTTCTGTCTGCACATCAAGCTTTTTCGCATCCTCTGTCAAAGTAAATTTGATTGCTTTGTTCTCTTTATCATAACCCCAATCTTTGACATATTTTTCATAATCCTTGCTTTCTTCTGCTACGGTAACATTTGCGTCAATGCTGTTGTCTGTTTCTGCTAATGTCCATTCGTCAACTGCTGCCGAGATATCATAAGAAACCGGTTCTGTCGTATCGTTTTTCACTACCCACTGACTAAATTGAGTATTGTCCGTATGTTTAGTAATAATTAACTTTTTACCGGTTGCAGTTGCTTCCATTGCCTTGCAATTATCTGTTTCTGTATAAGCTACATACACATCATACTCACCGGCATTTTCGGGAGATGCTACGTCCTTATCGCCCTGCTTATAAGTAACAGTTACATTTTCATATTCGAGCACGCCATCAACAATATACTCTGCCTTCGGCGGCTGAATACCATAAGTAACCTTTGTATCATGAACCGTGATATCCGCACTTTTCGGCTGATATTTACCAATAACTGCCGTACCAATCTTTACCGGAGTCTCAGTGGTAACTCCTTCTGCCGTGATGGAAGCATATACCTGATAGGTTCCGGCATCTGTGAAGGAAGCATAACCGGTATCGTCCTCATTTTTCTTAAAAAAAATCTCAACATCATCCAGCGCGATCAGATCAGATTTTTTAGTAATCTTCTTTTTCACTTCCTCTGACTGATCCGTCATATCATAGGTCAGCGTTCCTTCCGCGATATTATCGTATTCCAGAAAATCGCCTATATTCCCTGCTGTCACTTTCACAGAACCGATACTAAACGCCTTAGAATTTACACCATAGCTGACACCGTTCTTCGGAGCAATCCACAGTTTATAAGCGCCCACTTCCTGAGGTGCCTCCGTATTAGTTCCCGGTGCATCTGCATCACCATCCGTATAATAAACGATGTAGTTATCGGATGACACTGTTCCCTTTTTGCTATCTGCTACTTCTACCGACATATTAACCGGTGATCCGGTGTAATCAAACTCTGTAGTTTCCGTACTTTGACCATTCTTAAGAGTGATCGTTGCAGCACTTAAATCGACACCAACTGTTACAGTTCCGATGACAGTTTTATTATTATCCGTATTTACATAGTTACTGCCTTCTTTATAAGAAACAGCATAGGTGTATACACCAGCCTTTGTGATCTTTGTAATATCCATTACCGGTGCCGCATCCTTGAGCCCTTCAGCAGTTTTCACCTCACCTTCATACCAGTTGATCTGAAGGTCATTCTGCGCTTTTTCATCTTTGTTGAATACTGCCTTTTTGATTACAGATGTAATGCCACTATCTCCTGTTGCAGCATCAACATCATTCCATGCGTCTTTTAATTCACCTTCTGCTTTGATCTCTGACTCAAATTTCAATGCAGAATAGTCGATCGTATAGGTCTCTTTGGTAGTACCACCGACGCCCGTAGCAATAATTACCCGGATGTTTTTGTCCGTGTCATCGGGACTGATATAGGTAATGCAATCAAAATATTTTTTTCCATCAATTTTTTGTGCGTCACTCCATGCGGATGATTCAATCTTTTTATATTTGCGGGTTGTCCCATTTGATGATGAGTCGACTTCTCCTGATTCATTCAGTGTTCCCCCGTTACTCTGCCACATGATCGAAGCAGCATCGTCCGGTATTGCAAACTGCCATGTCAGATAATAACCACTCTGTTCTTTTGTCTCCGAACTGAATCCGGTAAAACCAGATACATACTTCGCAGTTCCTGTTACTTTAATGTCATTTCCGGTCTGCGCTAAATCATACTCACCAAAACCAGTAAGAGTTTCTGGCTTACCTACCCAATTATTAGTCGCATATACTGCATCGCTCATCTTGGTAACAGTAGTTCCTATAGCTGCAACTTCTTGCTCTGCCGCCTGCACCGTCACCGGTGCCATCAGTCCGCCCGGCGTGCTCATGGATGCCGCTGCGGTTGCTACGGCAAGTCCCAGTGTCAGGGATCTTGCCACTAGATCATTACGTTTCATTTCTAAAGTTCCTCCTTATGATATTTTTACTTTTCGCCTATTATAAACCCGTTAGGTTTATTTTGCAACACTTATTGGGTTTATTGAATAAAATTAGGGTATCATATCATTAACATAAATTAGGAGGTATTTTCGAGTGAAAATGGCTATTTCATCTATTGATTTACAGACCGCAATCGGACAGCGGATTGCGAAACTTCGAAAAAAACGAGGGATGCGGCAATTTGATCTCAGCTGTGAATTGGATGTATCGGTGAAACACCTGAGTGAATGTGAACGAGGCATTTCGATGTTTTCTCTGGAACGGCTGTTGGATATCTGTGAAATATTTGATGTGTCTCTGGACTATCTGGTTCGTGGTCTTCCAACCGATGACAATGAATTGAATTTTCCCCCGACTATGGTTGAAATCTTTCGTTCCAATGACAAACAGGAAATCGCTCTTCTGACTGAATATCTCAACATGTATGCCAAACTTCGAAAAACACCGAACGTTTCCCAAAATAGAACGCAAAAAAAGAAAGCTAATTGACAGATAAACATCATTTTCGTTTTATTGTCGATTAGCTTTTTGTTTTATGCACATACTTATCATAATTCCCGCTCTACCGATTGACTTTTGCGCACTGCAATCCTAAAATTAACTCAATAGCGTAACGAACCATATAGATTTCGCGAAACCAACAGAAAGGACGAACACACGTATGATGGATGCAAATTTATTATTAGAAGAAGCCCAAAAACTCCAACCACAGTTGCAAGAAACCAGACGCGAGCTCCACAGACATCCGGAGCCGGGTTTTGATCTGGTTTTTACTAAGCCTTTTGTCAAGGCAAAATTGGAAGAAATGGGTTATGAAGTAACAGAGATGGGCAAGGCCGGTCTGGTCACCACCATCGGCGGCAGCAAGCCCGGCAAGACGATTCTCCTTCGCGCCGACATGGATGCGGTTCCGATT
>JALEJB010000084.1 GCA_022768825.1 Lachnospiraceae bacterium
TCTCCCAAAGCCCGGCTCCGGTGGGGTTTATTAAAGTGCCTCTACTCGCAGAACTGCCGCTCTGTTACTTCAGAAAAATCGGCAGATTGGTACTTTGGAAAGATGTATTCATTTTTTAATTACAGTTTACGGAAACTCAAATCAAATTACTTCTTATTTCGTTTTTTCGGTTGCCAGGAAAACAATCAGCATTCCAACCGCGGATACAGCTGTTGCAAAGATCAGCATTGCATTCACACCTCTCCAGTCGATAAACATTCCGCCAACCAGCGCGCCGATCACACTTCCGAGTGTATAAGTCATCGTAAAATATGCCTGTCCCTTGATCGCATCCGTCTTCTCCATGATCCCGTTGACATAATAGACCGATGCCACCACGATCAACGCCCAGCCGAGAAGCTGCAGAAACTGCACCGCGTAAAGTGCCGGAATACTGCCTACCAGAAGCGTCATCAGTGACTTGAGGGTAAAAAATACCGTACACAGTCGAAACCATACATCAACCCTTGCCAGCTTTAACATCTTTCCAAAGACAAACAGTGTCGGCAGTTCCACCAGTGCGCAGATTGCCATCACCGTTCCCATATGCTCGCTTCCGCCACCTTTGGACGTCACGATCTGGAACACAAAGCTGTTGAGGACCGTATGGCCTGTGTAGAGCAAAATCCAACCAAGCAGTACAAAACGAAATCGTTTGTATTTGAGAAAAAAGTTGATTTTTGTTTTTTCCTCAAGCTCCTCAGCTCCCGAAAGACCGACTTTTTCAAACGGAAAAGCAATCAATGCAAAATAAAAGCCGAGCAGCATTGCGATCAATGCAAGCGGAATCGCTGTCGTGCTCTCCTTTGCCACTACAATACCAAGCACATAGCTCGCGATCGCATAGGTGGCCGATCCAACCGAACGTGCCGGTCCAAAGGCAAGCCGTTTTCCCTGGTTAATCGACTGCATACCGAGCGCATTGACAAGTGGTGTCATAAGCTGCAGGATCGTGATACACCCTGCGTAAAACACGCCAACCACAAGCCGGTTTTTTCCGTAAAAGAAATACACCAGCAAGGCTGCCGCCAGCATCAGAATCGTCAGCGACTTTAAAATATGTTTTAACGACGGACTCTTTTGCCGGTCCGCATAACCGGCGAGGATCGGTTGTAAAATCGCCGATACCACACCCGCAATCGCGATCACTCCGCCAATCTGTGTATTGGAAAATCCATTATCCAGCAGATATACGCTGGCAAATCCCATAAGCCCGGCATACCCCATCCAGTGAAATCCCTGGATCAGCGCATAGCCGGCTGTTAAATTCTTTTGTTTTGTCATATTAACCTCACTGATCAGAATATATATCTAACCTTTGACACAATTATTTTTTCAGGATCAGTCGTATTCCCATAATCTTTTCTGTAATATTGGCTGTCGGAACATACAATGTCACACAGTCATCTTCCGGCTCTGCTTTTGCCTGCACAGCCAGTTGAGAATCAATCATATCCTCCAGATGATCCCGCTGCTCTTTTGTCAGCTTCCTGATCTTTTGATGGATACTCAGTTCCGGTGAATTATCCCCACATAATTCACTGAGCAATTGCCCGGTCAGCATGTGCAGATTATAGGCCACCAGCATATCAATGCGCTTCGTTTCCCCGGAAATAATCTTCTTGTAACCGGATACAGACAATTCCAGCTTTTCCGCCATCTGCGCCTGCGTCCATTCATTTTCCAGACGATATTGCTCCATGCTGAGTACAAAATTTGACACCAGTTCCTTTTTTGTCATATTGTGTCCCCTCCTCCTTCAAATCCCCCGTACATATCAATTTTGCTCTGCAAAAGTGCTCGGGGGTCACACTGTCCCCTTTTCAAAGGAACGGTTTATACTATATGTCAGGTTTTCATTGAAAACTTAACACAATGGTTACTTTCAGGTACTTTTTTACACAAAATCAAATCCGCTTCCGATGATTTTGTCCACCAAAGTGGCATCTTAAAGCAGTATAATAAAGTCATAATCAGTTTTCAACTATTTTTTTATTTTTGTATATACTTACAACAAATGACCGGCCGGGAAACTACTTCAAAAGCCGGCAAATACACAAATACAATGAAGGAGGAAATAATTTATGAAGCAACAGACGATCGAAACAGTTTTACTAAAAATAGGTATGCCTGCAAATGTCTCTGGTTTTCATTATATTATCGACGCCATCTGCTATATCGACGAACATCAGGACCAGCGCATCAAATACACGGAAATGTATCGTGCAATTGCTGAAAAAAACAATACCACCGCATCCCGTGTGGAACGCTCCATGCGTCATGCGTTTGAGATCGCCCGCGGAAGTCACGGCGACTACGAAATGGCTGAGCATTATATCGGATTTATGAACTGTTCCAATTCCGCATCCTTACAGATGCTTTATAAACGGATCATGGAAGAGGAATCCACTCTGATCGCTTTGAACGAAAAAAAGGCTCAGCAATTAGCGCAAAATCTTGATCTCAAATATGCGGAACAATTTCCGGATGAACTTGTCAAACAATGTGTACGACTGACCATTCAGGAAATACTCCCGTTTATTATCACAACCGGCGAAAGCAAACCATATATTTTCTCGTAAAAAGAATGCGCTTTGCACACCTCTGCAATCCGCCGGAGGCTTTATCTCCTTTCAAGATAAAAACAAGCCAGACAATGTCTGGCTTGTTTATTACCCAAAATACTGTATTTCGACAGATTTCAACCACAATATGATGTGTATTCTTGCAGATAAAAATATTTTTGCAGGATTGCCTTCATCTCCTGCGTTCTTGAATTAATCCGTCTTTGTGGACAAAAGAATACGATCATTGTCCATATCTTTACCTGCTCTGACCGAAAAATGCTCCAGAAGATCATTCACTGTCATATTTGCTCTCTCATCACCTTCCACATCAAACACAACATTTCCGTTATTCATCATCAAGGTACGGTTTCCAAGCTCCAGCGCCTGATTCATGTTGTGTGTGACCATCATACAGGTGATCTTTCTCTCAGCCACGATCTTTTTGGTCAAATGCAGCACTTTGTCTGCGGTTCCCGGGTCCAACGCTGCAGTGTGCTCATCCAGCAGCAGGATCTTCGGTGTCACAAGTGTTGCCATAAGCAGTGTCAGTGCCTGACGCTGTCCGCCGGACAAAAGGCCCACCGGATTTTTCATGCGATCCTCCAAGCCCATATCCAGCTGCCCCAGTGCTTCCCGGAAAAACTCTTTATCTTTTTTCGATACATGGCTCAGATAAGCATGCTGCCCTTTGGATGCGCGCAAATATGCGATCGCGAGATTTTCCTCAATCGTCATATGCGGTGCCGTACCCTTCATCGGGTCCTGAAACAAATGTCCGATGTATTTGGCACGTTTATGTTCCGGAACAAACGTGATATCCTCTCCGTCCAATTCCACGAATCCCTCGTCCACAAAAAAGCCACCGCAGATGGCATTAAACAGTGTCGATTTTCCGGCTCCGTTTGAGCCGATAATGGTGACAAAGTCGCCATCTTTGATCGTCAGATTCAAATGATCCAAAGCAACCTTCTCATTGACGGTTCCCGGATGAAAGGTCTTGCAGATATTGGTCAGTTCTAACATATTATCTGCCTCCCTTCTGAGCGATCATTTTTTTATGTTTGATCATTGCTTCATGCTTTGTTTTTTTCAATGCTATGATTTCTTTGATCGCCGGCATGGAAATCGCAATACCAACGATCACAGCCGATACAAGCTTTAATGCGCTTGCCGGCAGATTAAATCGCAGCGCGATGGCTACGATGACGCGATACAGACACGATCCGAAGATCACGCCCACCGCTCGAACCTTGACGCTTCTTTTTCCAACCAGCGTCTCTCCGATAATTAAACTTGCCAGTGCAACGGTTACCATTCCGGTTCCCATATTGATATCCACCGACTTCTGATACTCTCCCAACAGACAGCCCGCCAGTGCCGTCATCGCACCGCCGATACATAATCCCACGGTCGTTGTGAGCACCGGATTGATGGAAGAACTTTTTACCATTGCTATATTGTCTCCTGTCGCCCGAAGCGAAAGACCCAGTCTGGTCCCGAGAAAAAGCAGCAGCAACAGTGCCAGAGCAATCGCAAACAACAACGCCACGATAAATTTATAAGCTCCTGCAAACGGCGTGTCTGCAAGAAGCTCCTTCATCATCGTAAAGATCGTCTCTGTGTCATTCATACTCAGAGTCGGTTTACTCATAATTAAAATGTTGATGGTATACAAGCCGGTATTGACGATAATACCGGCAAGCATACTCTCAACCTTCATCTTTGTCTGTAAAAATGCATTGATCATTCCCGAACAGATTCCCGCAAGAATGGCTGCAAGCATTGCAAGGAACGGATGACCATTGACTGCTACTACTGCTCCCACCGCTGCGCCGAGTGTATAGCATCCGTCTGTTGACAGATCACACACATTCAGCATCGAATATGTCAAAAATAATGCTAATGCGATGAGCGAATAAATCAGACCAAGCTCCAACGCACTCTGTACTAATGGCCATGTAATAAACATTCCTTGTCTCCCTCTCGTTTTAACTTACCGATTACTCAAAATCCTCTGCGGTAGTAATCTCTTTTACCTGTGTGCAAAGCGGCTCAAAAGAAGCTTTGATCGTCTCATAGTCATATCCAAGTGCCTCACAGATCTCTGTATTAACGGTTGCGATACCATTATCAAAAGTAACAACCGGTGTAGACTCCGGTTTCGCGCCATTTACAAGGATATCTACGACCATATCTCCTGTCTGAATTCCAAGATTTGCATAATCCACACCATATCCCAAGAAAGCGCCGTTTAATGCAAAGGAGTCAGCTCCGGTATAATGAGGAATTCCCGCGTCACGCAGTGCTTCATAAATTGACAGCTCCGCAGTCATGATCGTATTATCGCTAGGAGTAAATACCGCATCTACACCGTCTGCGATCAGTGACTGAACCGCAATTGATACATCATCGGTAGTAGAACCCATCTTCTCTTCGTATGCGATTCCGTTTTTCTCACACCATGCTTTTGCATCTGCGATCGCCTGAGTCGAAGCATCCTGTGCGGTATCATATAACAGGCCAACCAGATCAATATCCTCGTCTGCAGCTTTCATCAGATTCATAATGGCATTGGTATCCAATGCATCACTGGTTCCTGTAATATTTCCGCCCGGCGCATCCATAGAAGCCACCAGTCCTGCTCCAACAGGATCCGATACAGCAGCGAATACGACCGGAATCTGATTATCCTCTGTTGCTGACTGCATCACCATACCAACCGGTGTAGCGATCGCCACGATCAGATCCACATCATCAGCGATCAGATCTGCCGCAATCTGATTCAATACAGCCGAATCTGCCTGCGCATTCTCATAGTAATCCGCATAGTTGAATGTGACACCAAGTTCTTCTCCCTTTGCATCCAGCTCAGCCTCAATATTCTCTACGATCTGATTCAAAGATGCGTCATCCACATAGTTCACGATACCTACCTTGTAGGTTTTTCCTGTGCTTGCGGTATTGCTTGCTGTTGTCGAGCCACATGCAGTCATGCCTGCAGCCATCGCAAGTACCAGAACGCTTGCCAAAAATTTCTTTTTCATTGTCTTACCTCCTAGTAGTGGGTCCTCGGACATCGATACATTGCTGCGAAAAATGTTCGGGAACAGTTTCAAAAAATCACCCTAAATTCTACTCACTGTGAAATTATTTGTCAACCCTTACCATCGGCAATTGCTCCTAACTTTTTCTGTAAAGTTAGAGCTTAATGGCATAATCACTGGCATACATTTCCTGTAATTCCTCTTTGGTATTGTACTGCTCACCCAAAATAAATTCTTTTGACCATGTCATATAATATGCCCACGGCACATGATTTTTGCATAACAGTTTGATATCCGGATTGTAGCCCACCTCCGTGATGGCAGCCACCTTATTTTTGGTCGTCTGTCCCACAAGTGTCTCATACTGTTCTTTATAATCAGTAGCTGTCTTTTCCGGCAGATAGATATCCCAGCCGATGACGTCGACGTATTCATCCCCCGGGTAGCTCTCGCTGGTCGGCGATGACCATACCCACAAAAGATTGTCGAGTTTCTTTTCATCTACAAAAAAATGATACATCAGTTTGTATAACTCAGCAGCCACTTTTCCACCCTTTGATCCCCACCAGAACCAGGTGCCCTCTACCTCATGGAACGGCCGCCACAGAACCGGAATCTTTTCCTCGTAAAAAATTTCCAGTTGCCCGGCGATCACTTCCAGATCGCTGAAGAAAGCCTTGCGCTCAGGTGTCCCTTCGATCAACACCTGCGTTGGGTCAAAGTCGGTATGCTCTGTATAAAATGATTTGTCGCTTCCGCCGATGGGTGAAAACCAATGAAAGCAAAAGGTCAATATCACATCCGATTCCCTGGCAAGCTTCAGGGCAGTCTCCATCGTGTTTTGATTCTCATAGACCTCTGTAAGACATTCCCCGGACGCATGCTCATAATTGATATTCGGAGAATAGGACAGCAATTCAAAACCAACAATTTTCGGATAATGACCCGTCACTTCCTTTATATAAGTACGTTCCTCCATGGGATTGGTCTGTGTATGCTGTCCGGTCAGGATCGCTTTCCCGCTGACCGCCTTCAATTGTTCCAATAATTGTCTTGCCTCTGCAGTTGCATTTGCATTGACCGGTATTTGTTGCGCTGGCATATTCATTCTCCTTTTCACATTTTCTCATAACATAAGGACACTTTATTGATGATTTTACCATAAAAAAAAGCCTGTGTATACAAGTATCTCACCCGTATACACAAGCAAAATTCCACTGTTTAACAGCTTCGTTCGTCGCTCATGCAAACATGTCGACGCATTACATATCCGACAGACGCTGCAATTCTTCTTTCACCTGATCTGCAGTCGTACGGATCGTCTCTGATGATGCAGAGATCTCTTCCGTTGAAGCAACCAGCTTCTGCGTACGGTCGTTGACCCCGGCTACGATCTGCATCAGATTCTGCGTTTCCGTCAAAATCTTATGTACAGACTGGATGACACGTTCCTGACTCTCACTGCTCTTGTTGGCAGTCTCCTTGGAAGATGCCGCAAGCTGGTTGATCTCGTCTGCAACAACCGCAAAGCCTCTTCCTGCTTCTCCTGCACGTGCCGCCTCGATACTTGCATTCAATGCGAGCAGATTGGTCTGCGATGCAATTGACACAACCTCTTCGTTGTTCTCTCCCAATTCCTTGATCAGCGCCTCAATCTGACGCATTGCTATATTTAATCGCTCACAGAAATCGGACACTTCCATGATATCAGAAGAAATTCCGGTAGTCTCGTTTGTTGTACTTTCATTGCCGCTTGCCACACTGTCTACTGTTTTATAGAGGGTGGCAAACAGTTCATTGACCCTTGTCAGTGTCTCTTCTGTGGTCTCTTTTTGCAGTAAAATGGTCTCTTTCTCATTCTGAATCTCGCTGGAAAGCTCCATTGCCTTCGCCTTCTCACTCTCTGCAGAATCCTTCAGATAATGAATACAGTTTTCTTTGTAACTGAATCCATTGTAAATGGCAGTGGCCATATCCTCACAGGTCTCATATCCACAGCACGTACAATTGATACAACGTGATTCCTGTGTCAGCTTGTTCATATCCTGATAGATCAGTTCTAATTCCTTTGCATTTGGAACTGTATGATCACAGGTCTCAGACCGATCGGTATAATGTCTGATAAAATCATTCAGATCCAGCTTTTTAAACTGTTTATTCAACTGTTTCAATCGCTGCTCCGGTGTCAGCTTCTTCGACCATGCGCTGTTCTTGGAATTCTTCTTGCACTCCTGCTGAATCTGATGCACTTCATATAAAGCATCATCGGTCACGGCATGGCTCTCCTCAACTGCTGTTCCATACAGACATCCTGCGCTGCAATTGAGCGCATCAATAAACAGCTCCTTGTTCTTTCCGGATGCAATATCACTTGCATGCTCCTTCAGATAATGATAAACATGCTTTTCTCCCTCAACCTGACGAATATAGACATCATCACCGAGGAACCAGTATACATTCTCCTTTAAGCCACCCGGCATCGGATAAATCGATCCGAGACCATACTCAATCTCATCGCTTGCCAGCGTACCGGAAACATTATGCTCTCTGGCATACTGCATCAGATGGTCAAAGGTCACATTGTAGCTGACATAACCGCCACAGTTTGGATCATCGATCTCGTTTTTCTTGGCAATACACGGACTGATAAACGCAAGC
This sequence comes from Lachnospiraceae bacterium, assembly GCA_022768825.1. GTDB lineage: Bacteria > Bacillota > Clostridia > Lachnospirales > Lachnospiraceae > W0P33-017. Next base: position 8,309 of record JALEJB010000084.1, read on the forward strand.
TTATCCGTCACTCCCATATATTTTTTTACATAAATGGCTCCACACATCATCGGACTATGTACCGGGAAGAGCTTTGGAAGCAGTTCCGGAAGATACTGTTCAATATATCTGACAATCGCCGGACATGGCTGTGAAATACCGCCCACGAAATCATTTTGCTGGACATAATTCAAATATCCCCAGGTCGTAATATCCGCACCAAATGAGATACTGATGATCCGATTGACACCGAGCTTTTTCAATCCACCTAACAGGCTTTCATACTCTTTTGGATAATTTGCTTTGAATGCCGGTGCAACGAGTACCGATATCTTTTCTCCCTTTGCCAGATCTGCAAAAAACCGCTCTGTATCATCGCTAAATTCTCTTGCCTGATGCTCACATGCATCGATACATGCGCCGCATGCCACACATTTTACGGGATCAACCTCTATGAAGGTCTTTCCATTCTCATTTTTGGCAACACAAGCTCCAAGACAACTGCATGCTCTGATACATTTATTACATCCGATACAATTATCATTCGTGAATACTAACTGCATAATGTGTCCCCCAAACAAATTGTTTTTTTCCGATAGTTTATTCTATCAAATCTTTTTGTTTGTATCAAGTAAATTTGCACAAATTAGCCAATTTTTTTCCTGTTTTTTTGTTATATATTTAATTTTTTCTTTTCTGACAAGAAAATATATGCTAAAATGAATGCAAGCGAGTCAACATGCTTGTATGATTGACGAACAGCGGATTTGTTTTCAATGATTATAATTTAGGAGGAACTGATTATGTCCGAAAAAATGAACACAACCGATGATAACGATAAAAAATTTGTTGAGCGCAAACGAATACTCTTTTTGGGTTTGCCGTGGACTTTTACCAAGTATATCATCAATGAGGAGTTTTTGACTGTTGATACCGGTCTGTTTCGCACAACGGAAGAGGACTGCTATATGTACCGTATTCAGGATGTCAAGCAGACGACTACTCTTATGGAACGTATGGTAGGAGTGTCTACCCTGACCTGCTATACCGGGGACGTGACCACGCCTGAGATCGTGTTAAAGCACATCCGCCATGGCAAGGATATCAAGACGTTTATCCTGCATGCTTCGGAGGCTTCGAGGATCAAACGACGTACCTTGAGTACAATTGATATCGGTGCGCATGGAATGGACGATGTGGATGATATCATGTAGGTATTAACCATAAAATATAAAAGAAACACACATTATGTAATTACTCCGATTGTGCTCACGCCCGCAAATGCGGGACGCACAAAAGTCGTAATTACATAACGTGTGTTTTTTTTACCTGTAATATATAATACTGACTCATAGCTTACATATTTTGTCTGGTGGGATGATAACACGCAACATATAATTGCGACCTTTGTGCGTCCTTGCAAGCGTTCTGTTTATGAGCGACGCCTCTGTGAGCAAAATGTGAGTGTAAGTCACAGTTTGGTCACAGCGCTGGCGCGATTAGAAAAGCTTGACAAGGAAAAGCACAATTGGAGCAATTATATGCTGCGTGTATGATTTTCTCTCCGCCCAAAAGCAAGTCCTTTATTTTACCATAATTTTGCGCATCACATTCATAGCCACCTTATATGGCAGAGGACGCAAGGCACGATCCGCTTTGACCAGTTCTGCCGGTATATCAATATGCTGCGGACAGTGCTGTCTGCACTTGCCACAACCCACACACAGGCTGGCAAATCCCGGATTTTTCTGCAAAGCGATTGCCTGTACAAATCCGGTTCTCGCTGAAAACTTTTTCTCGATCGC
>JALEJB010000235.1 GCA_022768825.1 Lachnospiraceae bacterium
TCCTTGCCGGATTCCCTCCTCTTTTATTCCTTGACTCAGATTACACATAACGCTCACTTCCTCCCTGACATCCTCTGTTGGAATTTCATACTCTGATTGTATCATATTTAGCTTTTGTTCATTTGTCAACCCGTGGGATCCGAAAAGCAATCCCAGTAACCGATGCAGCTCATACTGTCCACCCTGTTCCGGCAGTTCTTTACTCAAACCGATCATAATGACATTAAACATATCCAGCTTGCCTTTCCAACTGCAATGCCCCAACAACGTGTCCTTCGCAAGATGTATATGGCACAGGCTGTTTTCTTTCATGTTCATACATACCCAGATGGAATATACCTTTTTGATGTCATTATAGTTCATCTTCTCAAAATCCCGTTCCTTCTGGGAAGATATCATGCGACAGCCGTAAAAGATTCCCCGGTTGAGCAAGTCATACCCGCTTGGCAGAGACTTTTGTGCTTCCACATTGATGATCACCTGCGACAGACCAGCTCTCGTGCGCACATAAAATATGATATCAAATCGAATTTCACCCTCATAAATTTCCTTATTTTCCGTATTCAGTCCCACGACCCGTTTTCCGGTTGTCGTCGCACACTGCATCACTGCATTCGTCAGTCCGGGTTCCACTGGAACAGTTCCTATGTAGACTTCACCTTCTATATAAGTCATCACATCCTTTGGATTCATCCCTCGAAATTCATCCACCGTCTTTACCAATATATGTGCGAGAATATTTTTATTTCCTAACAGCCGCTTGGCACATTCATCATACCGGGTCTCTTTTTCGGTTGCCTGCAATGCATTCGTTATTTCCGTATTCAAACATTCACGTCCTTCTTCTGTTGTTTGAATCACTATAACACCAGCGATCCCATTTTTCTATTCCGAAAGATGCTGATAATTTTTTTCGTCTTTCGTCAAATATTACAAAGCATCATCTATTTTCCACATTCAAAAGCTGAAATATCCATACAAAACCGGTTTACGAAATTTCCAAAATACAAAAATGCAAACAGTCCTTTCGAGCCGTTTGTGCAACTTTTTTGCTGTAATTTGCTGGCTTCAGCCCCCTCATCCATATGCTGTATTTTATCTTTTGTGCAAAAAGCAGGCGCAACCACCTTTCTGCGATTGCGCCTGTTTGTTATACGATGTCTGACATCCGACTCCGAAATGATAGTACGATCTCCTCTGCCTCTTTCACCGTATTCTCATCAATTCCATCTGAAAGAAGTGTTTCCGCCAAGTCGCCACGCTGCAAGCGTTTGATTGCAGTCGACAAATATTCTCGACCTTCTTCGCGGCCTTTTTTCATCATTTCCTGATCTCTCATTTGAAGGGTCATATATTCCAACCTCCAT
>JALEJB010000109.1 GCA_022768825.1 Lachnospiraceae bacterium
CCCGGATGATTTTTGACACGCGCTACCAATTGTTCCAATACCGCATGCACCTTCTTGCGGTAGATCGGCGATGTCATACAATGGTTTTCGCGGATTCCCTGATGCTCGCGTCTGCCATCTTTTCCGACACGAAGCACCTCCTGATACTTTTTGGCAAGCCAAACCGGTTTTCCACCGGAAGGTGTAGACAAAATCGTATAAATTCCGTTTTCGTACAGACGATCCATGATTTCGATCAGCCAGTCAAAGTGATATTCTCCCTCTCTCGGCTCGTACACAGACCAGGAAAAGACACCCAGTGTTGCAGATGTCATACCCGCCTTTTTCATCAGCCGGATGTCCTCCTCCAAAATATCCGGCCGGTCTAACCATTGCTCCGGATTGTAATCGCCCCCATGCATAATTCCTGAAATTTGTGGAAATAGTGGTTTTCGTTTCATAGTTTCTCCTTTCCTTTCATTGTGGACAGGACAAAATTGTCATGCTTTGTCCCGGAAGTGTGATCGTATCGCCGTCTACGGTCGTACCGTATCCATTGTCATACAAAACAGTTGCTCCTACAAAATCCTCACTGGTCTCTGTCAGCTCCTGACCGATTGTATTATGTAAAACGATCAGGGTCTGGTCCTCACTGATTCTCTTGTAGCCCAGTACCTTTGTACTGGAAGTGTCAAAGGCCTCCAGGCTTCCCTGTGAGAGAGCCGGGTTGTTTTTGCGCAAAGCAATCACATCCTTGTAGTGATTGTAGATATTGTCCGACTCGTCTGCCTGCAATTCCTCCAGTGACTGGTTTTTTTCATTGCTGGAAGCTTCCTCCCAGCTGGTATCCATATCGCTGCCGTCACTGCTCCATTTAAACGGCTCACGAATATGCTCGTCCGGTTTCTGCCCCCGCATCCCGATTTCCTCGCCATAGTAGATAAACGGATTGCCCGGCAGTGTCAGATAAATATTGGCCACCAGTTTCGCCTTATCAACGTTGCCGACCTGGTCCATGATACGCGCCTGATCGTGATTGGAACCGAAAACAGCATCGATATAATCTGCGGAGACCGCCGTATTTTTCTCCTGTTCCAGGACAAGATGACCCGCCAACGTCTCATTGCCATAGATGGATTTCTTACCACCCCGATGAACTGCCGATATGATATCTTCCTCCAGATCAAAATTAAAACGTGAATCAAAACACTGGGCGTAGGCACTGAAATCGGTTTTCGACTGCCATGCCTCTGCCACCAAATAGACCGTCGGATTCACTTCCTCACAGGCCTCGCGAAACTCACTCCACCATGCGATGTTGCTGGTCTCGGCATTCTCCACATCCTTTTCATGCACGCCATACACATGGATCGCTGCATCCAGACGGAAGCCGTCCACACCAAGCTGTAACCAGAACTGCGCTGCCTTTTTCATTTCCTCGCGCACAGCCGGATTCTCATAGTTCAGATCCGGCATCGCAAAGTCAAAAATACCGTAATAATAATCTCCTTCGCTGCCATTGACCGGTCGCCATACCTGACTGGCCCATGGTGATTTATCCTGTACAGAAAAATCATCCCCGTTTTTCTCATTGACAAAGGTGTAATAATCCCTATACGGACTGTCCGCTTCCGTGGTGGCACTGAGAAACCACGGATGCTCGCTGCTGGTGTGGTTGGCAACAAAGTCTAAAATGACCCGCATATTTCTCGCATGTGCCTCATCCAGAAGCTTCACCAGATCTTCATTGGTTCCAAAGTCCGGATTCACATTGTAATAATCCGTCACATCATAGCCGTGATAAGACGGAGATGCAAAAATCGGTGTCAGCCACAGACCGTCAACCCCCAGATCCTGCAGGTAATCCAGTTTTGCGGTGATTCCGTTCAGATCCCCGATGCCATCTCCGTCGGAATCTGCGAAAGAGCGCACAAAAATCTCATAATAGACGCCCTGCTTTGCCGCTTTGATCTCCTGCGGACGTTTGCCGGCTCCAAGTGACGACACCGTAAGTACCGCTGCAAGTCCTGCTACCGCAACACTTTGTAAAATTTTCTTCATGTTTTTCTTCTCCCTCCATCATTTGCATCCTTGTGTAAATCAAATTCTCCCCTAACATAGCTGATTACAAAAATGATCAGCGATAAAACGATCATCAGATAAAAGCTGATGCCTCGTGTGATAACCAGACTTGTCATCAGATACCGGCTGGTAAAAAGCGGCAGGAAGATCCGCTTATACATCGCCTCCGTGATGCCCTGCGCTCCCGGAATCGGCAACATATCCACTGCAATATAAACCGATGCCTGTAACCACATGATCGTGGTCAGTCCCACAGCCTGAAATCCGAGTCCCCGGTATACGACATACGTCAATGCAAAGACCGCGGTTCTCTGTATCACCGTGGCAAAAAATACGACCAGGATCTTTTCCTTGTGCTGCTGCAAAAACCGTAACGCATCCTGATAGCTATCCATAAAATTGTTCAGTCTCTTTTGCGTCGATCCCGCCTTTTTTAAAATATGCAGTTTTACCAGAACCCACTCCAGCCTGGCAGCCAGAAACCGGATCAAAGACGGCGTAAACATCGCCATCAAAAGCACTGCCACCAGTGCCGTGTTCAGGAACAATCCCAACAGGAACAACCGGTAATACCCCATGCCCAGATAGTTCTTCAAAGGCCCATTCCAAAAGATCCAGATCCCGACTCCAAAGACAACCAGCACAAATTTATAGACCAACGCAACGGTCATCAAAACTACCGAACTCAGTGACCACGGATTTCCGGCCTTTCTCAGATAATAGAGCTGCATCGGCTGTCCGCCGGTGGCAGACGGTGTGATTCCGGAAAAGAAAAAGCCGATAAACGAGCATTTGATACAGGTGGACAGTGAACTGATGCCGCCAATCCCCCGCAAAAGATAGTAGATCATACACCCTTCGGCCCCGACAAAAAATACAGCGATCATGATTGCAGCAAAAATCGCGGAAAGCTTCATCGTCTGTAATGCGTCCTTCAACTCATCCAGGTTCTGGTCACGGAACACAAACACAAAGGTCAATCCCATGACGACTACGAAAAATAAAAACTGAAGTGCCAGTTGTTTCTTTTTCTTCTCGTCCAATTTCTACACCTCTTTATAAAAAATCTTGTCTAATTCTTCTACCGTTCCGATTCCGTTTTCGACATTTACGATCGTGACCGCACAATTTTTCGGCACGCCACCCCGCCAGAAGTCTTCTTTGTCCTCATAGAAATTCATAAGCAAGGCCCGGCTCGCAGCCCCATGTGTGGAGATCAGAATATTTTTGTCCCGGTAAGCCTCATTTCCTGCGATTGACCGATAGAAGCCTGCGAGACGCTCCACCAGTTCCTGAAAGCTTTCTCCCTTCGGTGGTTTTGCGGCGTGAAACGGATCGTGATAAAACTGATCGATGAACTCCGGCGGCAATACCTTGCTATCCAGAAAGGATTCTCCCTCCCAGTCGCCAAAGCTCATTTCCATGATTCTCCGGTCCGTGATCAACGGAATACTTCTGCCCGCCATCACCAGTTCTGCCGTCTGTCTGGCACGAAGCAGCGGACTTGAGATCACCAGGTCAATGTCAATATCCTTCATACCCCGTCCGGTTTCTTCTGCCAGTCGAATCCCTTCCTCGTTTAACAGAATATCAGTCTGACCCTGCATCCGTTTTTGGGTGTTCCATAGAGTCTGACCATGCCGTAATATATAAAGCTTCATATAAATGCTTCCTCTCTTCATATGTAAACAATTTTCTTCGTCTTTACGCATCCCATTTTAACATAAATAGAGTCATAAAAAAAGAGTCGCCTGCGACTCTTTTTACTTCCTATCGAATACAGATATACACTGCAAAAACGAGATAAGCCAGAAGCATCACAGCGCCCTCTGCCTTGTCAATACGTTTTTTTGTTGCGGCAAACAGCCAGACAAAAAGTGAAAATACAACTAAGATCACAACATCAATCATATTTTCCATCAAAAAAGAAATCGGACTGATCGCTGACGCAACTCCAAGTACCATTAAGATATTAAAAATATTGGATCCAATGGCATTTCCAAGTGCCATATCCACTTCATTTTTTCTGGCAGCCACAAAGGAAGTGCACAGCTCCGGCAGCGATGTTCCGATGGATACGATGGTCAGTCCGATCAAGGTCTGACTCATGCCAAGATCGCTGGCAATGCGACTCGCCGCATCGACGGACAGATCCCCGCCAAGCATGATTGCAAGTGCTCCGCCTACAATAAATATGAGACTTTTCCAGACAGGAAGTACGGTAATTTCTTCAGCGTCTTTGTTTTCCACCTGACCTGCTTTTTGCTCCTTTAAGGTTCTTCGCACCAACGAGATCAGATATCCCACAAATAGCACCAGAAGGATCACTCCGTCCACATGTCCGAGTATCATCGGTCCTTTATCAAACAATGCAATGCTTCCAAACACCAACAAGATCAGAGCGCAAAGAATCGAAAATGGGATATCCCTTTGAATCGTTTTTTTATTCACATGAACCGGTGCCAACAGTGCGCAGACACCGATCACGACCATCAGATTAAAAATATTGGAGCCAATCGCATTACTGATCGCCAGCTCGTTTTTTCCTGCCATTGATGCAGTCACACTCACCGCTGTCTCCGGCAGTGAAGTTCCCATCGCCACAACCGTCAGTCCGATGATGATAGACGGAACCTGAAATGTCTTCGCCACGCTGGAGCTGCCCTCTACGAAAAAGTCTGCGCCCTTTATCAGAAGTACAAAACCTGCCACCAATAAAAGAAGTACGACAACTACCGGTGCATTTCCTATAAATTCTTCCATGATTGATCTCCTTTTGAAATGATATTTAATCAGAATAACAAAGCCCCCTCATACTGTCAACCATATTTTCATAAACTATACCAATATTTTTATGAGGGAAACCTATGTATGATGAAAAAATAGAAGGACTTTTGTCTCTTGCCATGGAGCAGACACCTTCCGAGCGTCTGAACAATCCGGATTTTGCAGAAACCAAAAACGATCTGGTGGAAGTCATTGTCAAATATTCCGGTGGTCTTGCCTCGCTTCGACAGGCGAACCCCAACTGGAACATCCTGGAACTGTTAAGTGAATATGCCATCATTAAGCTTCCGATTACAGAAGTGGATCTGCTGGCATCCAATCCCAACATCATCTATATCGAATTATCCAAACGTCTGTATTTTGAAGTCGAACAGGGACGCAGTGCCAGCTGTATGACTGCGGTACAGACAGATCCCACGCGTTCCGCCTCAAACACGAATCTGAATGGCGAAGGGGTGCTTGTCGCCATCTTAGACAGCGGCATCGATTTTACTCATCCTGATTTTCGAAATGAGGACGGCAGTACCAGAATCTTAGTCCTATGGGATCAAACTGCCGTTTCCATCACCGATCGTAATGCTTTCGATGACAATGCGCTTTTTGCGACCTATACATCGCAGTTCGGTGGAAGAATCTATTCCAGAGAGCAGATCAACGAAGCGCTTTCGTCCGATCCTTCTCTGGTTCCCGAATTTGATCGAAGCGGACACGGCACACATGTCGCCGGCATTGCCGCCGGAAATGGTGCCGCCTCCGGCGGAAGGAACCGGGGTGTTGCCTATCGAAGCGAGCTTGTCATCGTCAAACTCGGCAGCCCGTCTGCCTCTGATTTTCCCCGCACAACACAGCTCATGAGTGCCGTGGATTTCAGCATTCGTTATGCCCTGTCCATTGGGCGTCCGATTGCGATCAATATCAGTATTGGTAATAACTACGGCAGTCACAGCGGCACTTCCCTGCTGGAAACCTACTTATCCTCAGCAGGGAATATCTGGAAAAATTCGATTGTTGTAGGCAGCGGAAATGAAGCGGCGCAGCGGATTCATACCTCCGGCAAGCTAAAAACCGGTCCGGAAATTGTCGAACTGGCTGTTGCAAGCTATGAACCCGGCTTTGCAATCCAGCTTTGGAAAAATTATGTGGATACTTTCACCATTGAATTGCAGACTCCAACCAATACACCGCCCATTCGCCTCCCTGTGGTGCCCGGCATCCATCGCATCAGGACAGGTAGTGCCAACTTGCGGGTATTTTTTGGAGAACCGTCTCCCTATCAGCCGTTTCAGGAGATCTTTCTTGAATTGTTACCGGCTGACAGCAATCTCTATCTGCCCTCCGGCATCTGGACCTTTACACTGATACCTAAGAGCATCAAGGATGGCACCTATGACTTCTGGCTTCCGGCCGGTGGCATCATAAGCCCTGCTACCGGCTTTTTGCAGCCAACTCCATCCACCACACTCACCATTCCCTCCACTGCTGAAAATGTCATCTCCGTGGGGGCTTATGACAGCAGAAGCAACACACCTGCCAGTTTTTCCGGTCGCGGCTTCACCTGGCAATACGATCAGGCAAAACCTGATCTGGTCGCTCCGGGTGTCAACATCCTCTCCTGCGCTCCCGGTGGGCTGTATACCACCCGGACCGGTACCTCCATGGCCGCTCCTTTTGTCACGGGAAGTGCGGCTTTGCTGATGCAATGGGGAATACTTCTCGGCAATGATCCCTATCTGTACGGAAACAAGATCAAGGCTTATCTATGGAAAGGTGCCAGACCGCTTCCGGCGCAGTCGGTCTATCCGAATCCGCAACTCGGATGGGGCGCACTCTGTCTCGCCGACAGTTTTCCGGACTAAAAATGTCCGATACCCGTCAAAAAATCCCATGATATATCTTACTCCGATTGTGCTCAAGCCCGCCAATGCGGGGCGCACAAAAGTCGTAAGATATACCATGGGATTTTTTTCAGTTATCTAACATTTGCAAATAAAAAATTCCGGGTATATTTTACGACTTTTGTGCGTCCGAGCTTGACGAGGGAAAGCACAATCGGAGTAAAATATACCTCGGAATTTTGAATATTCCAGTGTCTGACACCTTTTTAATAGTCTTCTTCGACTTCCTCTTCTTTTTCACTGATATCGTTGACCGGACGTTCCAGTCCTTCGATCGTGATTCCATGCTTCTCTGCGTAATCCCACAGTGCCGCATGAATCGCCTCCTCGGCGAGAAGTGAGCAATGTACTTTTACAGGCGGAAGTCCGTCTAACGCTTCCATAACTGCTTTGTTCGTCACCTGCAAGGCCTCCTGAATGGTCTTACCCTTGACAAGCTCCGTCGCCATACTGCTGGTCGCAACTGCCGCGCCACAGCCAAACGTCTTGAACTTGCAATCCCGGATAATGCCATCATCATCAATGTCCAGATACATACGCATGATATCGCCGCATTTTGCATTGCCGACGGTTCCTACTCCGCTGGCATTTTCAATCTCACCAACGTTTCTTGGATGATTAAAATGATCCATAACCTTTTCGCTATACATTGGAAATATCCTCTTCTTTCTATGTTAGTTTGCGTTCTTTTTTACAAAATCCTCATACAAAGGACTCATCGAACGAAGTCTTTCGATAATCTTTTTGAGCTCATCAACCGTATAATCGATCTCTTCCATGGTTGTCTGCTCCGATAACGTGAGACGAAGACTTCCATGCGCAATCTCATGCGGCAGACCGATCGCCAAAAGTACGTGGGATGGGTCCAGTGAACCGGATGTGCATGCAGAACCACTGGAGCCGCAGATGCCTGCCTGATCCAGAAGGATCAGCATCGATTCGCCCTCGATAAAACGAAAACAAAAGCTGGTATTATTTGGCAGACGATTGGTGCGGTCACCGTTCAGACGGGAGTACGGAATTTCCGTCAAGACACGCTCGATCAGATGATCGCGCAGCTTGCACTCATACGCCATACGCTCCTGCATCTCTTCTGTCGCGATCTTCGCAGCCACGCCCATTCCAACGATGCCCGGAACATTGTGTGTACCGGCACGACGCTTGCGCTCCTGTGCACCGCCGTGAATAAACGAACCGATCTTGACACCCTTGCGGATATACATGATACCGATTCCCTTTGGTCCGTTGATCTTGTGACCGCTTGCAGAAAGCATATCAATATTCATCTCATCCACATTGATCGGAATGTGCGCAAACGCCTGCACCGCATCTGTGTGGAATAAAATCCCATGCTCTTTTGCGATCGCACCGATCTCTTTGAGCGGCTGGATGGTTCCGATCTCATTGTTCGCAGCCATCACGGAGATCAAAATGGTATCCGGACGGATTGCTTCTTTCAGCTCGTCCAATTTGATCCGGCCATTCTCATCTACACCGACATAGGTGATCTCAAATCCCTGTTTTTCCAGATAATCACAGGTGTGTAAAATTGCGTGATGCTCGATGGTGGAAGTAATGATATGTTTTCCTTTGCTTCCATACATCTCGGCAGTGGCTTTCAGTGCCCAGTTATCCGACTCGCTTCCGCCACCTGTAAAATAGATTTCTTCTGTTTTTGCTCCTAAGATTCCGGCAATCGCGGCACGTGCGTCTTCTACCGCCTCTTTTGCTTTGCCGGCAAATGAATAAATGCTTGATGGATTTCCATAATATTCTGTAAAAAATGGCATCATCGCATCAACGACCTTCGGATTCACCATGGTAGTCGCTGCATTATCCAGATAAATTGTCTTTGCCATCGTATCTATCCTCTTTTCTGATTTGTCCTTTAAAAACTACAAAAATGTATCATTCATAGGATTGTTTTATCAGCACTAATTATACATTTTTTATAATGAATGTCAAGCGAAGTAGCATTGTACTAAATTTTGTACGTTATAACTAACTTTTTTCATATTTGATGTTTTTTCACGGAAAAACAATAGGAAACGAAGAATAAATATGTTACAATGTATCCCAACTATCATTTTACAGAAAGAGGGTATCTATATGTCAGAATCAATGAAAGATTACGAAGCAGAAATCGAGGCATCCTTTCGCAAGATCAATGTTGGCGATATCGTAACCGGAACAGTGATCGCCGTCAGCGAAGAGGAAGTCATCCTGGATTTAAAATACTACGCACCGGGAATTATCAAAGCAGAAGAATTTTCCGATGATCCGGATTTCATGCTGAAAGAAAGCGTAGCGATCGGCGATGAGATCGAGGCAACGGTCATCCGAAGCGATGACGGCGACGGCAATATCGTCCTCTCCAAAAAAGAAGCCAACAATGTCCTGGCGTGGGATGTGTTAAAGGGTTACATCGAAGATGAAAGCATCCATACCGTTCGCATCAAAGGGGCTGTTCCAAGCGGTGTGATCGCTTATCTGGAAGGAATCAGAGGTTTTATTCCTGCCAGTCAGCTTTCTTTGGACTATGTAGAAGACTGCAACCCATACATCGGAAAAGATATCCGCGTTCAGGTACTAACTGCAGATGCGGAAAACGAAAAACTGGTGCTGTCAGCAAAAACAGTTCTGCGCAAGGAACAGGAGGAGGCAAGAAACCACAAGATCTCCATGCTCGTTCCGGGATCTGTGGTAGAAGGAGTCGTTGAGAGCCTGACAAAGTACGGTGCATTTGTAAATCTCGGTGATGGTCTGAGTGGTCTGATCCATATCTCCCAGATTTGCCAGAAACGCATCAAACATCCGGGGGAAATGTTAAAAGAAGGCCAGAAAGTCAAAGCAAAAATCTTAAACACCAACGATAACAAGATCAGCCTTTCCATGAAGGCTCTGGAAGAAGAAATGGTGGATACGGAAGCCGAAAATACCGCCAGTGCCATCGAATATACTTCTGATGAACAGGCAACCACCAGTCTCGGCAGTCTGCTTGCCGGATTGAAATTTGAATAAAATCACAATTCTACTTTTTTCCGCTGTTCACTGATCTTCTTTCGAATACGCTGCAGGGCATTATCAATAGACTTGCTGGATTTTCCGAGAATATCTGCAATCTGATGATAGTTTTGACCCTGCAGATACAATTCACAGACCTGCTTTTCCATCGGGCTGAGCCTCTGCTCCAGACCGTCATAAAAATCACGATAGCTTTCCCGTAGAATCAAAAGCTTCTCCGGATCCTGATCGGTATCCGCTTCCAATACATCTTCCAGTGTGATGCCGCCCTCTTTTCCCGTTTCCTCAAAAAAAGATACATAGGAATTCAGCGGCGCATGCTTCAGTCTCTGGGATGCCTCGATGGCATG
>JALEJB010000112.1 GCA_022768825.1 Lachnospiraceae bacterium
AAAAGGTGGCTTAAATGCCAAAAAGAAACATAATCGTACTTTGAAGTTAGCAAAGGGTTACAGAGGAGCCCGTTCAAAGCAGTATAGAGTAGCAAAACAGTCTGTTATGAGAGCATTGACAAGCTCATATGCAGGACGTAAGCAGAGAAAGAGACAGTTCCGTCAGTTATGGATCGCTCGTATCAATGCAGCAGCTCGTATGAACGGATTATCATACAGCAAGATGATGCATGGACTGAAACTGGCAGGCGTAGATATGAACCGCAAGATGTTAGCTGAACTGGCAGTCAATGATGCAGAAGGATTTGCAACATTAGCTGAACTGGCAAAAAGCAAAATTGCTTAATTTTTAAAAGGTGTCAGACACTGTGAAGAAACTGTGAATGCTTTCACAATTTTTTCACAGTGTCTGACACCTTTTTTGCCTGGGGGATAGGAATACTATGTTAAATCAATTTGAAATCGGAATTTTAGACTGGATACAGACATTGCGCAATCCGTTATTGGATGCATTTATGCCTCTGATCACAAAGCTGGGGGACGGCGGTATCTTTTGGATTGCGGTGACGCTTTTGTTTTTGATCATTCCAAAGACAAGAAAAACCGGTGTATTCATGATGTTTGCGCTGTTATGTGATGTGCTGCTCTGCAACCTGATGATCAAGCCGCTTGTGAACCGGACCAGACCCTTTGTGGTCAATCCGGACATTGTGCTTCTCATCGCAAAGCCCTATGAGGCATCCTTCCCGTCGGGACATACGGCAGTATCCTTTGCCGGTTCCTTTGCCCTGTACTTCGCGAACCAAAAGAAGCTGTTTTGCGGGGCACTCGTATTGGCAGTCATCATCGCATTGTCCCGCCTGTATCTGTATGTACATTATCCTACCGATGTCATCGGCGGAGCAATCCTTGGCATCATCTGCGCCTGGCTGGGAGCGCTGATTGTCCGTCAAATACTCAAGAAAAAAGAAGCGACACGGGACAGTAAAAACTGACCTGACCTCTTTTTTTGCTGTTGTAATAGTGGTATAATGATAGAATCAAAGATCAGAGTGAGATAATTTTACGGATAGGAGTGTCAGTCGGATGGAAATCACACTGGTAAATGAAGAAAATCAGAGTTATTTTGCGGGATTGGCACCAACCGACCTGTGGAAAAGAACCGATTTGGTTCTGGGAGCAATCGAACAGGAGAAAGCGGTGGCTTTGTTAATGGCACGATGGCAGGCAGAGGATGTGGAGATCCTTTTTCTGTATGTCCTGCCGGAACTTCGCAGGAGAAAAACAGCGACGGGGCTTTTGGACACCCTGCATTTACTGGCGCGCATCGGAAAAAGGGCATCTGTCCGTTGCAGCTACGTCCAAACCGATGACCGACCGGAACTGAATGATTTTTTTCGATACCATTGCTTTGAACAGGAGGCGACGAATCCGTTGTACCGGATCCCTTTCGGAAGCTTAAAGAAAGATGTGTTATGCCGACGACCAAAGCTTGGCGTATTGGATCGTCTGATCCCACTGAAAAAAGCAACCTCCGGCGAATGGATGCAGCTGGTAAAGCGGATGAATGAACTTCGGAAATATGATATCAATGGGGTGTTTCCGGAACTGAGTGACAGTGGACGTTTTCACGGTTTGTACAGCTTTCTGCATCTGGCGGCGGGACAATGTGTCGGATGCATATTGGTCCATGAACAGGATGGATGCTTTGTGATCGATTTTTTGTGGAATGCCATGAATCGTCCACCGCTGGAAACGGTAACTCTTTTACAGGCGGCCTATCAGGAGATGCGCGTGCAATGTGAGGAAAACACGATCATTTGTATGAATGCTTTGACGAAAAAAAGCAGAAAAATCATAGACTATTTTGCCATGGATCAGGAACCGACCGGCATGGTCATAACACAGTCATATACATATTAGAGGGGTGAGAAAATGCCACCAGGACAACAGCCGACAACAACAACAACGACAACAACAACGACAACAACAACGACGACAACAACACAACAAAACCAGACCGGGATGATGACAAACATCTCTTCCGGAAACAATGTGGTGCAGCCTGTCATGGCAGCGCAGAATGTTTCTCAGACGCAAACCAATACGTATCAGCAGGAATTGGCACGGTTGAAACAGGAACTGGGAGAGATCAAAAAGCCGTCCGTTATGATGACGCAGCAGTTTGAAGCACAGGTATACAGTGACAGCGTCGGTGCTGAAAA
Organism: Lachnospiraceae bacterium; assembly: GCA_022768825.1. GTDB lineage: Bacteria > Bacillota > Clostridia > Lachnospirales > Lachnospiraceae > W0P33-017. Next base: position 2,226 of record JALEJB010000112.1, read on the forward strand.
GCGAAAGAAGAAAAGTAACAACGTGAAATCCCGACTGTACCAGAAGAAATGCAATGCCAGCCTCCTGACGCAGGCAGAGTATGATTATGCCATGCAGAGGGAAAGTAATATCAACTTTGTTACTGCGCGAAGAAACGGTGACGAAAGGGATGTGTCTTTCCTGGCCGGCTTTTTTGGTGAAGCAGCAGAGGAAAATGCACAGCTTGTTTCCGATTATCAGGATCAGGGAAAACGGAGTGAAGTCATAGTAAAATGTCTGCAAAAGTTTGAAAAAACAGATCTGTCACAGATCGACGTGCGCGATGACGCGACACTTGTGTCACATGCCGCTTTTTTGGAACAGCTTCAGGATCAGGCGCAGTCAATGAAGGAAATGATCGATGAAAGTAATTTTGGAAACAGTTCGGATACGGAAGAAAACCGGCAGTATCGCGAAAAATTTGATGTCACCTATGAAACGGTATCCACTGTTCTCGATTATTACCGGATCAAGAAACAGATCATGAGGCATCCGTGTTATCGGGACTATTATAATACGGATATCTCCATGCTCTATTCGGAAAACAACACGGTCGGACAGCGGGAACTGACCTTTCTCTTGTGGCAGGCGCAGGCATGTCTGGAGAAACTGAACGGTTCTGCCCAGATCGCCGGGGCTGCGATCACGCTGAATGACAACGTGACAGAGGCGACTCAAAATCATCAGATGCTTCAGAATTATCTGCGGGAGCGTGGGAAAAAGTCCAGCGTCAGTGAAAAGATCCCGCAGGAGCTGAAAGATGACACCGAGAAATATCATGCAAAGATCAGTGAACAGATTGATTATCTGGAGTGGAAATACCAGGATCGTTTTCTGCTTCTTACACCGGAGCAGATGATTCAGAATTTTGACAGCATACAAAAGGATTTTGCACCGCTGCAGGAGATGTCTGCAGATATGGAAGCACTGCAGAAGTCGGCGAGGGCCTTTGAAAATACGGAAGAAAATCGTATCCTGCGAAGGAAACTCGCCTATTACACCGGCGTATGGCAGGTGGAACAGAAGATGTATGAGGAACTGCAGCAGAACCCGGATATGAGCTATGCGCAGTACCGGCGAAAAATGGCAGAATATGCGTCCGGATTAAACGCTGAGGATATACAAAGTCTCATGCAAACGGATCAGAATATTGATCTGACAAAAGAACAGAAAGATTATCCGGGAAAACAGTCGGGTGAGAAGAAACTCTCCCGGACAGAGGCCTATTATGCTTTTCTGAAGCGGAATGAATTTATCAAGGATCCGGCAAAACAGATCATTGTTCTTCCGAAAACGCAGCTGCCCCAGGAGACAGAAAAAAAGATACAGGAGTTAAGCGGTGTCCTTCAGAAGATGGAACAACTGTCACAGAAGGAACTGTTGTTGTCTCCCGAGGAGAGGGAAGACCGAAAGATGAATCTGTTTCGGGCGTATCAGGGAGAACTGGAACGCTTTGTTGAGCAGAACAGATCTTTGATCGGCAGTCAGGCACCGGCGGGGACTGCGCTTTCCGAGATTGAAAAAAATCTGATCCTAAGCAAACTGAAAAATGGCAATTACAAGAAGTTGTTTCTCGCTTATGAGAGTTTTCTGAAGTGGAAAGGCGAAACGATCAAAGAAAACTCAACTTCGGATAAACTGCAGAAACATATGAATGAGGTGGAAAAACAGCCCCAGGAACTGCCTGGGGAAGCGGATAACGGACTGAGCGAGGAACAGATCGCGGGTATCCATGCCATTGATCAGTGGATGTTTCGAAATATGGCGCGTGACGGCTTAACGGGCAGTACAAAGGAACGATATGTCTGTGAATTGATGAAAAGACCGCTGCGGGAACGCCTGCTCAGCTATTATATTGTGGAAAAGGGACAGTATAACAATCCGAATGCCGCCACTACAATCTGCTCGCAGTCCGGATATATTCCGGATCTGAATGCCTTCAAAAATCGCATGGTTGCCACCAAATGGAAGTTCTGGATGCGCAGAAACGGTGGACAGATCTACTGGAACAAGCTGGACCTGGCATTTGAGTATGCATCCAAAAACCGAAATATGGTACATACCTTCAGTCTGGCAAAGCAGGAAGAACAAAAACTGAAACAAAGTCAGTCACTTCAGCCATTGCAGCAAAAAGCAATGGAGAGGCAGAAAAAATATGAGCAGTTTTTACAGTATGCCGCTGATTACCGGGAATTTTTAGAGAAATGCAGCGGAAAGCCCGATGCGAAAAAGCAGTATATGGCCACTCAAAAACAGGCATTTGTCAAATTGATACAGACCTCACTCAGGGAACTGATAGAACTGGATGAGCAGTTTCCGAAAGAAAAATTGCAAAATCCCGACGAGCAGTTTTCACCGGAGAATGAGGAACAGAAAGTATCCGGTCCGATAGACAAGATCGAGCAGCTGACGGATCCGGTCGGTACAGTTACATCCGGTGGTCAATGGATCAGCACGGAATGGTATACCTCTACGATCTATAAATGGGAACTCGGTGAAACCGTGCTCAAAAATTTGAATCTTGTCTCCGGTATTCTGGGATCAGTAAGCGGGTTGTCATCACTTGTGAATTTTGTCATGCAGCTGCGTGCTTACAATGAAAATAAGAAAAATATGGGGACGGAAGAAAAAAATTGGGCACGAGCGGAACTGGTGGATTCCATTTCCGGTTTTGTCAGCTCAGCAGGATATAATTCTTTGCTGTTAGTCAATGCGGGCGAGTATGCATCGGCTTATGCATCATCTGCAAAAGAGGCAGTGAAATTATCAAGTTTCGGAAAAATTCTTTCCACCACTATATACGCAACCATTGGTGTATCAGCCGGCATACAGATCGCTCACAGCGGGCGCAATCTCACGAAGGTCTATACAGGACGCAAAAAGCTGAAGACTGCCGCACAAATATTTCAACAAAAGAAAAATCAAAGAAAGCAGCAGTCCGGCGATCAAGAAGATACCAGGCAGGAAGAGTATGAGCAGGGGATCTTGCATTTGGCAGATAAGCAGCTTCATGTCATGAAGCTAACGTCATGGTGGAATTTAGCAAGTAACGCGGCGGTGGCAATCGGATTCCTGCCCTTGGGAGAACTTACAGAACCCATCGCAAATCTGGCTTCGATAGGATTATCCATTGCGGGAAGTATCCATGAATATTTTGCGATTCAGAATCGCAATGAAGAGATCGTAGATGAGTATCTGAAAGTAACAAAGGCACTCAGGACTCTTGGATTGGATGAAGAAAATAAAAACTACCGGAAACAGGTGCGCAAGGAGCTGCTGGCACGGTATGGCTTTTCCGGAACAGCATCTTTTTTTGCCCATGTGGCAAAACGATATGCACAGACGGTGTATCGTAACCTGTTTTATACGAAGAATGGTGAAAAACTGACCCGGGCGGAATATGAGAAAAATAAGGATGCATACCAATCGTATGTGGCTGTTGCGGAGAGTATGGGATTTCAAGTGAGATATCCGGAGACACTGGCAGATGAACCGCACCCATCGGAAGATGCAATTTTGGAGAAATTTAGCTGATAGAATCAATGGAGGATAGAAGGATGAGCGAAAAGGATCGCAAGCGAACGATATTGGAACGGCTTCAGGCGGAGCTGACTGCCGAGGAGGTACCGGCAATACTGCGTAAAAAAGAAGAAGAGGATCTGCCTATGGATGTACTGACCGTGCTTCTGACAGAATATGGAAGCCGACAGGATGAGGTATCGGGAGAGTTTTATTTTCTTCCGCTTGCCAACGGCGCAGAGCATGTTTGTTATTTCTCAAGTGTGATCAGCCTGACGGAAACGATTGATCCCCAGTGTCTGGGTGCGGTGTGCATTGCGGTGGCAATGATCAATTTTTATCTGGAGTACGGAGCTTACGTGGTGGATGCAGAGGGAAATCTTCTGGCATATAAGATGGTCACCCCGATTTTTGAAGAAATGGACGAGGAACAGTTTTATGCTACGGTTGATATGAATCTTGCCCACGCGCTGGATGCAGGTGAACAGTTTGCCGGTATTCTGCTGAAGCTGGCGGAGGGAGCGTGCAGTCTGGATGATGTGATGGATCTGCTTCCACATGACTGATAGAGCGCAGAATCAAGGTGTCGGACACAAAATGGTGTTGGACACCTTTTTTTCGATTCAAATGATGATAACTGGACAAGAGGCGTGCAATAATGGTATAATCACATAAATATGCAAAAAAATACCAGACACAATGCATAAAAGCAGGTTGTTTTACCTGTTGAAAGTGAGGATGATATACCTATGGAGTTTGTGGCAATTACGAAGGAAAATATAGATCAATACTGTGAATTTCTGGATGTGGATGCAGTAGAAAATATCGGCAGAACCAACTATCGGGCGTTGGCTATGCTGCAGGGGGAAGATGATGCACCAAAGGCATGGCTGATCTGGAAGCTGATACATGCCGGTCACAAGGAGCCGACAAAGGCAGAACTGATGTGGTTTTATGCAGCGGATGTGGAAAGCGGAAAAATGATCCTGGAGGAATGCGCGAAGAAAGCTGCACAAAAAGACGTGATCGCTTCCTGCTTTGAATTTCCGGCAGGAGAGAAAGAAACGGAGATCGCGGCTCTGAAAGAAATGGGATATCAGATCCGGGAAGCAGAGAGCAGGGATTTTGTTGTGACGGTAGCGGATCTGGATGCGCTTTCCCCAAACGATCGCACTGCGTCTGCGCCCAATCTGATGAGTATTGGGGAGCTGACCGTCAATCAGTTTCGAAAAGGAATCATAAATTGTATGTATCGCGGGAAAGAAGGGCTGCTGGAAGATCTGGATTCCATGCCGATCATCTGGTTCGAGCCGGATGTATCCTGTTGCATACAGATAGATGGAAGAGTATGCGGATTTTTGCTGGTTCATAAGCAACCCTCGGAAAGACTGGATGTGGAGTTGTTGTATGCGTCGGAGCCGGCCAGCAAGCAGGATATGATTGGAATGATCCGTTATTCTGTGCAAAAGGTGATTGAAAACCACTCCCGGGATACGCAGATACTGATCCGCCGTTGCAATGACGCGACAAGAGCATTGACGGACAGGATCTTTCCGGGGAAAAAAGGTGCTCCGGCAATCATCGGTGAAAAATAGTCCTTTGACTTGAAGGAACAATATAGAAAGGGAAAGATAGAAGAAATGAAAATTTCACGCTTGACGAAGGAACAGAAAGACTTTTTTTTAGATATGGATCCTCTGATGATGATGGATCGTCTGGAGTTTCCAAATACATTTGCCTTGATCGCCATACAGCAGAATGAGACAAACGGAGAGGATATCCCGGCAGGTCTTATGATCTGCTCCGTACATGGAAAAGTGCTGATCATTGACTGGCTTTGTGTGAGCGCACAGTACCGCATGCAGGGAATCGGAGAACAATTACTGATCAACGCGTTTGAACTGGCAGCGCAGGGAGGGCTGGAAAATGTCTGTGCATATATCAATCAGGAGTACGGGCGGGATGCCATCTGTCAGGGAGAAGAAAACTATTTTAAAGAGCGCTTGTTTCACAGGGAGCAGAAGCTGCCGGGTGAGTGGTTTACGGATCTGAGAACGATTTCTTCCCAGCCGTATTTCAGCCGGAAAGGAGCCAATCTGCCACAGGTGATCTCCCTCAGAAGATTGTCGGTAACAATGGTTCGTGACGGTCTTGCATCCCTTGCCAAAATGAAAGAGACCGCAATGCTGTATCCCATGAACGGAAACGCAGATGCATTGGATGCGGATCTGAGTTTTTTGCTTCTGGATGGAGAAAAAATCTGCGGTGGTCTGCTGGTGCAATGCGTGACGCGGGCTGTGCCACAGCTTCGTTCGGATGTATTGGTGCGTCCAACTGAAAATATCTTGTATCCGGTTCTGTTTAGCGTGAAATCGGAGCCTGAGGCAAGAGCGTTGCTTCTTGCTTCCATGCAGGCTGCGCTGGAAAAATATGATCCGGATACGGATGTACATATTATCTTAAAAACCAATATTTATGAAAAGCTTTGCAACTATATTCTTCCGTATGATCGGACAGAAAATAAGATTTTGATTGCAGATGTCAGTGAATACACGCAGCAGGAACAGCAGGATTTCGCGTAAATGTACATCTGTAGCTCAGAATCGGTGTTTGTGAAGACAAATGAGGAAGGTAACAGGTGTCTGATGTTGATTCAAACACCTGTTTTTTTATTTTATTAAAAAAAATTTTCATAAAAAAATAATTTTTTATCAAATATGTCTAACTTTTGTCCGCCTTTGTCTGTTATACTGTGTATATCGTGACAAAGTGTAATATAATTTAAAGATATACAGTCATAGAACAGGTCGCGGATAAGCTATAAACTTATATTTAGGAGGAAACAGTATGTCTATTCAACACGAAAAAGAAAACAAGCAAATTACACAAGATCAGGTAAATGAGCTGCTCACACATGAGACCCGTGTAGCGACCAATATGGAGAAGGTCAAGACGGGCTATGACGCGAATTATT
>JALEJB010000138.1 GCA_022768825.1 Lachnospiraceae bacterium
ACCAGACATCTGGTAAAATCCTTCAGTGTAATCTCAGCAATGCGCTCTGCTACACCGAAAAACATCGGTCCTGAAATCTCATAAACACGGACCTGTTGTGGTACCACGCGAAGGTCGATGGAGTCCGGATCATCCTCCGCATCCTCATAGTATTTCCAGCCACGCACCTCTGCTTCTTCACTCATACGCTTAATAAACAACAGACATGCTGCGATCATTCCGACCTCAATGGCAACAACCAGATCAAATACCACCGTCAGCACAAAAGTTGCAACCAACACAATGATATCACTTTTCGGTGCCGTTTTGCAAAGCTGTACAAAGGTTCTCCATCCGCACATATTATATGCAACCATAAACAATATAGCCGCAATCGTCGGCATTGGGATCAATGCCGCATATGGCATCAGAATCACAAGTACAAGCAATAACACAACCGAATGAACCATTCCGGCGATGGGTGTACGTCCGCCGTTTTTGATATTGGCTGCTGTTCTGGCAATCGCGCCTGTTGCCGGAATCCCTCCGAATAAAACGGAACCGATATTTCCGACGCCCTGTGCGATCAATTCCATGTTTGAACGATGTTTGGAATTGATCATACTATCTGCAACGACACAGGATAACAGCGACTCAATCGCAGCGAGGATCGCGATCGTAAATCCATCGGAAAACTCCCCACGAATGACATCCAGCGTCAGCACCGGAAAATGAAACTGCGGAAGACTGCTGCTGATGGTATATAAATCTCCAATCGTATTCACTTTCATATCCAGGCATTTGACCATGACAATTCCCACGATCACGGCGATCAGAGATCCCGGAATCGTCTCTGAGATCTTCGGCCAGACAATTAAGATTGCAAGACATACAATCCCCACGATCAGTGCCTGAACATTGATGGTGGAAAAGTAATCGATCACTGCCCTGACTTTTTCCATCGTCTCAATGGGTTTTACACCGGCTGCATATGTCAGACCAAAAAAGTCCTTTAACTGACCGATCACGATCGTCACCGCAATTCCCGCCGTAAAACCGGTGGTAATCGTAAATGGGATAAAACGGATCAGATTTCCCAATCGAAATACACCCATAAAAATCAATAAAACACCGGCAATCATTGTCGCTGCGACCAGCCCTTCCATGCCGTTTTTTGCAACGATTCCGGCAACGATCGTAGCAAATGCCGCTGTCGGTCCCGCAATCTGCACGCGGCTTCCGCCAAGCAGTGAAATGAGAAATCCCGCAATGATCGCAGTATAGATTCCCTGCTCCGGTCCTACACCGGATGCCAATGCCAACGCGATGGATAACGGCAATGCGATGATCGCAACGATGATGCCCGATACCACATCTTTCGCAAATTGTTGTTTTGTGTACGTTTTCATTACACTAAAAAGCTTTGGTTTCAATTTTTCATTAGTCATTTTTATTGCTCCTCAATAAATGAATATTACTTTTCTATTCTAGGCAAAAGAAATGTATTTTGCAACCCATATATCATAAAACAATGGAACGGCATAAAAAAAGACCGGCAAATGCATACCAGTCTTTTTCATTCATTCTCTTAAGGCTATTCTACATCGCCCTCCGGCATCAGTTCATTTCCTATAAATTCCAGCATCTGTGCAAATTTCTCCAATTCCTCCTCGGAAAAATGTTCTCTTGCCCGCGCAATCACAGTGTCCAGATACGAATAGCTGACATTGTATTCGTCCAGATACTTCTGCGTTGGCTTTAGATGATATTCTCGTTTATCCGTCTGGGACTGCACTCTCTCCACATAACCTTTTTTTACAAGATTGTTCACCTTGTAGGCGGCATTGGGTGTAGACAGATTCATCAACCGTCCGAATTGCGCAATGGTCGGCTCCTCCAGCGCCAAAATCCCTTCCATGCAGAACACTTCAAAAATCGTGAGTGAAGCATCCACTGTCTTTCTTTTTGATATCGTCTGATAAAAATGCAATTTAAATTTTGTATAGATCGTAGCAAAGGATTTTTCCAGACTTACACTCATCACGATTCACTCCCTATCTGTATTTTTCTTTTCGGATGTTATCCCGCCAGTTCATCGATCAGTTCTGATACGTGCATCATGCGATCCACTCTTCCCACATTGGAACCGCAGTAAAAAAGGTGTCAGACACTGTGAACATACAGTGAACAATTAATAATCCCACAGTATATCGTTACTCCGATTGTGCGGGGGACACGAGGTCTAGTAGACCTCGGTCTTGTCCCGACCGAAGCGGAGCGTAGAACGCACAAAAGTCGTAAGATATACTGTGGGATTACTACGTTCACAATTTCTTCACAGTGTCTGACACCTTTTTTAAAAACAGTGGAAAGGTGAACGGTTTCGTGATACAATAAAACGATGGTTTGGTAAAAAGACCACCGTAGGAGAAATATCATGAAAAAGATTTATGTAGTTGGAATCGGACCGGGAAAACACGAGGGGATGACCCTCGAAGCGATAGAAGCCTGCAGGCAGTCGGATGTCATCGTAGGCTATCACGTGTATGTGGATCTGGTGAAGGAATATTTTCCGGACAAAGAATATTTTACCACACCCATGACGCAGGAGATCGATCGCTGCAAGCAGGCTTTTTTGTATGCCGCACAGGGACGCACGGTGGCCATGATCTGCAGCGGGGATGCCGGTGTCTATGGGATGTCGGGATTGATTCTGGAA
>JALEJB010000150.1 GCA_022768825.1 Lachnospiraceae bacterium
TCGCCGGATGCCCAGCGACGTCTCTTGCTGGAATACGCAAAATCAAACAATATTGATGTGCCGTCAGAATACATCTTTCAGGATAATGGTATCTCCGGCCGGCAGGCGAAAAAGCGCCCTGCATTTCAGAACATGATCGCGCTGGCGAAATTGAAGGAGCACCCGATCGACACGATCATCGTCTGGAAGTTTTCTCGATTTGCAAGAAATCAGGAAGAATCCATTGTATACAAGTCATTGCTCAAGAAAAATGATGTGGATGTCGTGAGCATCAGTGAACCGCTTGTCGACGGTCCGTTTGGATCGCTGATCGAGCGTATCATCGAATGGATGGATGAATACTACTCTATCCGGTTGTCCGGAGAGGTAATCAGAGGAATGACAGAAAATGCCATGCGTGGGAATTACCAGAGCGACGCTCCGATCGGCTACAAATCTCCGGGCGGTGGAAAGCCTCCGGTCATTGATCCTGATACCGTTCAGATTCCAATCATGATCAAAGATCTGTTTCTGTCCGGATACACGACACTTCAGATCGCCCGACATCTCAATAATCTTGGATATCAAACCAAGCGAGGAAATCTCTGGGATGCCCGTGGTGTGCGATATGTGCTTGAAAATCCTTTTTATGCCGGCAAGTCCAGATGGAACTACACGGAGCGAGGAAGACGCTTAAAACCGACGGATGAAGTCATTTACGCAGATGGTAACTGGGAAGCGATTTGGGACGAAGATACAGTCGTGGCAATTCAACAAAGGCTCGCCATGAATATGCGAAAAGTAAAATCCAGAGATGTATCTACCGCAAAGCACTGGCTAAGCGGTCTGCTCATTTGCTCATCCTGCGGTTCCACAATGGCTTACGGTGGAGCAAAAGATCGACGCGGCTTCCAGTGTTGGAAATATTCGAAAGGTCAATGCAATGAATCACATTATATCAGCACCAGCCAGATCGAATCGCTTGTGATCGGTTACCTGGAGCAGGTTGCACTGTCGGATGAGATCTCCTACTCCGTGATTCCTGCAGCAGCTTCCGATTCAGAAAGCCGGATCGCAGAACTGGAACGTCAATTACAAAAGCTGGATGCAAAAGAAAAACGAATCAAATCCGCTTATCAGAACGGGATTGACTCTCTTGAAGAATATAAAGCAAATAAAATAGCTTTAAATGATGAGCGACGCATCATTGAGGATAACATCCGTGAGCTGACTCCACCATCTGATACAGAAGACAAAGAGCAGCTTGATCAGAAAATGCGTCAGAACATCTCCGATCTGCTCAGTGCCATTAAAGATGATTCGATTGATTATGTGAAAAAGGGAAATATGATGAGAAATGTGGTTGACCACATTGTATTTAATAGAAAAGAGACAAGTCTTGATGTGTTCTTAAAGCTCGTGATATAGGGCTTTTTAATTGTTTTATTTTGTTATAGGTTACTGCAATACGGTCCACCGTATTGGCTGATGATCTGACTGGCGATCTTGGGATTTGTTTTTGTGATCTTCACCGGAAACTGTAACCGTTTTTCATAATTCCACATTTAGCACACGCCTCCTTCCCATGGTAATTGCGTCTCATTCCATGAAAAATATCCGTCTCTCGAATCCACATCTTCTATCGAATCAATGGTAAGCGGTGAGAAGCAGCTTGCATATTCCGACAAAAGCTCACATCTTCTCTCCTTCAGCTTTCCAAACAAGATCATGGCCTGTTTGTCGTCTCCATGGGTATCCAGATACAAGGTCAGATCATTCAATGCAAAGCTGATCGCATCGATCTCACATCTCATTGCCTCGCGCCTGGAGCAATTTCCGTTCATAAAACTGCAGCACATATTTTTCGCTGCAAAAAATTCAAAGTTCAGATCCGGGAAAATCGTACCGTTGCACAATGCTGTTTTCCAATCATACAATTCCCCCCATCTCTGGTATGGGACAGTGGCCATTGCCAGTTTTTGACACTGTCCGCATGGGCAGCTCTTATCCTGATACATAAAATCGGCACCTCTCAAAATCGAAATTTACTGTTATTGTATGATTCGATCCTGGCGAGGTGCCAATATCTAATAAATATATTCAATTATTTGAAAAAAAATACATACTATGCTTCAAATGCCTGTTTGATGCTGTCATAGTGAAGGAAGATTCCCTCATCCGCATATGCACGAATTTCTTCTAATGTTGCAAGCTGATAGCCGTCCGTCTCCGCTTCCTGCAGCTGCAGATCCGCATCTGAAAAATCACCGGTAAAACGATAGACATCTACAAAATAATTATCTTTTTCCTTCGGATTATCGCGCCGGTAGGAAAACAGATATCCGCCCTCCCAGTCGGACACATCAAGTCCCGTCTCTTCCCTGATTTCACGAAGTACCGCTGTGCGTGAATCCTCGCCTGCCATGACGCCGCCACCGGATACCTCCCACCAGCCCGGTGCCCATGATTTTGTCATCACGCGCTTGGTGATCAGATAGCGTCCATTGGTGTGTCTGATGACGCCGAGTACCGTCAGGTGATATTCGCCCGGTTTCATGTTCCAGTCATTGCGCTGCATCGTCCGTCCGGTCAGCCGCTTGTTTTCATCGTAGATATCCCAAAATTCCATTTCACTATTTCCTCCAATTATCTCTTCTGCCGATAAAATGCATCTGTCCTCTATTGCGATCCTGCGCATCATTTGAAATACTTTTCGGGCGGTCTCCGACGTCCGCGCGAAAGATTGCCCTGGCATCACTGCTGCTTCCGCTGGCACAACGCTCACAGATACGTCCGGAACGAATACTGCAACCGCATTTTTCACATTGCAGGTAGTATTTGCTGCCTTCCGGAATCTCCATGCGACCGGATTTCAAATAAGAGGTGATGACTTCCTTGCTGACACCCGTCGCCTTTGCGATCACCGCCATCGGTGCCGGACCATATAGCTCTGTATACTGTCTGATCTTTCCAAAATCATCCAACATCTTAAAACCGCAGTCTTCACACACATAAGTACCGGAACCCTTATAAAAAAGTTTTCCTCCGCATTTTTCGCAGCAAATCGGTTTTTTCTTTACTAATAATTTTTCTAAATTAGCAAATTCGTCCATAAATTAGCCTCCACACCGATATATCGGTCCCTACAACATCGATTTTTTATATTTATACAAAATTATCTACGTTCTCTTCTGTAACAATATTGCTCTTGCAAGTGATCCGGCTCGCCTCAAACGGCTGTCCTGTCACCAAATGGTTGTACATCAAAATGATCGGCTCGTAACCCTGATTGAACGGTTCAAAGCTGATTGCGGCACCGATCACGCCTTTTTTGATATAGTCGAAGATCTGATCATTATGATCAAACACAACCGCCTTGATCTTTCCTTCGTTGCCCGTATCGACGATCGCCTGCGCAAGCTGAAGCTGCATACCGGTGGTATTGTAAATCGCCTTGATATCCGGATATTTCTTCAGACAGTTGACAATCTTTTCATAGGTTTCTTCCGGTCTGTTATATACCTCAAAGGTATTTACGATCTTGATTCCCTTGCAGTGCAAATGGATATAGTTCGAAAAGCTTTCATAGCGCTCAATATTGATGCTGACGATTGGCTCACCCAGCATGACCGCAATATTGCCATTTTCTCCAACTAGCTTTTGCAGCTCTTTTGCCGCCAAAACTCCGGCTTCACTCTCATTGGGCGCATAACAGCATGCTCTGTGAACAGATGGATCACAATCACAGTTATAGGTGAACACTTCTATGCCCTGTTCTATCGCCTTCTGCAGCAAGTCATCTGCACCACGCAAAAAGCCGGGAAATATTATGGCATCAAACTGTTCGTCAATACATCTTTGCACATCCCCCGGAAACTGATGCTCATCGATCATCGTGACATAGGGGAAATATACGACGTCAACGTCCTTGTCTGAAAGAACCTTTTGCGCATAATCGACACCGCTTTTGATATTATACCAGAAATAATTATCCAGCTTGCTGAAAAAGGCAATTTTCAGCCGTTTTGCCGGAGTGCCTTCCACTACATCCGAAAGTACGGTGAGATTTTCTCCTGCTGGATCTATAAAAGAAACAACGTTTTTCTTTATCCGATTGAGATATCCTGCCAATGTCGTGAGATTTTGATCCCCATTCACCGGAAGATCTGCGACATTCAGATCTTTTTGGGAGATGCACTTGGCATACTCCATGATCATCTTTAATTGCTTTTGATTTTTCGTCCGGCTGACAACGAGTGCGATGATCACAACCGCCTCGATCACTGCCAGAATAAGTAAAAACACCTTCATATGTACCTCCCATGTAAAATATTTTTCCCCTATTGTTATCATACCTTAAATTGGCAAGAGAGAAAAGAGTGAAATGTATTTTTTTCGAAATGGGGGGTGAGGTGGAAAGGTGAGCTGTAATCCTTATCTCTTTGTTAACGTTTTGTGAACGAGAAAAGCCCTGAAATAAGAGATTTGGAGGTTACGATGTTGCATACGTGTTTTATACGCAGGACTGCCCATACATTCCTAGAGCCACTTATAATTTTAACAAAGAAAGGTCTCTCATAATGAAAATACATTTTGCTTATTACAACCAATACAAGAACGGAATCGATATTGCTTTTGCAGACAATACGCTACTCTTTCTCTCATGTGCGGAAGCTGAAAAGAATCTTCACACTACGCCAAATTCTCAAAGGCTTATCAATAATCTTGCGATTGATGAGCCACTCAAATATGCTGCACCGGCTCTTGATGGTGAGTTGCAGACATGGGCTGATGCTATGGATGAGGATTGGTACTAATTTCTGTTCACATTAAAACTCATCCTGAAATTTTTCTATCATTGCATTATAATGATTTAAATCCAATTTTTTTATCATTTCTAAGATATCATTTACTATCTGTTGGCTATTTGAATCAAGTATTTCCGTATCTAACTCTTCAAACACATTTATCTTCTTATCATGTGAATAAATATTTACAAATTTATAAATACGCTCTCGAACAATATCATTATCTTTTCCTGGTAATGCAGCAGTTAATAATGCCATCAAATCAGCTCTCTGCTTTGGAAATTTAAAGCTTAAAAATGATTCAACTAATTTCCTGCAAACATTACCGCAGAAAATGCTTTCTTTTTTAGATAAAACTTCATCTTTCATAGAGTATACAGTGTAGAAAACAAAGTCATATTCTGTTGCTTGCTTTAAGCTTTCTCCTCCATCATTCAAGATTGCCACTCTCTTACCGTCAACTATTCTATTTTCAACTCTATATAAAGAATAATCCGGAATTCTTTTCCCTGTCTCAGGGTCTTTCTTATGTCTTTTATTAAACCAGCCAAGTACAAGAGAAAAATAATTATAATTATGAGTCAAAACGAATAATTGCTTAGCTTTCTCGCATTCTGATTTAGTATATGCATAAGACGAAAACAATTTATTTGAATCAAAGCTAGAAATAGGATCATCAATAACCACAATACAATCCTCAATTCTTCGACCGGCTTCTTTTATTTTAGTAACAAAATAAATAAAAGCAATTGCAGTTTTTTCTCCTTCACTAAGATGCTCCGCTTCCTCTTTAAAATTTCTATATATTTTATACCCTTTTGTCATAGGATCGAATTTTAACTTTATTTCATCATAACCTAGGAATCTTTCCAATTTTAGATTAAATTCTTCTGCACCTAAAGTTTCATTTGATAATTGGTTTTCTAATTCATTATATTCTAATTCTTTCTTTCTCAACTCATCTTCGTTATTTTTCAATATATGCATCTTTGAATTATATTCATCAACTTTTTTTCTGTAAGATAAACCCTTTATTTGTTCTTGAACATAGTGTCTTTCTATCTGTTGTTTTACCTTTTTAGTTAATTCTTCAAAATTATCTGTTTTTTGATTATGTCTTACAATTATATCTTTATATTTGCTCAGAAGTTGATTTACTGCTTCACAATAGTTATAAATTTCATCACAATCTAATTTGCACTCTTGTACTTCAAAAGGATTATTTCTTTTTGTTTTAAGCAGTTCAATGTATTGTTCAATTTCATCATTATATTTTTTTGATTCTTTCTTATAAAGAGAACTACATTCAGACATCTCTGTAACAAGTTCATCATAAAAAATGCTGCTATCTTCTGCAATCTCGTTTACACACTTTACTGTTTCCCAGGAATAAATTAATTCATCTATATCTGTGTCAAGTTTTTTGACAGCTTCACTAAAATGATTCTCCAAATCTTCTATTCGATATAATGAAATTGTATTCCCACAAAAGGCACACTTTTCTCTTTTACCTTTATGTAAACTAATTCCTAATTTCACCCAATCAGATAATTGCTGATCTTCTTTGAGCTCCTCAATTACTTTGGCAATTACTTTTCTAGATAAAATTTCTTTTGTTTTTTGAATAAAATCTACCATATCATTTTTATTTTTTAATTCAATATTAAATGTAATTTTATTCTTTTTTATAGGTTTAGCCCGCTTAATTGCCAATTCTAACTCACTTTTTGTCAAAAGATCAGCATCCGTAAGCGGATTATCCTTGTTATTAATTAAATTGGATACTTTTCTTTTATCATAATTCAAATAATATGTATCACTAGTATCTAGTATTTGATAATTATTCTTAACCGTTTTTCCTATGTTTGTAAGTATTTTCTGTATTTCAACACTCTCAGATTCTAGCTGTTCCTTCCTATAATGTCAAGCCCTAAATCATTGATTTTTCAGGCTTTTCTTTAAATATTTACCTCGTAAAACAGAGCCAAAAGTGTATGACAGTCATTGTATCTTGTACTGAACAGTCAAAAGAGGGTGCAGTTTATAAAGCG
>JALEJB010000151.1 GCA_022768825.1 Lachnospiraceae bacterium
TAGAGAAAGTCCGGGATGACAACACTTCGGATGCTGTTTTCGGTCTTTGGCGGCATGATCAGGTCATGGCCGTCGTGGCGGATGTAGGTCTTGGTGATGCGGATGCTGACCGCCTTGTGGTCAATGTCATCCGGTGTGAGAGCCAGCAGTTCGCCGACGCGCATGCCGGTCCAGTAGAGCATCTCGAAGGCGGTATATGCCTTGACATCATCCGTCATTGTCCCGATGAACCGGCGGTATTCGCCCAGGGTCCAGAACTGCATGCGGGCAGAAGCAGAGCTTCCGATATGCTCCGTGCGGCTGTATGGATTTGGAAAGTCATAGTAGTTTTCCGCGTATTTGAAGATGGCATAGAGATTCATGTCGATGGTTTTGAGATAGGTGCTGCTGTAGGAATTGGAAAGCAGCTGATTTTGCCAGGCGCGGATCCTGGCAGGAGTGATGTCGTTCATGGCAAGCTCCCCGAAAAAGGGAAGGATCTTGGAACGGACCGACCAGTGTCTGGTGGCGAGTGTGGTGGATTTGAGCCGGCCCTGCATGTCGGCATAATAGAGCTGATAGAAATCCTTGAATAAGATGTCCGGAGAGAGTTTTTCCGGAACGCAGGTGAAATCTTCGGTAAGAAAAATCGATTGAGCCATCACACACCTCCAACGTGTTGAACACCAAAAAGTGTCTAATACGTAGAAAACGTGAGAAATCCAACTTTTTTTACGTATTGAACACTCGGTTACTTAAAATAATAAGTGACTAATACAAAAAATGGTTTGTTATATTTCATTTTTGGGTTGGATATTGTAACTGGATTTTTTGGGATTAGTTGAAGTAAAAAAGGGTATGTGCATTGCACATACCCTTGATTTGTTTGATAAGTAATAGAAATTATTTGGTATTATTTTTCTCTAATTCCTGCATCTTCATTGCGCGAACCTTTAAGGAAAGACCAAACAGTGTGATGAATCCGTCTGCATCATGATGATCATACATATCACCGGTTGTAAAGCTTGCAAGCGACTCATTGTATAAGGAATATGGAGAAGTTGTACCGGCTTTGATGATGTTACCTTTGTAAAGCTTGAATTTTACTTCTCCGGTTACATATTTTTGCGTAGACTCGATAAACGCCTGTACTGCCTCGCGAAGTGGAGTAAACCATTTTCCTTCGTATACGATCTGAGCAAAACGATTACCCATATCCTTTTTCACTGCAAGGGTATCGCGGTCAAGGATCAATTCCTCAAGCTGGTCATGTGCTTCCATGAGGATAGTTCCACCGGGAGTTTCGTATACACCGCGGCTCTTCATACCAACAACACGGTTTTCTACGATATCGACGATACCGATACCATGCTTACCGCCCAGGCGGTTCAACTCGCGGATGATATCAGAAACTTTCATCTCTTTACCGTTTACAGACTTTGGAACACCTGCTTCAAAAGTCATGGTTACATACTCGCCTTCGTCCGGAGCTTTTTCCGGAGATACGCCCAATACTAACAGATGGTCATAGTTTGGCTCGTTTGCAGGGTCCTCCAACTCTAATCCCTCGTGGCTGATGTGCCATAAGTTACGGTCGCGGCTGTAGCTGCTGTCAGTTCCAAACGGAAGGTCGATGCCGTGTGCCCGGCAATACTCGATCTCAGCCTCACGGGAATCCATCTGCCATTTATCATCACGCCATGGAGCGATAATCTTGATGTCAGGAGCTAAAGCTTTGATTGCTAACTCAAAACGGATCTGATCATTTCCTTTACCGGTTGCACCGTGACAGATTGCAACAGCACCTTCTTTTCTGGCGATCTCTACTAATTTCTTGGCAATACCCGGACGTGCCATAGAAGTACCGAGCAGATATTTGTGCTCGTATACCGCACCGCCCTGAACGCAAGGAACGATGTAATCATCGCAGAACTCATCGGTGATATCCTCGATGTATAATTTTGCAGCACCGGATAATTTGGCACGCTCCTCTAATCCGTCTAATTCATTTCCCTGTCCACAGTTGACACAGCAGCATACGACATCATAATCGTAGTTCTCCTTTAACCAAGGGATGATTGCGGTAGTATCAAGACCACCTGAATAAGCTAATACAACTTTTTCTTTCATGTTCTATGTATCCTTTCTTTCGTTTCATTTACTAAAAACATTACACTCACTATACAACAATTCTGAAAGGCTTGCAAGGAAAAAATATGCATAAAAGATGTATAAAATATGTATATTATGCATAAATATACAAAAATTTGCAGAAAAATGAATAAAACACTTTACGAACCATGCAAAAAGTATTAGTATAGGGAAAGGTTGAATTGACAGGAGGCAAAAGATGATAAAAGTAGGAATTATCGGGGCGACCGGTTATGCAGGAGCAGAGCTGGTGCGAATCCTGAGCAGACATAAAGAAGTTGAGATCAAATGGTACGGTTCGAGAAGTTATGTGGATGAAAAATATGCATCTGTATATCGAAACATGTTTGAGATTGTGGAAGATCAATGTTTGGATGATAATATTGAAGAGTTAGCAGATCAGGTTGATGTGATTTTTACCGCTACACCGCAGGGATTCCTGGGCGGTATCTTAAATGAGGAGCTGCTTTCGAAGACAAAATTTATTGATCTGTCCGCGGACTACCGGATCAAAGATGTCGATATCTATGAGCAGTGGTACAAGATCAAGCATCAGTCCCCACAGCTGATCAAAGAAGCGGTTTACGGTCTGTGCGAGATCAATCGTAATCAGGTGACAAAGGCAACGCGTCTGATCGCCAATCCGGGATGTTATACGACTTGTTCGATTCTCACGGCATATCCATTGGTGAAGGAAGGCCTGATCGATCCGGCGACGCTGATCGTAGATGCAAAAAGCGGTACTTCCGGTGCGGGACGCGGAGCAAAGGTGCCAAATCTATTCTGTGAAGTCAATGAAAATATGAAAGCATACGGAGTTGCATCGCATCGCCATACGCCGGAGATCGAGGAACAGTTGGGCTATGCGGCGGGAAGTAAAGTGACGATCAACTTTACGCCACATCTTGTTCCGATGAATCGTGGAATTTTAGCAACGGAGTATGCATCACTTGTCCGCAAGGCTGACGGCAGTCTGCCTACTGAGCAGGAGATCCGTGCAGTCTATGAGAAGTATTACAAGGATGAGTATTTTGTTCGTGTACTTCCGAAGGGTGAGTGCCCGGAGACAAAGTGGGTGGAAGGCAGCAATTATGTAGATATCAACTTTGTCATTGATGAGCGTACCGGTCGTATCATTATGATGGGTGCATTAGATAATCTGGTAAAAGGCGCAGCAGGTCAGGCCGTACAAAATATGAACCTGATGTTTGGCTTTGATGAGAAAGAGGGCTTGGAGCTGGTTCCCTGTTTCCCATAAGTACATGAGAAAAAGAAAGGTTGTTTATGAATAGTCACATTTCCATTCGCCCAATGACAATCGAAGATTATGAGCAGGTGTATGACCTGTGGATGTCCATCAAAGGATTTGGCATCCGCAGTATTGATGATTCCAGAGAGGGTGTGGAGCGTTTTCTGCTGCGCAATCCCAAGACAAGTATGGTGGCAGTGGATGATACAAAGCATCGCATTGTGGGAGCCATCCTGTGCGGACATGACGGGCGTCGCGGATGCTTTTATCATGTCTGTGTACATATGGATTACAGGAAGCACGGCATCGGAAAGCAGATGGCGGTGGATTGTATGCGTGCCCTGCAGGAAGAGAAAATCAATAAAGTCAGTCTGATCGCATTCAAAAATAACGAGATCGGAAATCGCTT
>JALEJB010000179.1 GCA_022768825.1 Lachnospiraceae bacterium
TTCGACTTGCATGTGTTAAGCACGCCGCCAGCGTTCATCCTGAGCCAGGATCAAACTCTCATGTTCGAGTACGAGCACTTAACGACCGTATTTTGGTCGTTTACGTGCGATCCGTGCATGACCACTTAACGAGGTATTTTCAAGTTTAGTTGTCATGCTAAGTTTGTTCTGGTCATTTAAAAGCTTGGCTTTTTATAATCGTTCATTACTGTTTATAAAAGTTGTTCTTAAGAACACGAAAAAAGTTTTTTACTTTTTTCTTTGTCTCAAAATCTTTCAAGGTTATTTCACTGTTCAGTTTTCAAGGTTCTCTTTTTCTCAAAAATCGACAACTCGTATAATATATCATACAATCATATTCATTGTCAATATATTTGACGAAAAAGAAAACGGAGAAAGAGGGATTTGAACCCTCGCGCCGGTTGCCCGACCTACACCCTTAGCAGGGGCGCCTCTTCAGCCTCTTGAGTATTTCTCCTGAATATCTTTTTGCGATCTAAAACCGCGCATATGATATTGTATGCGTCACAACGCAAACATTATTATATCTACTATATTTCTATTTGTCAACAGCATTTTTATAATTTTTTATTTTACTTTTATTTCTTTTGACAAATAACAAAGACATCATATTATCTAAAGAAAATTTTATTAATTTCAGAGTTTATAATTGAATATTATATCATTTGATACTCGAGTACAGCTGTCTCATAAAGATTATTTTCCTCACTGTCGATCACAACGATGACAGGAAAATCTTCAACTTCAAGCTTTCGGATTGCCTCTGCTCCCAGATCATCATAGCATACGACTTCCGATTTCTTGATGCATTTTGAGATCAGAGCACCGGCACCTCCGATGGCCGCAAAATATACCGCTTTGTTACGGATGATTGCATCAATGACCTGAGGGGAACGCTTTCCTTTTCCGATCATCGCTTTTTCTCCAAGATCTAGAAGTCTTGGCGCATATTTATCCATACGGCTCGCGGTGGTCGGTCCTGCGGAACCAATGACCTGACCTTCGCGCGCCGGCGAAGGTCCCATGTAATAAATTGTAGCATCTTTCATATCAATCGGAAGCTCTTTTCCTTCATCCAATGCTTCGATCATTCTTTTATGAGCAGCATCTCTTGCCACATAAATGGTGCCTGATAATAAAACGGAATCTCCGGCGTGTAATGAAATACTTTTTTCTTCTGTAATTGGAGTTTGTATTTTAATACTCATGCTTTCTACCTTTCTGAAAAATTATAAAACTTTTGTGACATGTCGATCCACATGACAACAGATATTGACTGCAACCGGAAGTCCTGCAATATGTGTCGGATAGGTATTGATGTTTACCCCAAGTACAGTCGTTGTTCCGCCAAGACCACCCGGTCCGATTCCGGTTTTATTCATCGTTTCCAATAGTTCTTTTTCCATCTCAGCCACATAAGGGATGTCGGAATGTTCATTCAGATTTCTGGTTAATGCTTTTTTTGCCATAATTGCACATTTTTCAAAATCTCCTCCGATACCGACACCTACTACCATTGGCGGACACGCATTTGGTCCTGCCTCTTTTACTGCTGTAAGGATCACTTCTTTGACACCTTCGATTCCGTCTGCCGGTTTCAACATAAAGATCCGGCTCATATTTTCACTTCCGAATCCTTTTGGAGCAACGGTAATCTCCAGACGGTCTCCCGGTACAATTTCATAATGAATGATTCCAGGTGTATTATCTTTTGTATTTTCCCGAAGAATTGGATCGCCTACGACCGATTTTCTCAAATATCCGTCCACATATCCCTGTCTGATTCCTTCATTGACTGCGTCTTCTAAATTCATTCCTTCAATATGAAGATCCTGACCGAGCTTTAAAAAGACAACGGCCATTCCGGTATCCTGGCAGATTGGAATATTTTCCGTCCGGGCAATTTTCATATTTTCATCCAATTGCTGCAACACATTTTTTCCAACCGGAGATTTTTCAGTCTGAATTGCATCTTCAATTCTACATTTTACATCTTCTGATAAAATCAGATTTGCATCTATGCACATCTGTCGTATTTCTTTGATAATCTCGTCTGTATGAATTGTTCTCATTTTTCCCTCTCTGTCGTTACTCAATAAAAGGAATACCCATTAGGTACTCCTTTTATGATGATTTATTCTTCTGTTGAAGTCTGATCTTCTTTCGATTCTTCCGGTTGTTCAGATAGCTCTTCTTCGGTGCTCATCAATGATTTGTCTTCACGAACCTTTGCAATACTTGCAATGATTACATTGTCCTTGAGATTCATTAATTTTACTCCGGATGTAATTCTTCCAAGAAGCGTTGTATCAGCAATTCGAATTCTGATGATAATACCTTCTGTTGTGATCAGCATCATCTCATCATCCTGATTAACTGCTTTTACTCCAACAATATTTCCGGTCTTTTCTGTGATCTTATAACATTTTACTCCCTTACCGCCACGGTTCTGAGGTGTAAATTCACTGATCAAAGTACATTTACCAAGACCTTTTTCGGATACGATCATCAAAGATTCACCCTGGGTATCCATCTGCATTGCAACTACTTCATCACGATCAGCAAGATTCATACCGATCACACCAATGGATGTTCTTCCGGTTTTTCTGACATCTGTTTCATGGAATCTGATACACTGACCGTATTTGGTAACAAGAAGAATATCTTTTGTATTATCCGTCTTTTTCACTTCGATCAATTCATCTTCTTCACGTAAAGTGATCGCAGCCAGACCGGTTTTACGGATATTCGCATATTCTTTTACGGAAGTCTTTTTGACAATTCCGTTTTTCGTTGCCATAAACAGAAATTCATGATCATTGTATTCCTTGATCGGAATCACAGCGGTAATTTTTTCTCCCGGTGTGAGCTGCAATAAATTAATGATTGCAGTTCCTCTGGCAGTACGGCTTGCCTCCGGAATTTCGTATGCTTTCATACGATACACTTTTCCGTAATTTGTAAAGAACATCAGGTAATGGTGCGAGGTGGTCATCAGTAATTCTTCAATATAGTCATCCTCAATGGTTTCCATTCCTTTGATTCCCTTGCCGCCACGATTCTGTGCTTTGAAATTATCCACACTCATACGCTTGATATATCCAAGCTTCGTCATGGTGATCACAGTATTTGTCACCGGAATCATATCTTCCATAGAGATGTCATACTCATCATATCCGATGGATGTGCGACGATCATCCCCGAATTTATCGGAAATTACAATTAATTCTTCCCGAACCACACCAAGTAATTTTTTACGATCTGCGAGAATTGCTTTCAATTCTGCAATCTGTTTCATTAAAGCATCATATTCTGCCTGAAGCTTTTCGCGTTCCAAACCTGTCAGGGTCTTTAAACGCATATCTACGATTGCCTGAGACTGAGCATCCGTCAAAGCAAAGCGTTCCATCAATCGCTGTTTTGCTTCTGCAGTCGTCTGGCTGGAACGAATAATACTGATCACTTCATCAATATTGTCCAAAGCAATCAATAAGCCCTGTAAAATATGAGCCCGTTCTTCTGCTTTGTTTAAGTCATATTTTGTTCTTCGTGTCACTACCTCTTCCTGATGGATCAGGTAGTAATTCAACATCTCAAACAGATTTAATACTTTTGGCTGATTATTGACTAACGCAAGCATGATCACACCAAATGTATCTTGCATCTGCGTATGTTTAAACAACTGGTTTAAGATGATATTCGGATTGACATCTTTTCGAAGCTCGATACAGATTCTCATACCCTGACGATCAGACTCGTCTCGCAGATCTGTAATTCCGTCAATTCTCTTATCCTTTACAAGTTCTGCAATTTTCTCGATCAGTCTTGCTTTATTTACCATATAAGGCAATTCGGTAACAACAATTCTGTTTTTACCATTGTTCATCGGTTCGATATCGGTAATTGCGCGAACTCTGATCTTTCCGCGTCCTGTTCTATAGGCTTCTTCAATTCCTGAAGTACCGAGGATCATTCCACCGGTCGGAAAATCCGGTCCTTTTACAATTGAGAGTAATTCTTCGATTTCCGTATCTTTATCTTCAATCTGATTATCGATAATCTTTACTACAGCACCGATGGTTTCACGTAAATTGTGAGGTGGTATATTTGTCGCCATACCTACGGCAATACCTGTTGTACCGTTTACCAAAAGATTCGGAAATCTGGATGGCAATACGACAGGCTCTTTTTCCGTCTCATCAAAGTTTGGAGTAAAATCAACCGTATCTTTGTTGATATCTGCCAACATCTCCATTGAAATCTTTGAAAGTCTCGCCTCTGTATATCGCATCGCAGCGGCTCCGTCACCATCGACAGAACCAAAGTTTCCATGTCCATCTACCAATGGATAACGGGTAGACCACTCCTGTGCCATATTTACCAAAGCACCATAAATCGAGCTATCACCATGTGGATGATATTTACCCATTGTATCACCAACGATACGTGCGCATTTACGATGTGGCTTATCAGGTCCATTATTTAATTCGATCATGGAATATAATACACGACGCTGAACCGGCTTTAAACCATCTCTTACATCAGGTAATGCACGAGACGCAATGACGCTCATTGCATAATCAATGTAAGAAGTTTCCATGGTTTTCTTCAGATCAACCTCATGGATTTGATCAAAAATATCGTCTTCCATTGTTAGTTCCTCCTTTTTTGATAAGAGTCAGATTCTTATCAAGTATTCGATTGCTCAATCACAATCGATACGTTCCATACTTTCATCTGTTAAATATCAAGATTTTGAACGTATTTCGCATTTAATTCAATAAATTCCCGTCGGGGTTCCACTTTATCACCCATCAATGTATTAAATGTCACATCAATTTCGGATGCAGCCTCTTCATCATAGACAACTCGTTTTAAAATTCTCTTCTCAGGATCCATGGTCGTCTCCCAAAGCTGCTCGGCATCCATTTCTCCCAATCCTTTGTAACGCTGGATCTTATTATTACCGTCACGACCGATTTCCGTGAGAATTTTATTTAATTCATTATCGTCGTAGGCATACCAGACATTTTTATTTTTTTCAATCTTGTATAAAGGCGGTGTTGCAAGATAAACGTAGCCCTGTTTGATCAATTCCGGCATAAAACGATAGAGAAATGTCAACATCAGAGTAGCAATATGTGCACCATCCACGTCGGCATCTGTCATGATGATGATCTTGTGATAACGAAGCTTCGTAATATCAAAATCATCGTGAATACCGGTTCCAAATGCAGTGATCATCGCTTTGATCTCTGCATTTTCATAAATACGGTCAAGTCTTGCTTTCTCGACATTTAAAATTTTACCGCGGAGCGGTAAAATTGCCTGAGTTGCACGACTTCTGGCAGTTTTTGCAGATCCTCCTGCGGAATCTCCCTCGACGATGAAAATCTCACAATTTTCAGGATTTTTGTCAGAACAATCTGCAAGCTTACCGGGAAGACTCATACCTTCCAAAGCTGTCTTTCTTCTGGTCAGATCTCTGGCTTTACGGGCTGCCTCTCTTGCTCGCTGCGCAAGCAGCGATTTTTCGCAGATTGTTTTCGCAACTGCAGGGTTTTGCTCTAAAAAGTAAGTCAGTTGTTCACTGACAACACTGTCAACAGCACCTCTTGCTTCCGAGTTACCCAACTTTTGTTTTGTCTGTCCTTCAAACTGCGGCTCCTCAATTTTTACACTGATGATCGCAGTCAGACCTTCACGGATATCTTCACCATTCAATGGCGGATCATTATCTTTTAAAATCTTATTTGCCTTCGCATATGCATTAAATGTTTTTGTAATTGCATTTCGAAATCCGGCAAGATGGGTACCACCCTCCGGGGTGATGATATTATTTACAAAGCTATAGGTTCCGTCTGTATACGTATCATTGTGTTGAAATGCAACTTCCACATACACATGATCTTTTTGCCCTTCACAATAAATGACATCCGGATAAAGTGCTTCTTTACTCTTATTTAAGTACGTCACAAATTCCTTAATACCGCCGGCATAGTGGAATTCTCTTTCATTGACATCCTCGGTTCTCTCATCACGAAGCGAGATGCGAAGTCCTTTTGTTAAAAAGGCAGTTTCCCGAAGTCTTGTTTTTAATATATCAAAATCATATTCCGTTTCCTCAAAAATCGTCGGATCCGGCTGGAATGTAACCTTTGTTCCGGTTTTTTCCGGTTCGCATATTCCGGCAATCTCAAGCGGATACATGACTTTTCCGCGTTCATAGCGCTGCTTGAAAATCTTTCCTTCACGGAAGATTTCAACCTCAAGCCAGGTAGACAAAGCGTTTACAACACTGGCTCCTACACCGTGAAGACCACCGGAGACTTTATATCCTCCACCGCCGAATTTTCCGCCGGCATGCAATACCGTAAACACGACTTCTACCGCAGGTTTTCCTGTTTTATGGTTGATACCGGTAGGTATTCCACGACCATCATCAATAACGGTAATTGAATTTCCGGGATTGATCGTCACGGAAATGTTTTTGCAGTATCCGGCCAATGCTTCATCTACTGAGTTATCAACAATCTCATAAACAAGGTGATGCAGTCCACGGGATGATGTACTTCCGATATACATACCCGGTCGCTTGCGAACAGCCTCTAATCCTTCTAAAATCTGAATTTGATCTGCACCATATTCCTGGTTTGCCATGATATTTTACCTCCCTTATCATGTTTATATAATCTAAGATTGTTGACTGATCTGTCCATTTGTTACTCGAAAAATTCGTTGAATCTGAAAATTATTTTTCACAAATTCATCTAAGCCGGTACAAGTAATAATTGTCTGAATATCGTGAATACTGTGTAACAGATAATTTTGTCTGTTGCTGTCCAATTCAGATAACACATCATCCAATAACAGTACCGGTGTATCTCCGATACAGGATTTTACAAGTTCTATTTCTGATAATTTCAGTGAAAGAGCAGCCGTACGCTGCTGACCCTGAGATCCAAATTTACGGATATCAATATCATTTAAAATAAAACTGATATCATCTCTGTGAGGTCCGACGGAAGTCTGAGCATTTTTGATATCTTTTTCTTTGTTTTGAAAAAGCTCATCCTGGAAAAAGATATCTTCCACATCCGGCTCATATTTTAAAATCAATTCTTCCCGGTTACCGGATAAATTTTTGTGAATCTCATAGACCAGTTCATTTAATTCCTGCACAAAGATCTGTCTTCTCTTGATGATCCGTTTGCCATAGGTAACCAGCTGTTCATCCCATGCAAACAGTGTTTCTTTTAAATCCGGACGAAAATACAGATCTTTTAATAATTTATTTCTCTGTTTGAGTACTTTGTTATAATTTGCCAGATCCGATAGATATATTTTATCCAATTGACAGAGTTCTAAATCAAGAAATCTGCGGCGCTCTGCCGGACCGTTTTTGATAATATTTAAATCTTCCGGTGAAAAGAATACAATATTTAGGATTCCAAAAAGATCACTTGCCTTTTTGATCGGAACCTGATTGATGGCAATTCCTTTTGAACGATTTTTTTTCAAATGAATATCAATCTGAAAATCACGATCTTTTTTTTGAACAAAAGTACGAATGTGTGCTTCCTGTTGTCCGAAACGGATCATTTCTTTGTCAAAGCTTCCCTTATGGGATTTTGTCGTAGCACTGACACAGGCAGATTCTAAAACATTTGTTTTTCCCTGCGCATTGTCCCCATAGAGAATGTTCGTCTGATCATCAAAATGAATTTCCAGTTCTTCGTAATTACGAAAATTTTTTAATTCGATTGATTTTATGATCATGATTGAATCCGGATTGTCTTGCCGTCAAAGCTGACAACATCTCCATCATATAATTTTTTTCCTCTGGCCAACTGTGTTTCACCGTTTACCTGAACAAGTCCTTCATGAATCACGACTTTTGCCTCTACACCGGAACTAACGAGTCCCGCAAGCTTTAATGCCTGTCCAAGTTTGATAAATTCATCACGAATCTGTATGATTTCCATAAATGCCTCTTAATTTCCGGAATTATTAAAGTTTACCGGTAAGATCAAATAATTAAACTGATTGTCATCATCTCTGATAAAACATGGTGCTTTTGGATTCACCATATATAAAACAACTTCTTCTTCATCAATCACACGAAGGGCATCAATAAAGAATTTTGGATTAAATCCGATCATGATATCCTTACCGGTCTTTTCAATATCAATTTCTTCATTCATGGATCCGATAAAGGAGTTGATCTTTAACTCCATCACTCCATCCTGAATATCCATGATGATCGGCTTTTTATCTCCTTCTTTTACTAAAAGTGTGGCGCGATCGATACAGTTTAACAACTCACGTTTATTGATCTTCACCTTTGTATCATAATCAGAAGTCAGCATCTGCTCAATCTTGAAATATTCACCTTCGATCAGACGCGATACGACAACCGTATCTAAAAATTCAAATACAATATGATTGTCAGATATAAAAATATTTACATCATCATCGACAGATCCCGGAAGGATCTTGCTGATCTCATTTAATGTCTTACCCGGAACGATCACTTTTTTGTTCGGATAAGTATCCTTTAACTCGATATTTCGAATCGAAACACGATGACCATCCAAAGAAACAACTCTTAACTGATTGTTATTGATCTCAAACAATTCACCGGTCATCAAATGATTGGTGTCGTTGTCAGCAATGGAAAAAATTGTCTGTCTGATCACTTCTTTTAATGTAAATTGCGAAATTGCGATTGGCTCTCTATGTTCTATTTCAGGAAGATAAGAAAAGTCTTCACCTGATTTACCGATAATATTAAATTTTGCTTTCTCACATGTGATCACTGTTTTAAAAGTTGAATCTGTCTCTATCACAACTTCATTGTCAGGAAGCTTTCTAACAATTTCTGAAAAGATCTTTGCATCTAAAGCAATGATTCCACCTTCTTCAATTTCACCGTCAATGACAGTTTCAATTCCAAGCTCCGTATCATTTGCGATTAATTTGATCTCGCCATTGGAAGCATCAATTAAGATACATTCAAGAATCGCCATTGTGGTTCTGGTTGGAACAGCCTTTAAAACAATATTGACACCTTGTAATAAATTTGATTTTGAACAAATAAGTTTCATTCCTGACTAATGACTCCTTTCCGGTTCGGTTTGCTCTAAGTAAAATAAAAATAAATAATATTTATTCATCATAATCTTAATAATAGCAGTGAATAAGTGTATAAGTCTCCAAAGCCTTGATATTCTTAGATTTTACATCAAGAGAAAGCAAAAAATCCAAGTGAAAAAGCTGAGGATGAAGGTAGAATAAAATGTGAACTAATTCGGGTTGATCTTATTTTTAATAATATCAATCTGTTTTTTCAACATCTCATTCTCAGTAATTTCTTTTTCTATCTTCTTAATTCCGTGGATAACTGTAGAGTGATCACGTCCGCCTAAGAATGCACCGATGGCATTCTGTGATGCATTTGTCATACTGTTTGCAAGATACATGGCGATCATTCTTGGTTTTGCGATGTCGCTGCTTCTTGCTTTTGAAAACATCTGATCCATTGGAATCTGGAAGTGATCACACACAATTTCAACAATTAACTGTAATGTAATTTCTCTTGGCTTGTCCGGATTAATGTAATTTTGCAATTCTTCGGTAGCGATCGCTAATGTGATCTCTTTTTCGGATAATCTTGCAATTGCGATCAGACGATTGAGAGCGCCTTCCAGCTCACGGATATTGGATTTGATATTTGTAGCAATATAATCCAGTACATCATCCGGCAGACGGTATCCGTCCGATTCCTGTTTTTTTCTGAGAATTGCCATTCTTGTTTCATAATCAGGAAAACCGATATCCGCCATAAGACCCCACTCAAATCTGGATTTGATTCGTTCTTCCAATGTTTCCATATCTTTTGGAGGTTTATCTGATGTTAAGATAATCTGTTTTCCATTGGAATGAAGCGCATTGAAGGTGTGGAAAAATTCTTCCTGGGTACTTTCTTTTCCGATGATGAATTGCACATCATCTACCATCAATACATCAACCGTACGATACTTTTCACGTAGCTTTGTCATTGCATTGGCATTACCTGCACGGATCGATTCGATCACTTCATTGGTAAACTCTTCTGAGGTGACATAGATGACCTTCGCATTTGGATTGTGCTCTAAGATGTAATGTCCGATACTATGCATCAGGTGTGTTTTACCAAGTCCCGGTCCACCGTAAATGTAAAGAGGATTGTAGACCTCTCCCGGTGATTCAGCAACAGCTAAGGAAGCAGAGCTGGCAAAACGATTGTTGCTTCCAATGACAAATTTTTCAAAGGTGTAATCCTTTTTTAATCCTGACAATTCGAATATTTCTTCATTGGAATTGTTTTTTTGAGTAGTTTCTTCTTTATTTATAATAGAACTTGATATCAACAGTTCCAGTTCATAATTGATACCGGTTAATTCTTCAATCACTACTTTTAAAGGTTTTAAATATTTACCGGTGATGTAATTGATCGTCATTTGGTCTTCGCATGGAATGACCAGCTTGTTACCTTCAATATGATGAATTTTTAAAGGTGCGATCCATGCATTAAAAGAAACCTCAGATAAATCAAATTCATTTTTTAATGTCGTGAGAATTTCCTGCCATTTTGTTTCAACTACTTCCATTATCAAATACCTTTTCTTATCAGTTTTTTGTGAATATGCGAATTACCCCATACTTATCTATAATAATAAACTAATTTTGTAAATTTATCAATAAAAAAGTGCGCATAGAGGGTTTATGAGATGATCCGGAAGTTAATCACATGGTTTTGCTCATGATATAACCAAGTTATCCACAATTTATCCACTGAAATGTGGATTGTTAGTAATTATGATGATATTTCGTGGATAAAATTTGTATAATTATTCCGTATTCTTTTTGTTGACTTTTGATCTTTTTCTGATATAATTAGAAAGACGCTTTTATACAGAAAAGGAGGTGTATACAGATGAAGATGACATTTCAACCAAAAAAGAGATCTAGATCTAAGGTTCATGGTTTTCGTAAAAGAATGAGTACAGCAGGTGGAAGAAAAGTATTGGCTGCTAGAAGATTAAAAGGAAGAAAAAAATTATCAGCATAAAAAAGCTAGGCCACATATGATTGTGGTCTTTCTTCTTTTTTACGGAGTAAATGGATCTATGAAATTTTCAGAATCTTTAAAGAAAAATCGGGATTTTCAAAAGGTCTATGGATATGGAAAATCCTATGCCAATCGTTTTTTTGTCATGTATGTGATGCAAAATGGGACAGAGCATAATCGTCTGGGTATCTCTGTCAGTAAAAAAGTTGGAAACAGTGTAGTAAGACACCATCTCACCAGACTTGTCAGAGAGGTGTATCGATTACATGAAGACACATTTAATAGTGGTTTAGATGTGGTAGTCATTGCAAGAGTTGCTGCAAAGCACGTTACCTTTTATGAGGTGGAGAATTCACTGCTCCATCTTGCAAATCTTCACAAGATATTATGTATTGATAATAAAGGACAAGAAAAATGAAAAAAATACTTTTGGGTATGATTCGTTTTTATCAAATCTATATTTCTCCTTACAAAGGAACAAAATGCCCTTATTTTCCTTCATGTTCTGGATATGGAGTGGAAGCGATCAAAAAGCATGGTGCTCTAATAGGAAGCGTCTTGACAGCGTGGAGAATTTTAAGGTGCAATCCTTTTTCAAAAGGAGGATATGATCCTGTCCCGGACAAGATAGACTTTTCAAAGTTCTATTGTAATTTTAGGAGGAAAAACAATTGACAGAAATTTTATTAACTCAGCATTCCGGTAAGATTCTCGGTCCGATCGCGAAGCTTTTGGGTGTATTGTTAGACCTTGTTTACAATGTGCTTTCAAAGATCGGAATTGAAAACATCGGTTTTACGATCATTGTATTTACAATTGTCATTTACACGATTCTTCTTCCGATCACTTACAGCCAGCAGAAGTTCTCGATCATGTCAAAGAAAATGAATCCGGAGCTGCAGGTGATCCAGAAGAAGTACAAAGGTAAAAAAGATCAGGAATCTCAGATGAAACAGGCAGAAGAGACACAGATGCTTTATCAGAAGTACGGCGTTTCTCCGACCGGAAGCTGCCTGCCGGTAATCGTTCAGATGGTGATTCTGTTTGCATTGTACCGTGTGATCTATAATGTACCGGCATATGTATCAAGCATCAAAGAGGTATTTCAACCGGCAGTTACTGCGATTATGAGTACAGAGGGTTATGTAGATCTCATGACCGGTTTTGTGGAAACGATGAAGCTTGCTGCACTCAGAGGTGTGGATTTTGCAGGTGATAATGGAGGTAATTATATTATTGATGCTTTATATAGTATGAATACTTCCGGATGGACTGTTTTAAAAGATACTTTCCCTGCATTGACAGATACAATTGCCACTGTACAGCAAAATTCAAACCATTTGAATTCCTTCTTAGGATTAAATATTTCAAACTCACCGTTTAATATTATCCGAACTTCATTTGCAGCGAAAAATTATCTGAATATATTTGTTGCATTTATGATTCCGATCTGCTCTTATCTGACTCAGGTGATCAATATTAAATTGATGCCACAGCCGGAAGGTGATGTCAATGATCAGATGGCACAGCAGATGAAGACTATGAACCGTACAATGCCATTATTTTCACTTGTGATGTGTTTTACCGTTCCGGTTGGTCTTGGTATTTACTGGGTAGCCAGTGCATTGGTTCGTGGTGTTCAGCAGGTAGTCATCAATAAGCGTCTTGAGAAAATTGATATTGAAGCGATTATTGAGAAAAATCAGAAGAAAGCTGAACAGAAACGCAAGAAAATGGGTATCGCCCAGAATCAGATCTATAATAACGCTTCGATCAATACAAGAAGCAGTTATAATAATCCTGCTTCTGATGATTCAGATCGGGCAGAAAAAGTAAAATCTGCTTATGATTATGCACAGACCGCAAAAAAAACAAATCCAAACAGTTTAACTGCAAAAGCAAATCTGGTAAAAGATTTTAATGAGAAAAATAACAAATAGAGGTGAAGATGATGGAATATATTGAGGTGAAAGGAAAAACTGTTGATGATGCTGTAACCGAAGCTTTGGTTCAGCTCGGTACCACATCAGATCAGATTGAATATGAAGTAGTTGATAAGGGAAGCTCCGGTTTTCTCGGATTTAACAGTAAGCCTGCAATCATTAAAGTACGTAAGAAATTTTCCTTAGAAGATCAGGTAAAAGATTTTCTGTCTCAGGTATTCAAGGCAATGGATCTTGAAGTTGAGATCATCACAAAGCTGGATGAAGAAAATAAAGTGATGGACGTTGAATTTAAAGGACCGGAGATGGGCGTGCTGATCGGAAAACGTGGACAGACACTTGATTCTTTGCAGTATTTGACAAATCTTGCCGTTAATAAACAGTCAGATTCTTATGTAAAGGTAAAATTAGATACGGAAGATTATCGTAGAAGAAGAAAAGAAACATTGGAAAATCTTGCAAAGAATGTAGCATATAAAGTACGTCGAAGCAGACGCACCGTTTCTTTGGAGCCAATGAATCCGTTTGAGCGTCGTGTCATTCATTCCACATTGCAGAATGACAAATATGTAGAAACACATAGCGAAGGTGAAGAACCAAACAGACATGTTGTAGTTACATTAAAAAAATAGTATGATAGAAGTCAGGTGAGTAATCATCTGACTTCTATATTTTTTAGGGGGGTATTATGAGTAAAGATACAATTGCTGCCATTGCAAGCGGTATGACACATGGAGGAATCGGCGTTATTCGTGTCAGTGGGAACGACGCAATTCCAATTGTTGATACGGTTTTTAAAGCGAAAAAATCCGGAAAAAAATTGTCGAATGAAGAGACATATACCTGTCATTATGGATATATTTATGACGGCGAGGAAAAAATAGATGAAGTGATTGTCTTACTGATGAAAGCTCCCAGAAGTTATACAGCAGAAGACACCGTTGAGATCGATTGTCACGGCGGTATCCTGGTTATGAGAAAAATACTGGATATTCTGGTAAAACATGGAGCAAGACCTGCTGAGCCCGGAGAATTTACAAAACGCGCGTTTTTAAACGGAAGGATTGATCTGAGTCAGGCAGAATCGGTGATGGATGTGATCTCTGCGCAAAATGAGTTTGCGTTAAAAAGTTCGATGAATCAATTGAATGGTAATCTGTCAAACGAAGTAAAGGAACTTCGTGAAAAGATTTTACATGAAACTGCTTTTATCGAAGCTGCATTGGATGATCCGGAGCATTATGATCTGGATGGATACAGTGAAAAGCTTCAAGTAGTTGTAGATGAATTATTGGATCGCATGAATCACCTGCTTGAAACTTCAGATAATGGACAAATGTTAAAAGAAGGAATTCATACTATTATAGTAGGAAAACCAAACTCAGGTAAGTCGTCTCTTATGAATGTCTTACTTGGAAATGACAGAGCGATCGTTACTGATATTGCAGGTACAACAAGAGATGTTTTAGAGGAGCATCTGAATCTGGATGGAATTCAATTAAATGTGGTAGATACAGCAGGTATTCGAAGTACCGAAGATGTGATTGAAAAGATTGGTGTGGATCGTGCAAGAGATTATGTGACGAGAGCAGATCTGATCTTATATGTCGTGGATTCTTCCAGAGCTTTGGATGAGGACGATGATGAAATCATTGAAATGATCAAAGACAAAAATGTGATCGTCATTTTAAATAAAACGGATCTTGATCCGGTCATTTCAAAAGAAGATTTAGAAATGAAGATCGATGCGCCAATCATTCTTATTTCTGCAAAAGAACAATCCGGTTTAGAAAACCTGAAAAATAAAATAAAAGATTTGTTTTTTCATGGTGAACTGTCATATAATGATGAAGTGTATCTGACAAATGCCAGACATAAATCA
The DNA here is from genome assembly GCA_022768825.1 of Lachnospiraceae bacterium. GTDB lineage: Bacteria > Bacillota > Clostridia > Lachnospirales > Lachnospiraceae > W0P33-017. The sequence goes on from JALEJB010000179.1 coordinate 14,960, forward strand.
GCATTTATCAATTCTGTTGAAAGCTTGAAATTGGTAAAACAGAGTATTGAAGATCTTGTTCCGGAAGATTTTTATACGGTTGATCTGTTAAATGCGTATGAACAGCTTGGTCTGGTAATTGGCGAATCAGTAACCGATGATTTAGTTGATAAGATTTTTCATGAATTTTGTATGGGAAAGTAGGAAAAAAATGAAGTATGTAGAAGAAACATATGATGTCTGTATTGTTGGTGCCGGACATGCGGGATGTGAAGCTGCATTGGCATGTGCAAGACTGGGACTGGAAACAATTATTTTTACGGTCAGTGTTGACAGCATTGCAATGATGCCCTGTAATCCAAATATTGGTGGAAGCTCAAAAGGACATCTGGTGAGAGAGATTGACGCGCTTGGCGGAGAGATGGGTGTCAATATCGATAAAACTTTTATTCAATCAAAGATGTTGAACAAATCAAAAGGTCCTGCGGTTCATTCTCTTCGTGCACAGGCTGACAAAGCAGATTATAGCCGCGAGATGAGAATGACATTGGAGAATCAGGAGCATCTGACGATCCGTCAGGCAGAGGTATCTGAGATCATAACAGATGGTGACAGACTGACCGGAGTGAAAACTGTTTCCGGTGCGATCTATCACTGTAAAGCTGCAGTGCTTTGTACCGGTGTGTATCTGAAATCAAGATGTCTGTATGGAGATGTGGTGACACATACCGGTCCGAATGGATTACAGGCGGCAAATCATCTGACGGATTCTCTGATCGAACATGGAATTGAAGTGCGACGATTTAAAACCGGAACACCGGCCCGTATTGATAAGAATTCCATTGATTTCTCAAAGATGGAAGCACAGCTTGGAGATGAGAGGATTGTTCCTTTCTCATTTACGACAGATCCGGATTCGATTCAAAAAGAACAGGTGAAATGCTATCTGACTTATACGAATGAAGAGACACATGATATCATTCGTGCAAACCTTGATCGGTCTCCGCTTTATTCCGGAGTGATCGATGGTGTAGGGCCAAGATATTGTCCTTCAATTGAAGATAAAGTAGTACGGTTCGCTGATAAAAAGAGACATCAGCTTTTTGTTGAGCCGGAAGGATTACATACGAATGAGATGTATATTTCTGGAATGTCTTCTTCTCTTCCTGAAGATGTGCAGTATGAGATGTACCGCACAGTACCCGGTTTGGAAAACTGCAAGATCGTTCGGAATGCTTATGCGATTGAATACGATTGTTTTGATCCAAATCAGTTATATGCGACATTGGAATTTAAAAAGATTCATGGTCTTTTCAGTGGAGGACAGTCAAACGGAAGCTCCGGTTATGAAGAAGCGGCAGCTCAGGGAATCATCGCCGGTATCAATGCCGCAATGCAGGTTCTTGGTAAAGAGCCATTGATATTAGATCGGAGTGAATCTTATATCGGTGTCCTGATCGATGACCTTGTAACAAAAGAAAATTTTGAACCATATAGAATGATGACATCCCGGGCAGAGTATCGTTTATTGCTCAGACAGGATAATGCCGATCTTCGATTAACACGTTATGGTTATCGTGTCGGATTGATCTCTCAGGAAAGATATGACTGGGTTTGTCTGAAAGAAAAATTGATTACTGAAGAGATTGAACGTGTCAGCCATATCATCATTGGAGCAAATGAAAAAACACAGAATTTTTTGAAGGAACATGATAGTGTTCCACTCAATACAGGTACGACATTGGTAGAGTTGATCCGTCGACCGGAGTTGAATTATGATCTGCTTGCACCGTTAGATGAGGAGCGCCCGAATTTGCATCCGCAGGTGAGAGAACAGGTCAATATCCTGATCAAATATGAAGGATATATTCACAGACAGATGAAACAGGTAGAAGAGTTTAAGCGTCTGGAAAATAAAAAGCTTCCTTTGAATTTTGATTACGATCAGATACAGAACCTTCGAATCGAGGCAAGACAGAAGCTGAACAAGTTCCAGCCAATCTCAATCGGACAGGCTTCAAGAATATCCGGAGTCTCGCCGGCAGATATCTCTGTCCTGCTTGTTTATCTTGAAAGGAGATAAGACTCC
>JALEJB010000209.1 GCA_022768825.1 Lachnospiraceae bacterium
ATAGGGAATACGTAGTCACATGTATCTTACAGGTACTTTGGAGCGGCTGGTACTTAGTGACCGTATTTTGGTCACTTATGTACCATTGCCAGCGACAAGTAGCGAGAGCGTGCCTGTGATACATGTGCTCGTATGACCAAAAATAAAACATTAATTGAGTTTCGCAAGCATATTCCATCACACAGTTTAAACGAAAAAAACAAAGTGCGCAAGCATTTTCCCATGCACAAAATTCAAGGGCTGTCATATGACAACCCTCAAATCATTTTGCTACACCTTCTTATGCAGTCTCTTCTGAAACCGTCAATTCTTCCTGATATTTGTCCAATATCATCTGCTGAATACGATTTCTCGTTTCTGTCTTGATCGGATGAGCAATGTCCCGATATTCACCATCAGCAGTTTTCTTGCTCGGCATTGCGATAAACAATCCCTTCTCGCCATCTACCACCTTAATATCGTGCAGAACAAACTCATCATCAATTGTAATTGACACGATAGCTTTCATCTTGCCTGACCCCTCAAGCCGACGAATACGAATGTCTGTAATATTCATGTTTTCAATCCCCCTCATCCTTTGTTTTACTTAAATACCGTATCGATTGTTCTCGCCAACAACCACCTGGACATCTCCATCACCGAAATAGTACATATTCGGTTTGAGCGTACCACGGCTTTCCACGATACAGTTTTCAATGTGTGTATTGTCTCCGATATACACTTCATTTAAAATAATAGAATTCTTAATGATACAGTTCTTTCCGACAAATGCCTCTTTAAACAGGATCGAATTCTCGACTTTACTGTTAATGATACATCCGCTGGCGATCAAACTGTTTCTCACGTCAGATCCCTCATTGAACTTCGCCGGCGGCAGATCATCCACCTTGGAATAGATCTTTGGCTCTTCCTTAAAGAAATACCGACGAACCTCCGGTTTTAAGAAATCCATATTGGTCTGATAATAAGACTGCACCGTCGATATATTATTCCAATATCCCTGCATCTTATATCCGTAGATCCGTTTCAGATCCTTGTATCGGATCAGAATATCCGTCACAAAGTTCCAACGATCTTCTGACGCACACTGCTCCAACAGCTCAATCAGCTGTCTTCTTCGAATCACATAGACACCGGTTGAAATGGTGCTGGACTGGGCTACCATCGGTTTCTCCTCAAATTCGGTGATTCTGGAGTCTTCATTCATGCGAACCACACCAAACCGGCTGACATCCGCACTTGCCGGCATGTCCTTTACTGCAATGGTAATATCCGCTTTCTTTTGAATATGGTAATCCAGCAGATCATTATAATCGATCTTGTATACACAGTCACCGCTTGTAATGATCACATACGGTTCATGACAGCGCTTTAACCACTCAATGTTCTGATACATGGCATCCGCGGTTCCGCGATACCACCAGCTGTTGTCTGCCGTAACCGTCGGTGTAAATACAAATAATCCACCTTGTTTTCTACCGAAATCCCACCATTTTGATGAACTCAGATGCTCGTTTAACGAACGCGCATTGTACTGGGATAATACGGCAACCTTCTGAATATGTGAGTTCGTCATGTTACTCAAAGCAAAGTCGATGCACCGAAAGCTTCCAGCCATAGGCATCGCTGCAATTGCTCTTTTCCGTGATAACGCATCCATTCTCTGATTGTTACCACCAGCTAAAATAATACCTAATGCCTTCATGCCTTCACACCTGCCTTTATAATAGATTCCCCACTCTCCAATATTCCGTTCGGATAATCGGAAGCCTCCGTGATACCGGAAATCGCCGTATTTTTTCCGATGGATACATGATCCGGGATGACAGAGCTCTCTCCGATCGTCGCCAGATCAAACGCATAAACCTTTGGATTAAACTTATTCGGCGCATACTGTCCGACACCGATCTTCACGTCATTTCCAATATGACAATCCTCAGCGATAATGGCTTTGTCCATGATCACATTTTCTCCGATGACCGCTCCTTTCATAATAATGGAATCACGCACCACGCTGCCCTTGCCGATGACGACTCCGGCTCCGATCACAGACCTTCGCACTTCGCCGTAGATCTCCGTTCCGTCACCGATAATACTTTGCTCAATGACGGCACTCTCAGAAATGTACTGCGGCTCGATCGTATCACTGCTGTTTGTATAAATTCTCCAGTATTTTTCATAGAGATTAAATTCCGGAATCAGGTCGATCAATTCCATATTTGCCTGCCAGTAAGAACCTAATGTTCCCACATCCTTCCAGTATCCGTTAAATTCGTAAGCAAACATTCTGCTTTCGCGTTCATGCAGATATGGAATGATATGTTTACCGAAGTCACAGTTTCCCTGATCCTTCATGGCGATCAGTGCTTCCTTCAGCACTTTCCAGCTGAATATGTAGATGCCCATGGAAGCAAGATTGCTTCTTGGCTGCTCAGGCTTCTCTTCAAATTCCTGAATACGTCTGTCATCATCTGTGATCACAATACCAAAACGACTTGCCTCCTCATACGGAACAGGCATCACTGCGAGGGTGACATCCGCATCATTGGCCTTGTGGAAGTCCAGCATCACTTCATAATCCATCTTATAAATATGATCGCCGGATAAGATCAGCACATATTCCGGATTGTAGCTCTCCATGTAGTTTAAGTTCTGGTAAATTGCATTCGCAGTTCCTGTATACCACTCACTGTTTGTGCTCTTCTCATATGGTGGCAATACCGTGACTCCTCCGTTGTTGCGGTCCAGATCCCACGGAATACCGATTCCGATATGAGTGTTCAGCCGTAAGGGCTGATACTGCGTCAATACGCCAACGGTATCGATGCCCGAATTAATACAGTTACTCAACGGAAAATCAATAATTCGATACTTTCCGCCAAATGCCACTGCCGGCTTTGCAACGTCAGCGGTCAGTACACCCAAACGGCTTCCCTGACCCCCCGCAAGCAACATGGCAATCATTTCCTTACGAATCATGTTCCTCACCTCTTGCTTTTATTTTCTAGCTATCATCCTTTTGATATTTCAGTTAAGGACTTATGTGAATTATAGCATAATCCCTGTCCCATGTATAGCACAATTAACAATTATTTTTTATATATCATGCAATTTTTGTCGAATTTTACGGTTAATTTTTTTCATTACCTGATATTGTTAAGTGTCTTTTGTCTATTTTCCACTCCTTCGGGGATTGAACCCCAACAAAAAAGTGTTATACTTATGAATAAAAGAAAAAAGAAACATGAGGGTGATATAGATGAACGAATATTCCGTTAATTTTTCAAATCCATGCAAGGTTCATTTCATCGGTATCGGTGGTATCAGCATGAGCGGTCTTGCAGAAATTTTATTAAAAAAAGGCTTCACCGTTTCGGGATCCGATTCCAAGGAATCCGATCTGACCAGACAGCTTGCCGCTCAGGGTGCACGGATCAGCTACCCGCAGCAGGCCTGCAATATTACAGACGATATCGATGTCGTCGTATATACCGCAGCCATTCATCCGGATAACCCGGAGTACGCCGCAGCAGTAAAAGCAAAGCTTCCAATGCTTTCCCGCGCAAAGTTTCTTGGTCAGCTGATGAAAAATTATGACTGTTCGGTTGCTGTGGCAGGTACGCACGGAAAGACGACGACCACCTCAATGCTCGCGCACATTTTACTTGCTGCAGATACCGATCCTACGATTTCCGTAGGCGGTATTCTGAAGGCGATCGGCGGGAATATCCGTGTTGGCGGCGATACACATTTTTTGACGGAAGCCTGCGAATACACCAACAGCTTTTTATCCTTCTACCCGAAGTACAGCATTATCTTAAATATAGAAGCAGAGCATTTGGATTTCTTCAAGGATCTGGATGACATTCGCGCATCCTTTGCAAAATTCGCATCCAATACCAGCGCGGATGGTGCCATCATTTTAAATGGCAGTATCCCAAACTACAAGGAGCTCGTAGCCGGTCTTCCCGCCAAAGCATTAACCTTCGGTCTCACATCCGAAAATGATGTGTATGCCACCGACATCACCTATAATGAAAAAGGCTACGGCGCATTTCGGATCAACAGTCCTCTCGCGCCGGCCATTGATGTAGAACTGCAGGTGCCGGGCGAGCACAATATCTGTAACGCACTGGCGGCATGCACCGTTGCCCTTGAGCTTGGCATTTCTGCAGACACAATTAAAACCGGTCTGGAATCTTTTGGCGGAACAAACCGCCGCTTCCAATATAAAGGTGAAATCGACGGGGTCACGATCATTGACGATTATGCTCATCACCCGACTGAGATCAAGGCCACACTGAAGGCTGCCGGAAATTATCCGCACAAACGTCTGATCGTCGCTTTCCAGCCCCATACTTATTCCAGAACCAAGGCATTTCTCGATGATTTTGCCGATGCGTTATCTCTGGCGGATATCGTTGTGCTGGCTGATATCTATGCCGCAAGGGAAACCGATACCCTCGGAGTAAGCTCCCGCGACATCGAAAGCCGCCTGCTTGCCATGGGAAAAGAGTGTTATTATTTTCCTTCCACAGAGACTTTTGACGGTCTGGAAAAATTTTTATTAAAAAATTGTATCGACGGTGACCTGTTAATAACCATGGGGGCCGGAAACATCGTAGAACTTGGCGAACACCTGCTTGGCAAGTGAGTTATCCACAATATCCACAAAAATGAGTGTATGTTTTATCCTCATTTCACTGTGGATATTTTTATTGTCAAAATATGGCTATTACAGGATTTTCCCAAGTTATCCACATTATCCACATTTTTGTCATAAACCTGGAAGCCCTTGATTTTCAAGGATTTTCGGGCAAATCGGCTCTTCTCTTTTTTGAAATCGTGTGCTATAATGACACCGTTCTTTCCTTTTCGGGAACTAACGAAAGGATCTTAAGAAAGAGGTTTTTTAGTATGGCTGATATTACTTTACATAGAGACAATGAATTACCGCGCACCATCGTGCCAAACTATTTTATCGATGCATATATGGTACATGCCAACGGAGAATATGTGAAGGTATACTTATACCTGCTGCGCTGCATGAACGATCCTACGATGTCTTTTTCGATTTCAGATGCAGCGGACAAGTTCGAACATACAGAGAAGGATATTATCCGTGCGCTCAAATACTGGGAAAAAATGCATCTTCTGCGTCTGGAGTTTAATGCCGACAAGGAGCTGGTGGGAATCTGCTTTCTTGACATCATGGGCTTTGCGCCGTCTGAGCCTGCAGTTACCCTTCAGATGAACCAGGCAGCGAAGGCAGAAAAAGCGGCATCGGTGGAAAAGCCGGATCAGACCATTGCCGGTAAGACCATTCCTAAGAAAAAAAGCTACAATGCCGCAGAGCTTGCCCGTCTGTCTGACGAAGAACAGGTGAAAGAGATTTTGTTTATCGCAGAAACCTATATCGGGCATCCACTAAGTGCCACAGAGATGAATTCCATCTTATTTTGGAAGGAATCGTTAAATTTCTCTAGCGATTTAATTGATTATCTGATAGAATCTTGTGTGTCCAAAAATCACAAGAGCATCCATTATATGGATAAAGTAGCTCTTGCCTGGGCACAGGCCGGTATCACTGAGGTGGCAGATGCGAAAGAGCGCGATCTGGCACACAGCAGCTTATATACAACCGTTCGAAAATCATTTGGCATTCAGGGCAGAGACTTTGTAAGCTTTGAGATTGATTTGCTGAAAAAATGGAAAAAACAATACGGTTTTTCGGATGAGCTCATCGGTGAAGCCTGTGAGCGCACCATTCGTCAGACAAGCCAGCCGAATTTTTCCTATGCAGATTCCATTTTGACCAATTGGTATCAAAATAAAGTCAGCACCTTGAAAGATGTGGAGCTTTTAGATCAACTGCATCAGGAAAAACAAAAAGGAGCGAAGCGAACGACTTCCGGAAGCGAAAAGAAAGCTGTCCGCTTTAATGATTTTTCGCAGCGTTCCTATGATATGGACGAATTAGAAAAGGAATTATTACATTATGGCACTCACCAATAGCCAATATGATCAGATCATGCGTGGCTACGAAGCCAGGCAGCGCAGAGCAAGAAAGAAATTTGAGGAAAAAAAGGAACAGATCTACCGGCAGATCCCCGAACTTCAGGCTTTGGATGAAGCACTTGCCACAAACAGCATCCAACAGGCGAAGCTGCAGGTATTGGGCAAATATGAGGAAGCGAATGCCCTGAAGCGGGAAACTGACGAGATTCCAAAGAAGAAAATGCTGCTGTTGCAGCAGCATGGATATACCAAAAAAGATCTGGAACCGGAATACGAATGTCCGGATTGCAAAGATCAGGGATATATCGGGCGTAAGCCTTGTCATTGTTTGAAACAAGCTGCCATTGATCTGGTATATACACAATCAAATCTGAAGAGAATATTACAGACAGAAAATTTTGACCATTTAGACAAATCCTTTTATTCCAAAGAGCTTGTGGATAAAGAATCGGGCATGACATCCTATGAGTTAGCGGTTCGTGCCATCAGTGAATGTCATCATTTTATAGCCAATTTTGAGAAAGAATTTCAGAATCTGCTCTTTTACGGCTCAACCGGCGTCGGGAAAACTTTTTTATCCAACTGTGTGGCCAAAGAGCTGTTGGATCAGGGACATTCGGTTTTGTATTTCACGTCCTACGATCTGTTTTCTCTGTTGGAAAAAAGTAAATTTAAGCATGATGCGGTCGCAGAAGAGATGGAAAAAGATCTCTATCACTGTGATCTGCTCATTATAGATGATCTGGGTTCGGAGTATGCGAACAATTTTTCCATTCCGGCTCTGTTCTCCTGTCTGAATGAACGGCTTTTACATCAAAGATCCACGATCATATCCAGTAATCTGGGGCTTGGAAAGCTGTTTGAGTTATATTCGGAGCGAACCTTTTCCCGCATCATCTCAAGTTACACGCTAATAAAACTGATCGGTGATGATATTCGCCGACAGAAAAAAACACAACAATATATGGAGGAAAATCATGCCAAATGAAGAAATTCAATTAGAATCTATCCCTCACGGAAAACTGGGAATCGTCTCACTGGAGAGCAGCCAGAAATTAGGCAACAAGGTGAACGAATATCTCGTAAAATGGCGTTCCAACCGCCAGCAGCTTCACCCAAATGACATTGCATTTAAAGGTTATCAGAGAGATACGTATCTGATCGACCATTCCCTTCCGAGATTCGGAAACGGCGAAGCAAAAGGAACGATCCGCGAGTCTGTACGAGGAGATGATCTATATATCCTTCTGGACATCACAAACCATTCATTGACCTATAAAATGTGTGGTCAGATCAATCATATGTCTCCGGATGATCATTATCAGGATCTGAAGCGTATCATTGCAGCCGCCAGCGGTAAGGCGAAACGAATCAATGTCATCATGCCATTCCTGTATGAGAGTCGTCAGCACCGCCGCAGCTCCAGAGAGTCTCTCGACTGTGCATTGGCACTTCAGGAGCTGGTATCCATGGGTGTAGAGAATATCATCACCTTTGATGCCCATGACCCGCGCGTACAGAATTCAATTCCGCTTCACGGATTTGAATCCGTAACTGCTGCCTATCAATTCGTAAAAGCCCTCTGTCTCAATGTGGAGGATCTGGTATTTGATAATAACCATATGATGGTGATCAGTCCGGATGAGGGTGGTACCGATCGTGCCGTATATCTGGCAAACGTGCTTGGAATCAATATGGGTATGTTCTACAAGCGCAGAGACTACAGTCGTATCGTAGACGGCAGAAATCCGATCGTTGCCCACGAGTTCTTAGGTCAGTCTGTAGAAGGAAAAGACGTATTCATCATTGATGACATGATTTCTTCCGGCGAGAGCATGATCGACGTGGCAACCGAGTTAAAGAAACGAAATGCAAAACGTATCTTTGTCATCTCAACCTTTGGTCTGTTCACAAACGGATTTGAGAAATTTGACGAGGCTGTGGAAAAAGGAATCATCTATAAGGTTTTGACGACTGACCTGATCTACCAGCCACAGGAGCTTCTTGACAGAGATTACTACATCAGCTGTGGAATGAGCAAATATATCGCTTATATCATTGATACATTAAATCATGATACCTCGATCAGCGATCTGCTCAACCCATATGATAAGATCAAAAATATTGTGGCAAAATACACAGACGGAACATTATAATTTTCATAATGATGCGAAAAGAGCACCTGATCACAGGTGCTCTTTTCGTATCAAAAAAGGCATCTGATTACAGATGCCTTTTATAAGCGTCAATTACGCAGTTCAATTAAAACAAGTCAACTCTTCCAGCAAAATTGTCATTGATTACATAGTATGCAGAATGCTCTTCCGGTTTCAGATATACCTTCATGCTCTTAATAGAAGATGCTCTGTGTCCCTGCTCTACAAATGCAGCTTTGATTCTCTCCTCAACAGTCTGAAGACTTCCGTCTCTGCCAAAGCACTGGATATATACTTCCGGTGCTGCAGCTTCTGCCTTAGGAGCTTTCTTTGCCGGTGCCTTCTTTGCTACGGTTTTCTTTGGAGCAGTTTTCTTCTCTGTCTTCTTTTCTGCTTTCTCCTCAACCTTTGCAGGCTCTGCCTTGGTCTCAGCGACTGCCTTGGTTGCTTCCTTTACAGTCTCTTTTGCCTCTTCTACTTTTTTAGCTGCCGCAGTTTTTGTTGCTGCCGTTGCTTTCATGTTTGCCATTTTTGCTTCCCTCCTGAAATAGTTAATTACATGCCAAGAACTTTTCAATTGCTACAATTGCTTCTTCTTCATCGGTACCTTCTGCCAAAATATTTACTGTCATACCTTCTGTCGGATTAAATGCCATAATACCCATAATGCTTTTTGCGTTAATCTTGCGATTGTTGTTCTCTAAATGGATATTACTGTCAAACTGGCACGCTACCTGCACAAGCTCAGCAATTGGATTCTCATGTTGCTTAGACACATCAGATACTACAACTTCTTTGTTACTCATACTTGACGCCCTCTAACTGTTCATAATGTATTATGTATTTGCCTCCGGCTTGTCGCATGATTTGGCATCCGACAAGCCTTCCCTACTTATATATACCCCCAAACTGCTGATTTTGCAAGGGTTTTTCATATTTCTGTTAAATTCACACAATTGTAAAATTTAAACAATGCTTTTTTTGTCAACTTTTTACCGATTATATACCACATAATGATTCGATGCCCGATTCATCTTCTGCGCCATTTCCTCCAAAAGCTGCCGATTCGTCTGTCCTGTATCCGGATCATAAACCCAGATTGACGTCGCATCGTATCCTACAAGCAGACAAGGTTTTTCATCCCCGTCATAGGCAAGTACCGGGCAATGCCCGCTGATATAATACAGCGTCTGTATCAGATCACACCCTCTCAGTTCATAGACACCGGCTTCCGGCATCACCTTCTGCAGGATCTCTGCCGCAGGCATCCGCTCCTCAAGCATTGCTGTCAGCTCTACATTTTTGTATTCATCCGGAAGCATGCCATTCAGGCACCGCCCCAGGCTGCTGCCGGGATCTGTCTCAGAAACAGAAATGTTCATCGGAGAAACAACTGCCTGTTTTGCACGTTTCCATACATAATTCAGCCCGGTATCCACAACCGTTCCAAACTGCTCATCCGCCAGACGGATCGCATCACTGACATTGTCGGCATATGCGCTGCACGCGCCGTACGCATAGATATAATACCCTTGCTTTGGCTGTACCATATCAAGCTTCAGACTGCGATCTTTCTCCAGTTTGATCTCTTTGGAACCAACCAGCCTGACATCTGACGCATCCACCTTTTCCTGCAGTGCCAGCAGCATCACATTCTGTTTCACCTCATCCGTATTTTGAACAATATTGACATCCAACAGTTCGTCTCCCGCCTGATTCATGATCGCATCCGGGCTGGCCGGTTCGTATCCTTCCGGGGTCAACGTCATTCTGTTTAAAGTAATGACCGAATCACTGATCTCCACCGAAGAAAGAAAATAGTTATTTTTCTCATAAGTCTTCAATTGTGCCTGCTGAACCGGATCATAAATCACAATCCGGTACATCGGGTAGTTGTCATTTTCCATCCGTTTGTCCGTCGTACGACATACGCCATACACCAGATCTCCCTCTAAAAATCCGAGCAAACGAAACTGCTCATCCGCAGAAACCGGAATCTGATCTACGGATGCTTTTTCCAGATCCATGATCTTTAGATTCTGCTCATCATCCAGCCACACAAACAGGTGATATTCGCTGTCAAACAAATATTGCCCGCTTTGCAGCCCACCGGCGATCACCTGCGCCTGACAATCTGTCAGACTGATCTTGATCAGGTTATCCTCATACAGCAAAAACAGATTACCTTCCGGATTTTCATAAATGATATTCTGATTGTCTACCAGCAGTCGGTCTGCTGCTTTGTCCGTCGGAAGAAACAGCATTTCCTCTACCGTAAGTGTCAGGCTGTCAAAATGATAAATACCGATTCCCACCTGTCCCTCATGGATTCCACGACTCATATAACCAACTACCGCATAGTTCACACTGCCCCCTTCATCCACGTTCAAAATATGTGCTCTTGTATATTTGTTATTTTCACGAATGTCGATTCCCTCAAACCCGCGGAAACTGAAAATACGGGTGAGAAGCTTTGTATTCTCGTTGTAGCTCCAGATCTCGCCCTGCTGCTCAAAACAGGTGATCTTTTCGTTCTCACTCTTTTTATATGCGACTTGTCCGTCACGTATTCCTAACTGAATGTGATTTTCCGCAAAAACATCTCCGTCCGCGCGGAAGATCTGATTCATTGTCCGCTCGTAATTGTGCAGATAACAGCGGTTCCCTGCCTCATTGTAGCTCACGCGGTAGTATTCATCCACATTGTAATATTCCAGTTCCCCGGACTGACCGGTTGCCGCCAGCACATAATACGCCGTAATGATCGCATAGGAGTCATTCAGTTCCTGTATGGAAAAGACAGGTGTTCCAACCGGCGTTCCCTCGAAATCACCCCAGCAGACCATCGCCACATTCGAATGGATATTCACATAGTTCAGGCTGTTTGGTTGCGATCCATCCGGCTCTAAATAGGTGGAAACTTTCTTCTCTCCGTCCGCAGAAAATGTCGCCTCCGAAAAAGTTTTCGCAAAGTTCAGATAGCGCTCCACATCTTTTCCGGTATCCTTCATCACGCGCGCATAGTAACGTATGGTCTGATCGCTGCATGTCACGTAAAAGATCAGCTGGTATTCCTGTCCTTCTTCCAGAAGATTCTCAAGGGTGATATCCAACCCGATATTTTCTGCATCTGTTTGCGTAAAAGTCGCCGTTGTCTCCGCAATCAGGCGGCTTCCGTCCAGACTCCGGATCTCATAAGAGATGTCATCGATCTGTCTTCCGTACGTATGCACATTCGCCTGTACCTTCCGATCCTCATCCACGGGGATGATCGCGCCCCGCATGGAAGTCATGTCCATTTCATCCGCATACCCATAAAGTTCGGCAACCTCCGAGCCTCTTACTTCGAGCTTTAGCATCGGAAAAGACGGCAGCGGCATCTCCGTCGTCAGGTTCACTCCGTTTTGATTTGTATAATACCCAAAAAAGACAATTGCCGCCAGAAAAACCACACTTAACACAACTGCCCTTATGATCCCTTTTTTCACTTTTTTTCCTCCGTCTGATAAACGGTTATCATATCCCGTTAAAAGGTGTCCGGCAAACCGGTCGTTTGTCGGACACAACTATTGTAAAACCTTTTTCGAAAAATCACAAGCGAAATCCTACCAAAAACGACGACATCTGCGATACCTGCACCGTCTTCGATACATCTCATTGTAAAGCAGCACTTCCAACAGACTGCGCTTTGCCTGATCTACCGGCTGTTCGCATTTGTTTTGCAATTTGTCACAGAGAAACAGCATGCTCACACGATCCGGATACTCGTCATACATCATACTTCCTTCGTACTCTAATCTGTCACATTCTTCCTCCACCAGATGCTGCATTTCCCTTGCCTCGGCAGGGTACATCTGCTGCAGATATTCCAGGTCCCGTTCAGAATCATTTCCCATCATGTAGAGCCCCTGAAGAGGATACATATACGGATATGGAAATTGGAAAAAGTCTTTCTGATTATAGTCCATTTTACTCTCCAAACACCTATTATTTTTAACATTTTATTCAATTTTACTATTCGGGTTCCTTTTCCTTTGCAATTTTTCTAGTTTTTTACGTCATTTTACGTTATTTTTATACACCTTTACTATTGTAATTTGCATGCCTCAGACGTATATTTTTTGTGTTCATAAAGATGTTTTTCACTATTTATAATAACAGTCAAAAGGAGACCATTTATGAAATACTTGAATATCATTTTGGACCATCGATCTGCGGTCAGACAGGTATGTAACCGCATGTCCGGTTTTCTGCATATTTTATTAGCAATGCTGCTGTGCTTTATCATTGAATCGTGTTCCCATCGTTCGATTCAGGCAGCGATTACCTTTGTCACAGAACACACCTTTGCATTTTTGTTTAACAGCGCGATCATCTATGTGTCTTTACTTTTTGTTTATCTGATGAGAAGACGCACTGTAGGTCGTATTTTTATCAGCAGCTTCTGGCTGTTGCTCGGCATTGTAAACGGTTGTGTACTGGCAAGCCGCGTCACACCGTTTGGTTACACGGATCTGAAATGTGTCGGTGATCTGCTCACAATGCAGGATTCCAAATATTTTACGCTGACGCAGGAGATCATCATTATTTGCTCCCTGCTGGCATTATTTGTATTTCTGGTTGTTTTATTCTTCAAGGGGCCAAAATTTAAAGGAAAGATTCACTATATCCGTTCATCCTTTGTCTGTGCCGGTTCGATTGCCCTGCTGGTATTCACACGCACGGTCGCACAGGACTTCGATCTTCTTGCCGGATATTTCTCAAATATCGCGGAAGGGTACACCGACTACGGTTTTCTGTACGGTTTTTCTTCCAGTGTATTTGACCGCGGCATGAACAAACCTTCCGATTATTCGGAAAATACCATTCTTGCGATCAAAGATGACGTGGCAAGCAAGCTGGATAAGATCACAAAGATTGATGTGGCTGACAGCCAGAATGTAGCAAGTGATGCCGGAGATCGTACCGAAGAACCAAAGCAGCCGAATATCATCTGCATTTTGCTGGAATCTTTTATCGACCCGGACGAGATCAATTTCCTGCAATGCTCCGATGATCCGATACCTACCTTCCACAAGCTGACCGACAATTATACATCCGGTTATCTGACCGTTCCTGTTGTCGGTGCCGGAACCGCCAACACCGAGTTTGAAATCTTAACCGGTATGAGCCTGCAGTACTTTGGTACCGGTGAATATCCATATAAGACGATCCTGAAGCAGACGAACTGCGAAAGCATTGCTTCTGATCTGTCAGATCTTGGTTACGGAACCCATGTGGTACACAACAACGGCGGTAATTTTTACAGCCGCGCCAATGCTTTTTCACAGATGGGATTTGACACATTCACAAGTAAGGAAATGATGAATATTTCCGAATATACACCTTTGGGAAGCTGGCCGACAGACGACATTCTTGTATCCGAAACATTAAAGGCCTTGGATGACACACCGGATCAATCCGATTTTGTATACACCATCACCGTTCAGGGTCACGGTGCATATCCGACCGAAAAGGTCATTGCTGATCCGGAAATTACAGTAACCGGTTCGGGAAGTCGCGAGACAGATAACCAGTGGGAATATTACGTAAACCAGATCCATGAGGTGGATAAATTTATCAAGAAACTGACAGATTCACTGGCAAGACGGGATGAGGATACCCTTGTGGTGATGTTTGGCGATCATCTGCCGACCATGTCTCTGACCGATGAAGATATGAAGAGCAATGACATCTTTAAAACCCGCTATGCTACATGGAATAACTTCGGTTTGAAAAAAGAGGACGCAGACCTGACATCTTACCAGCTGCTCTCCTATATTACAAACCAGATGGATATCCACGACGGTACGATCTTCTCTTATCATCAGGCCTATCAGGCTGATGCCAGCGACAACGCAGGCAGAGATGAAACCAGCATCTACATGGACGGTCTGGAGAACTTGCAGTACGATATCCTGTATGGTGAAAAATATATCTACGACGGAGTAGACAAATATCCTGCCACCGATCTTCAGATGGGTGTTGATCCGATCGGATTAAAGGATGTAGCTTCCACTGATGACGATACGGTTGTCATTACCGGAAGCAACTTTACTCCATGGAGTAAAGTCTTTGTAAATAACGAAAAGGTTGCGACCACTTTTGTAAATGACACAACCTTAACGATAAAAAGCTCCAGTATTCAATATATGGATGATGTATTTGTTGGGCAGGTAAGCGGCGATACGATCTTCGCCCGTTCCATTACCAGAACCGCATTACATGTCACCCCGCAGGAAGAAGATTAATTCAGATATTGATCTACATCCTCTTTTAACACTTTATGATAGGGCAGACGAATGTATTTACCCTGCAACAGCGCGATTTCATTTACCGATCCGCCGGTTGCAAGCTTGAAAGCAAGTTCAAGCATTCCATTCGCCTGTCCTTCTTTGTCATTGTACACCGTTCCGCTCAGGCTACCCGGACGAAGAGCGCGGTCTACATGATCCAATATCCTTTTGTTCTGTTTTCTTCTTTTCTTAAGATATTACAGAAGAATTTCTAAGATTCTAACGCCTCCATAAAGTAAAGTCTGGATGCAAAATCCGGATAATAACGGGTATTCTCATTATAGCCGGTTCCTGCAAATGCCGGCTTTAAATGCACGCCCGCATACATCAGGGTATCCCCGTATGCCTGCAGATCCTCTGTCTCTCCGTCCATTTTTACAAATTTGGCTACAATATTGTGCAGCATGGAATCCTGTCTGATATGGATCGGTGAGGCGGTATTGACCAAATCTCCGAACTCTTTCACATTATACTTTAATGCTCTGTTATAAAAATGATAACAGAGATCCTCGTCCAAACCTTTTGCCTTAAAGTATTCGAAAGTGGTGTTTGGAATTGCCAGTTTCTGCATGAGAAGTCCCACTGCCTTCTTTTTATCTTCAGATACACACATCCATTCCATCGCGTTTGCGTCGCTGTTTTCCAGTGCACTGGTACATCCTCTGAATCCCCTGCCTCTGTAAAAACGTCCCTTTTGGAACACGTCTCTCCACTGTTTATACAATTGGATCTGTGCTTTTATGGCTACGCGGTCTTCACTTTTCATATCACAAAGATTACATTCATACCCGAAAGCGCCAAAGCACGCCACATGAAATCTGGTTTCCAATGGTGTCACTCGCAGCGTCTGATGATTCGGACATGCCGACACATGTGCGCTGACTACATCCGGCGGATACCCGTAGCTGTAACCGTTCTGAATTTCCGCGCGACATAACGCATCTGTATTATCACTGGCCCAGATCTGTGGAAAATAACACAAAATACCCAGATCAAACCGGTTGCCGCCTGCGGCACAGCCTTCAAACAGAATGTTCGGAAAGCGCCCGGTCAATTCCTTCATGCAACGGTATAGCCCCATCACATAACGATGCGCCACCTCTCCCTGTCGGTCAGCCGGCAGCGATGTGGAAAAATAGTCCGTAAACGTGCGATTCATATCCCATTTTACATAGGAAATATCTGCGGAAGAAAATACCCGGCTCATGGTCTCTATGATATAATCCTGTACCTCTTCTTTGGTCAGATCCAGAATTCTCTGATTGCGCCCTTCTGTATGCGGTTTCCCAGGGATCTGCAATACCCAGTCCGGATGTGCCCGGTACAGCTTGCTTTTTACATTGATCATTTCCGGCTCAACCCAGATACCGAAATTAAGTCCCATTGCTTTGATCTTTTCGCATAATCCATTCAGACCGTTCGGCAGTTTTTTGGTATTTACTTCCCAGTCGCCCAGCGACGACGTATCATCATTTCTCTCCCCAAACCATCCGTCGTCCATCACAAAAAGCTCGATGCCCACTTCTTTTCCGGCTTTTGCAAGATTCAACAGCTTTCTTTCATTGATGTCAAAATATGCGGCTTCCCAGCTGTTTAACAAGATCGGCCGCGGTTTCCCTTTCCAGGCTCCTCTTACGATGTGCTCCCTGACAAAGCGATGCATATGAAAGCTCATGTCATTGTACCCCTGATCAGAGTATGTCATGACAGCCTCCGGTGTTTCAAACACCGCTCCCTCTTCCAGCACAAAACAAAAGGACTGGGGATTGATTCCACTTGAAAATCTCGTTTTTCCGGTACTTGAGACTTCCACCGCCTCATAGTGATTGCCGCTGTAGATCAGATTAAATCCGTAGCATTCCCCAAAATCCTCTGTGGTACCTGCTTTGCTCAACATCACAAAAGGATTTGCCCGACTCGAAGAGGTTCCGGTATAGGATGCGTTGATCTGCCTGCCGGATGAAACCGTGGTATCACTGCGCTTCATCTCTCTTCCCCAGGCACCGTGAAAGGTAGAAAAAACATAATCGGCTGTGTCAAAATCGATCTGCATGCTCATCAGACGCTCTAATCTGACCGGTCCGCCGCTTTGATTGATCAGTCTCGCATTTCTTGTGATCACATCACAAGCTTCAAATACGTAATAGTTTAACTCCAATTCCAGATGATAATTTTCATCCCTTAACCTCACGCAAAGCCAGTCCACCTCATCACTTTCATCATAGGAACCCGGCAGCGATTCAAATTCCGGCTTTCCTTTTTGGATGCTTGCGCCCTGATACAGGAAATCCGACGTATAGCTGCCATCGGCATGCACCACTTCGATAAAGGGCTCCCGGATGTCCCCTTTTCCGTAGGCAGACATCTCCAGACGAAGATCCTCCAGCGTGAGCGCTTTATTTTCATCATTATAGTAATTGGTGTTTCCCGGAGCAAATTGCCTTTTTTCCACCAGTGCGTCTGCCCCGATCCCGTCAGGAAGGCGCAAGCGCCTTCCGTAATACAGATGCTCCAGATGTCCGGTCTGCATGACACGAAAGCAATAGGTGGTATGTTCGGTTTCCAAAATAAATAGATCTTTTTCTTTTCTGATCATAAGCTATCCCATTTCCTATTCAGATACTCTGTTTTTTCTCAGTTGCTGTGTGATTTCCTCTACCTTTTTCTCCGTCAGGATAAATTTCTTGCCAAACACTGCAAGAGCGATCAGTAATCCAATGATCGGAAATACCGTCATCGTCATACGCAATCCGAACACGGATGATGCGGCGGTCTCTGCAGCCTGCAGCGTCTCCGTATTGTTGCTCAGATTACAGATCGATAAGCAGATGGATGCGATGAGCGCTGCCACACCGCTTGCCAGCTTTACGACAAAGGTCTGCATGGAGAAAATCACACTTTCGTCTCTTCTGTTGTTTTTCAATTCACCGTAATCCACGGTATTGGCAAGAAATACGGTGGTCAGTACGGTCAGCATACCAAATGCCACAAAGATAAAAAATCCCGGAATAAACAAGACGTAGATATTGTTCATATTATTTAACATCAGGATAAATAACACCGCATATCCGCCGATGGCCATCGCCATACTTGTGTAAAATACCTGTACGGTACTTAAGATCTTTCGAAGCAGTGGGAAGAACACCATCATAGACAGGATCTGCATCGCTCCTCCAAAGGTATTGAATAAGGTATAGCTTTCATGCCAGCTTTCCCCACTCACATCATATTTAAAGAAGTAGATCAGTAAATTGGATGTGATATAGAATGCCTTTTTCCATTTTCATTGCTGATATTGATAACTTTAAAAGTGTAAATGATACCTTCGGACATGCTTTCGGAGATGACGTCATCTGTAAAGTGGGTGAGTTATTTCTTACATATGGAAAAAAGGATGCTTTTTGCGCCAGATACGGCGGCGAAGAATTTGCCATGATCCTTCCTCACGATGATCCGGTTTCTGTCGCCGAAGAAATTCGAAAAGCATTCGCCGCCTTTCCTTTTGAAACGGCAGAGGGCGAGCGGCATTTTACATTAAGCATCGGTGCCGCTGTTTATGACAGATCTCACCCAACCGGCAGTGCCTTTTTCGAGGAAGCAGACCAGGCACTGTATGCGGCAAAGAAAAACGGAAAAAATCAAGTAGTTTTAAGCAACTAACAGAATTCAAAAAAACGGCGTATTGAATACGCCGTTTTTTCTCGCATATGCTGTTTTCTAAGATTCCGGTTCCGTCTCTTCAACCTGGACCGCTTCTGTGTCTGTGTCCTGTGTCTGAGACATCATCACACCCCGAAAGCTGATTGCCGTAACCAGAAAAGTCAGCGCCAGCAGGATCACCACAATGGTCAGACATCCGCATCCCACGCTCGTTCCGCCTACCGTATAGAACCCTTTTCCGTAATACTTTTTATGCGGCTTTGGTTCCTGCTGCTCCTGTTCGAATTGATCCAATTCATCAAAATCACCTGACATATTGATTTCCTCCATCTTCTCAGATTAAGATAATCTGAACTCCGTGATCTTCTGATTCATCAGATTTACCTGTGCATACAGATCATCCGATAATGCTACACACTCTTCTGAAGTCGCCTGTGTATTTGTAGCAAAATCTTCCATGTGCTTAATATTTTCCGATACATTCGAAACCATTGCCGTCTCATGCTCAATATTTTCTGCTATGATCTCAATCTGTTTATTCACCTCTGCAGTCAGTTCTACGACCTGCTTCATGGTTGCCGTTGTCTCTTCAACCAAAGCATTTCCTCTGGCAACTGCTGCCGTTGACTGGCTGATCAGGCTGGTGGTATCCGATGCCGCACTGCTGGTCTGATCCGCAAGCTCACGAACAGAATCTGCCACAACCGCAAAACCTTTTCCTGCTTCCCCGGCTCTTGCCGCCTCAATACTTGCATTTAACGCAAGCAGGTTCGTCTGTGACGCGATGCCGTTGATAATATCAATGATCTCACCGATACTGCCTGATTTCTCCTTGATCTCTTCCATGGCAGCCGTCAATTCTTCAATCTGCTTATAGCTACTCTTTAGGCACTCTTTTGCCTGATCGGATAAGGACATGGATTCTTTGGCCACCCGAAGACTTTGCTGGAAGTCCTTTTGAATCTCTTCGATCTGATCATCTACATCCGATACGATCTGACTGACATTTTCCACATCGGATGCGAGACTTCCGGCCCCGCCAGCAACCTCCTCAGCACTCTTGTGTACCGAAGCCGCTGCCTCGGCGATCACACCCATCGCTACGCGAAGGGAATCAGCAATATCATTAATGGAATCTTTTAAGGATGCAAAGTTTCCAATATAATCCATGTCAACATTGACGGTCAGATCTCCGTCGGACATCTTTGCAAGCTTTTCTGCGATATCATCAATGTATCCACGGATCGATGCGTTGGACTGTTCAATTGCTACACACAACTCGCCGATCTCGTCCTGTTTTTTGTAATTCGCATTATACTCCAAGACACCGTTTGTCATGTTGTCTGCTACTTCCTCCAATTCACCCAGTGGCGCAAACAACTGATCCAGTGTCTTTTTCAGCTTTTTACTGCTGACTACATAAGAGATCACCAAAAGAAGGACGCAGCAAAAATAAAACAATAATAATGCTCCGTAGTAGCTCAGAAATTTGGTTGCGTATACAACCGTCAGACCTGCCTGCGGTACATATTCTGCCTGGTATACGTATTTTAATGTAGTCGCTCCCACACGTTTTTGGGGCTGTACAAGCTTTTGTCTGATACCCACATCTTTTGCTTTGTATGCAACCATTTCTCCGTTTTCATCCGCTGATGGTGTATATTTTGCATTGCGGTGCGTCAGCACGATTTCATCCTTATCCAACAATACGGCAAAGCTGCTGCTGGAACCTAACTTTTCTGTCATGGTAATTAAATCGTCCACAAAAAAATCCGCTGCAAATACACCAACCGGCTCCCCGTTCTTCACAATTGCCTTTGAGATGGTGATGACAATTCTTCCGGTATCAGCATCCACATAAGCCTCGGATGTGGCTGCCTCTTTCGGATTGGCAAATGCATCCGGATACCAGCTTCTTTCCGTCGCTTTGTAATCACTTGGTACTTCCCATCCGTCACTGAATACACAGCGGTCATCAGAAAGTCCAAAGTAGTAGCAATATGCAGCAGGATTTTCCACAACCATTTGAGCCATATAGGCCTCTGCTTCGTCAAATCTCTCACCCACATAATCTTCGTGTGCCAATGTATCCGCTATCAAATTCACGCGTGCGATCTGTTCGTCAAACCATCCGCTTGTTCCCTCGACAACCGCATTGGTTCGCGCAGTGATCAGATGATTCGTCTTTTCCATCACAAAATAACTCGCACATGTACCAATGATCAATACGAACGCTATGATAACCACGAGTACCGTTCTGGTCACGAATTGTTTGATCTGTTCCTTGATTGTTTTGTCCCTTGTAACACCAGCCATATTTTTCTCCTCTCAGTGCTAATCATTTTGTACTGATTCTATCATATTCTCGTACGATTCGTCAAAAAATTCGAGAACTTTTTCTCAACTTGCAGAGAAGTCCCGGATACTCAATTTGCAATGCTGTTTTCTTACCGTATTTTGCCATCCATACTCCCTTAGTCACAAAAAGGTTGCCCTTTCGGACAACCTTTTCCATTTCTTTTAATGCCGATTTTTCTGTTGTCTGCCAACCGTCCGCCCTTTTATATGCGGCTTAAATGTGGAGTTTTTCTGTTGCTCCCCAACCTGCCGGCCTACGAACCGGCTAAAATGTCAGATTTTTAAGGTGTCAGCACACTCGGATAGACGCATCTATCTCTGTAATATTATTATATGAACTGCAAAAATTAATGTCAAGTGCAATAAACATTTTTTTGGTATTTTTTTCCATGAAAATGCCGGATTTAAGCCATTTCTGACCCATCCGACATTTCATTATTTCTTCACATATTTGTGCATTTTTACGATTAGCAAACACCCTGTGCTAACATAGCATCTTCTGAGGTATTCGCAGATTTGCCGGGGTTTTGAGGTCGTTTGTATATCACGTGTATAGAGTGATTGTCTGACAATTTCGATTATTACCTTGCTACATGAGTAGAATTACGCAGGCTGTCTTGTATAAAAAATCTCATAACAAAAATATGAATATATATAAATACGTAATTCGGTTTGCCACCGTTGGCGTGAAATTATCCATAAAATCACTCATGTCATATCATACGGAATACCTATCGCATTTTCTAAATTGTAATTATGCATATACTTAGTTCCCACTGACTCAATTCCAGACATGTCGCAATCATTAAAGTCATTTTTTGACACTGATGCTTGAGAAATATTCGCCTGTACAAGAAGGCTATTACTAAAATTACATTTTTTCACATAACAATATGAAAAATCAGCATACTCTAAATTTTGTCTTGAAAAATCAACATTTTCTACAGCCGCTTTTTGAAAATAAGCGTCTGTAAAAACACAATTTTCAAAAACTACGTTCCGTATAACTGCACCATAAAAAGTTGCATTTGAAAAATCAACATTTTTTATTACTGCATTTTCTATTACAGAATGACTAAAGTCTCCCCCTACATAAGATTTATCATTCTCAATAATTCCTTTCATATTATATTTCATCTTGGACAAAATTGTCACAATATTTTGTTTAACAGCCTCACTTCTATAATTAATATTTTCTTCCAGAACTGTTACAACTTGCTTATGCAGATTATCGTTTTCTTCCAAAATATCATTTATAAACATTGCTATTTCTGAGGAAATTCCTCTGACAGAAAGTACCTCACCAATATCCACCTTTTCTCTAACTATTTTCCGCAGTCCGTCTGCAACATAACAAGCAACAAAATATTCCATAAATGATTTATGTATAAATTTGAAATTACCCATCCCATTAGAATTCATAAATGAACAGCTCTGAATATCATGACTAAAATAATCAATCTCATCCATTTTGCTCAAATCTTTAAAGTATTCTTTAATCTCTTTTGGAAATTCACTATAATGAAGATATAATAAATCGTTATTAAATAACTTATATGCTATATGTATACAAAAATGTAGTTTATCTTCCTTTCTAATTAAGGTTTTCCCTTTTGAATTTTCTCTATCTAACCATATTTCCGTGTATCTCTTATATAATGATGCTGCATTAATTTTTAATTCACCTTTTCCTTCATTATTAAATTCCTTCACTAATTGTGGTAAAGTTTGAACAATTATATTTAATAAAAAAGGTCTCTTTGAAAGATCCATTAAATCATGTGTGTTTCCAATCAAATATTGCAAGTCCGATGGATTAAGATCTTTTTTTGCTAATTCTTCTTCAAACGATTCTATATACTGTTCTATCTGCTTTGGATTCAATTCTGCAATATATGTTTCCTCAAATTTTGCATTATTAGATGCATTAGGTTCAAATTGCAAATGTGCACTTTCAATTAAATTTTTATACTCTCTTTTTTCTTGAAAATAATTTGGTCTACAGGTAATAATTACTTTTGTATTTCCTATGCAATACCTACAAATTTCATTAAATATTTCGAACTTCACATCATAATTTACACGTTTTGCCACTTCATCAAATCCATCAAATAATATAACAAATTTTTTATATTTCAATAACATTTTAAATGCGTCTATACTAATATTAGACATATGGCATTTATTAATAAATAAATTTAAAAACAGATTATCAAAATTAATTGATTTTGCATAATCTTTTAACGGGATGAATAATGGAATAAACTCTCCTTCTCCACTCAAAAAATCTTTAGACAACCTATAAGCTAAGTTCAATAAAAAAGAAGTCTTTCCACAACCATAATCGCCCAATATTAAAAATGCATTTTCATCGTACATATTCAAAAAATCATCTACACTATATGCCAATAATTCTTCTGAGTTTTCATCATATACATCTAGGTAATGATTATAGAGAACACTATTCTCATATTCTTCAATTGTATTCTGAAGATATGTGGAAAAATCCATAATTCCATCAATGATATCCTGTTCAGACAAAATCCTAACTTTTTTACCATATGAATAAAAACTATTTCTAATTTCATCATCAAATTCTCCATTAGATACAATATGAATCCATTGATATTCTTCTAATGTAATTAAATTATTTGTTTTTACTAATAATTCACATGCAATATTTTTGGTAATTTCTACTTCTTCAGAATATAATGGAAATATCAAAGCACTCGATTTAATAATCCCAGATTTTTGTTCTGCGCAAAAATATTCTTTTTCTTCTGTAATAAAGTAGTTTTGTATTTTATATAGATTTTCTATTTTCTCGTAATACTCTAGTACTCTACATTCTTTACACAATTCATTTCCTATAACTACTAAATTCCTGCATTTTCCTTTTCTACTCCCAAATCCTTGACATCTTTTCCGTTCTACACTATTATGTATTTTTTGTTCCTCTTGCTCTCCATTTTGTGTTTCTTCTATTTTTTTTATTATCTCTTGTGTACTCAAGATTATCTGTTCTGTAATTCTATCACTTTGAAGATTTTGTTCCTTTTTAATAGAATGTATTACTAATTTTCCTTCTGTAGACAAAATGCTATTTACCCATTTATTCACATCTTCCAAATATTCTTTAATTATATTCTCGACGCTTAAACTATGGACGTATTTTAATTCCTCATGTTGCACAAAAAAATCCTCAACAAACTTTTCTTTTTCCTCCTCACTAAAAAGGCATCCTACTTGCTCAATTTCATATTGCTGTTCAAACAACCACTCTCTTACATGCTCTTGCTCAAATAAATCTTTAACATGTTTTTCGATGTTATCCAAAGTTTTTATTTCAAGTTTTTGTTTCTTTTTGTCATCTATTTTATTGTGAGTAAGATCACCTAACTCATTGGCTAAAACAGATGCAAGAATCCCAGAACAAAAAGACGCAATTTTGCTAAGCATGATCATTTCCTCCCTATCGTTATTTACTAAATATTTTAGTAATATCCTGATACTGGTTCACCACTCGGTAAATCTCCACACAATCTTCCCTGATCTTATATAACACAACATAATTCCCGCAAATCACATATTTATAATCTGCCCGGAAGCTGACCCTCTTAGCAAGATCAGTTCCCATATAGGGAAATTGCTGTATATTCTCAATTCGAGCATATATCTCCTGAATGGTCTTTACTGCCATATCTTCATTGTCTTCCGCAATATACTCTTTAATGTTTTTCAAGTCCTCTGCCACAATAGGGTTAATCCGTAATTTCATCATAGGCTATACCCCGACAGATTTCTTCAGTTCATCCAAACTCATCCAGATACTTTCATCCTTAACTACTTCTTCTGCTTCCTGCAGCTTCATCAACAGCTTTTTCTCTGCCTTCTCACGCTCATAATCCTCAATATCCATAACCACAAACTTGCCTCTACCATTTTTGGTCAAAAACACAGGTTCTCCAACCTGACAATTTTTCAGTA
>JALEJB010000210.1 GCA_022768825.1 Lachnospiraceae bacterium
TTGCATGACATTCTTCTTCTGCGCACCTCTGCAATCCGCCGGAGGCTTTATCTTGGAAGGAGATTGGACTCCCACCAAGATGAATTTGTTTTACTCGCCACCTATAGAGGTGGGAGTCTTATCTCCTTTCAAGATAAAACCATCTGCTTCCAGCTCCCGGAGCTGTTTGGTAAGCGAACTTTCCGTTATTTCTCCAATCTGACGTCGAAGCTGCCCAAAACGTCGTACATCGCACTTGCTTACGGTTTATCCCGAATCTGGTCTGTATCAGGAAATTTTCTATAACAAACGCCCTGCTCTGAGTATTTCCCTCAGCGTAGGGCGCTCATTTCATGTGTTTCCACACAATTGTATCATAACATATGAAGCACCGGATGGAATTCCGCATTTCTGCACACCATTTACTCACCTGATTTACACAGACATCACACATTTTTCATGATAGTATGGTATCAGCGAATCATGTGTCAGAAATACCATTCCTTCTGTTTTTGCCTGAGCAACCAGCAACCGGTCAAACGGATCATTATGCCGCGGAGCATTCTCTGGTCGAACCAACGATTTTATCATATAGATATGCTCAGCGCAAATCGGCAATTGACATAACCCAGCTTCTGTACACAGTTCCACAAATGCCTCCTCTGAGACAGGCATTTCCTCCGGTCTTATCTTATGTTTTATTGCAATCTCCCATACCGAAGCCATACTGTAATACACTGTATTTTCATCTGATTTAAGTGCTGTTACAATCTCTTCCGGCAATTTTTCCGGAGCTGTGAATGCCCACAAAGCAATATGCGTATCTAACAATAGCTTCATGATTCATTTACCCCAAACATTTCTGCAATTTCTTCATTTGCACCGTCAATATCATCCGGAATCTGATACTTTCCTTTTGCAAGTCCCAGTTTTATACCTGCTTCCGGTACAGTCAGATGTATTGTAAATGGCATCGCCTTATCCTGCACGCTCTGTTTTGCAAAGATCCGCACCGCCTCTGCAAATGATGTCCCCATATTCTTATAAAGGTTCTCTACCTGCTCTTTAAGGTCAGCATCCATTCTCACTTGTAAAGTAGCTTCTTTTGCCATGATATCGCCTCCTTTTTGTATTACAATCGTACTACACATTATTATCTTATGCAACCGTTTTATGTAAATTCCCGCTGCGTTTTTCTGTCCTCACCTTGGCTCATTCTTTAGAGTATGGTGTTTCCTACAACAATGGGTGATGGGCGAGGCAGAAAGAACATCCCCATATATCATGCCATTGGTTTTTCCCATATTCCAATCACTTTCTTTCCTTTCACTTTAAGAAAAAATGGCATTCCTGGTTTAGCATCCGTATAGGTCTCCAAATATTTTTGAAATATTTTTTTATCTCTTGTTGTTACCCGAATGTCTGCATCCGTTCCTCCAAATTCTCTTGTCCAATCCAAAAAGGAATATTCTGTCTGCCCTGTCAATGTCATATTCTTTGTTTTTACATCTTCATTGTAGATATAATAACCATCAGGTGCATCATCATCCGTATGTTTATAGCTTGCAAATTGATCACTATCCTCAGAACTAATAAATTCTACCGGATCTATCACCAATATATCTCCTTTGATTTCTTTGATGTAGGCACATATTTCAGTTATTTTTTCCTGCCTATTATCTTTATTTTCTGTTCCCTCACTAATTTCTACGCTCCTCTGCGATCCACATCCTCCGAATCCCAAAAGCAATATAACTACAACAAGCATCATCCATTTTTTTTGCATCCTTCTCCATCTCCTTTACCAAATCCAATGTTTATATATTTTTTCTATGTCTTCTTTTTCGATTTTATCTCCTGCCAAAACATATATGCTGTTTCCATATTCCCCATATGCCCAAAAAGTATCATCCCGATACCAATATACAGAAACCGTCATTCCATTTATTGCAATTTGTTCCATACAATCAAAGCTCATGTCAAAAATCATTTTCTCATTTGAAATAATCTGTTGATTAAATATCAGGTTTTCATCTACCCTGCTGTATTTCATAACCGATGAAGTATCTGTTCTATGTTCTTCTACCAATTGGTAACCATCCGGAAGATACCGTGGATTCAAAATAGCATCTGAAATATTTCCGTTTTCCAATTCATACGAATAAATACTAATTTTACCATCAAATATTGTTTTTATCGTATGAAAAAAATGTATTCGACATGCTTCCACACTCATTATCACAGTAAATGTTCCCATAAGCATGACAACTACTATTACTGCAACTCTCTGTGCTATTTTTCTCAATATCTTTGTAGAATACATGTATTTTTCTCTTTTTATCAACCGATTCATATGTCGTATAAACTTATCTGAAAAAACATATTCTTTATCTATATCATCCTCCAATCGTTTCACCATTGCAGCATCTACAATTGGCATTTTTTCATAAAGCCATTCATCTGTTACTCTCATAAGATATCCCCTTTCCTGTTTTCTGTCTATCGCCTATGACAACAGCTTCTGTAACTCATTTTCAATCAGACGCTTTCCTCTAGCCAATCGCTGTCGAACCGTCCCCTCTCGAAGTCCACATATTTCTGCTATTTCAGCATTTTCCAAGTGTGCAGAATATTTCAACAAAAATATGTCCCTATATTTTGGAGGCATATTTGTTAAAATATCCAAAACGCCAAACTCTTCCTCCGGAGCCATGTATGCAAGCGGTTCCTGTCCTTGCGGAAGCTCGTCCATATAGATCTCTTGGCTGCGAAGCCGGTTTCTTTTACGATAGATGTCAATCGCTGCATGCTTCGCAATCGTAATCAGATATCGTTTTGTGGCAGTTTCCTCAGGCTGTCCGATGTTTTCCATATGCTTTGCTACCCGTACAAACGCCTCCTGCACTGCATCTTCTGCCAACTGATTATCATTAAGAATATCCACCGCTATCTTTAACATCAGACAACAATATTTTTCGTATAATATCACAAATTTCCGTTTTTCCTCTGGTGCATCCACCATCATAAGTATAATCATGTATGTTCCTCACTTTTATTATCTCTTTACTAATTATAACGAACCCTTCATTTGTCTTGTTACATCTTTCACGTAAAGATTTTAAAAAGTATATTAGAATAGATGTAACTGTTCAGGACAGGTCGGAGCGGAACCGCGTAGACCGTGAAAACATGATTCAGGAGTGCGGAAATCCCATCGGCGAAGACGATTTTCATTGATTTCCGCATCGGAACTGTGAAGGTACTGAACAATTCCGAATAGATAAAATATAGGGTCCTCACCAAATAAGAAAAAACCGGTCACTGAATCGCTTCAATGATCGGTCTTCTGCCATAATATGCCCCTAAACACAAATTAGTTTATCCTTTTCTCCAATATATGCTCCAACTTCTTAAAATCACAACACCGCCTTGTCAGATTTTTCATT
>JALEJB010000218.1 GCA_022768825.1 Lachnospiraceae bacterium
GGAAGCGACAATGTGATCTCCAATGGGTCCGGAATCGCGGTGGCGGACGGACAGTGTATGATTATTGTAGAGCAGGGAAAAATTGTCGAGATCGCATCGGAACCGGGAGAATATACCTTTGATTCGTCAACAGAGCCAAGCATCTTCACCGGAGATCTTGGTGAAAGCATTTCGGCAAGCTTTGAGACGTTCGCAAAACGATTTGTGTATGGCGGAGATACCGGAACCGATCAGAGAGTCTACTACTTCAATACCAAAGAGCTGATGGACAACAAGTTTGGTACGCCGAATCCGGTGCCGTTTCGCGTGGTGGATTCCCGGATCGGATTGGATGTGGATGTATCCCTGCGCTGCTCCGGTGTGTATTCTTACAAGATCGCAGATCCGATTTTGTTCTATACCAATGTATGCGGCAATGTGAGCAATACCTTTGATCGGGAAGAAATTGAAAAACAGCTAAAGACAGAGTTTCTAAGTGCGCTGCAGCCGGCACTTGCAAAATTATCCGCAATGGAGATCCGGCCGAACCAGATCATCGCACACAACACCGAGCTGGAGGATGCCATGAACGAAGCACTTTCCCAGAAGTGGGGAGCAACCAGAGGGTTAAAGATCGTCAGCATCGCATTAGGCTCTGTGACATTGCCGGATGAAGACGCAGAGATGATCAAGACAATGCAGAGAAATGCCGCACTTGTCAATCCGAATATGGCAGGCGCAACACTGGTTGCCGCACAGGCAGATGCGATGAAAGCAGCTGCAGGCAACACTGCAGGTGCGATGACCGGATTTATGGGAATGGGCATGGCACAGCAGGCAGGCGGCGCAAATGCACAGAATCTGTTTGTCATGGGACAGCAGAATATGGCCGCACAGGCTCCGCAGGCAGCGCAGGCAGCTGGCTGGACTTGTTCCTGCGGCACGACCAATACCGGTAATTTCTGCTCGAATTGCGGAAGTCCGAAGCCGGCAGCAAACTGGACCTGTTCCTGCGGAACGGTAAACAGCGGAAAATTCTGTTCCAATTGTGGTTCGCCGCGAGGTTAGGAGAAACGATTGTGAACACAGTTCATATATAGCATGAGTTTCGACGACATGCCGTCTGGTGTATACGAGGTGGCAATACATATTAGGAGGTAACTGATGTCAGATTTACAGGGATATAAATGTCCGTGTTGTGGCGGCGCCATTGAGTTTAACAGCACTGCCCAGAAGATGAAGTGTCCGTATTGTGATACGGAATTTGAGATGGAAACGCTGAAAGCATACGATGATGAACTGACGAGTGATGCGGATACGAGTATGGATTGGCATACTGATGCAATCGATACGTTTTCGGAGGATGAGGAAGGAAATCTTGGAGTCTATGTCTGCCAGTCCTGTGGCGGCGAGATCGTGGCAGATGAGAATACAGCGGCGAGTATCTGTCCGTTTTGTGATAATCCGATCACGATGAAGTCCCGACTGAAGGGGGAACTGAAGCCCGAGTATATCATTCCGTTTAAGCTGGATAAAAAGGCAGCAAAAGAGAAATTTGCACAGCACCTGACCGGCAAAAAGCTTCTGCCGCGGGTATTCAGGGATCAGAATCACATCGACGAGATCAAGGGGATGTATGTGCCGTACTGGTTGTTTGACAGCAAGGCAAATGCGCATATGCGCTACAAAGCAACCCGCACGAGACATTGGAGTGACAGCAAATATAACTACACAGAGACGAACTATTATGCGGTGATCCGCGAAGGTGATCTGTCTTTTCGCAATGTTCCGGTAGATGGATCTTCCAAGATGGCAGATGATCTGATGGAGTCTTTGGAGCCATATGATTTTAAAGAGGCAGTTCCGTTTCAGAGTGCCTATTTTGCAGGATATTTTGCAGACAAATATGATGTGGACGAAAAGCAAAGCGCACAGCGTGCCAATGAGCGTGTCCGCAATACAACGGAAGAACGGTTTATGAGAACGGTATCGGGCTATTCATCGGTAGTCACTGATGGCGGCAGCATTCAGCTTGCGGAAGGCAAGACAACATATGCGATGTATCCGGTCTGGATCTTGAATACCACATGGAACGGGGAACGGTACATGTTCGCGATGAACGGTCAGACCGGAAAATTTGTCGGAAATCTTCCGGTGGATAAGGGTCTGATGAAAAAGTATTTCTTCAAGATGTTTGGCATCGTATCAGCGGTTGTTTTTGCATTGTATACATTGATTTGGTTTATTTAGGAGGTGAGTGACGAAGATGAGAAAAAGAATACATAGGATACAGGCTTTGTTGCTTACTGTCATGCTCATGCTCATGATGTTCTCACCTGTGGGTGTCAAAGCGGAAGAAGAACAGCGTTTTATGCTGGATTATGCCGGACTGATCTCGCAGGAGCAGTCCGCAGAACTTGAGACGAAGTTAGACGAACTGGGCCAAAAGTATGAGATGCATTTTGTAATTGTGACGGATGATGATTCGGGCGTGACATCTCCGATGGAATATGCGGACGATTTTTTTGACTACAATGGATACGGAGCGGGAACGGATCGCTCGGGAACACTTTTGTATATCAATCTGTCAACCCGCGACTGGTGGATCTCCACAAGAGGTTACGGCATTACCGCGTTTACGGATGCGGGAATCCAGTATATCGGAGAACAGATCACAGAGTATCTGGGTGATGGCGATTATTACGAGGCATTTGAGACCTATGTCACACTCTGTGATGATTTTGTCGCACAGGCAAAGACCGGAGAGCCATATGATGTCGGAAATATGCCCAAGGAACCCTATCCCTTCAGTGGAATTTTACTGATCAGTCTCGCAGCCGGATTGATCGTGGCACTGATCTATATCCTCGTATTGAGAGGTCAGTTAAAGAGTGTCGCTCCAAATGAAAGCGCAGCAGATTATGTGGTGAAGGGAAGTCTGCATGTGACAAATTCAAGAGAGTTCTTCTTGTATCATACCCTTCATCGGACCGTGCGGGCTGAAAGCAGCTCATCAGGAGGTGGAGGCGGATCCAGTACACACAGATCCTCATCCGGTGCAACCCACGGCGGTGGAGGCGGCAAATTCTAATTTGATAAGCAGACAAGATGAAAAAACCATGGAATACCATGGTTTTTTCATCGTCTTCTATCTTGAAAGTAGATAAGACTCCCACCTCTATAGGTGGCGAGTAAAGCAAATTCGTCTTGGTGGGAGTCCAATCTCCTTCCAAGATAAAGCCTCCGGCGGATTGCAGAGGTGCGCAGAAGAAGAATGTCAAGCAGAGCATGACGCGCACCTCGCAGCAAGTACGCCAAGGCGTACTTGAACAGGAAGCGGAAGAACAGTAACAGGTGAAAGGGATTTTGGGAATGGAACTTTTAAACATTCGTGATTTGTTTCGGAACAGAGAAGACTATATCGGAACGCAGGTGTCCATCGGAGGATGGGTGCGAAGCAACCGCAATTCAAAAAACTTTGGATTTTTGGTTGTAAATGACGGAACCTTTTTTGAACCGGTGCAGGTCGTATACGGCGACGGACTGGACAATTTTGAGACCATCGGAAAAATCAATGTGGGAGCAGCCGTCATTGTAACGGGTGAACTGGTAGAGACACCGCAGGCGAAACAGCCGTTTGAGATTCAGGCGACAGAGATTTCCATTGAAGGTGCTTCCGATCCGACGTATCCGCTGCAGAAGAAAAAGCACAGCTTTGAATATCTGCGTACCATTGCACATCTGCGGCCGAGAACGAATACCTTTGAGGCAGTATTTCGTGTGCGTTCATTGATTGCCTATGCGATCCACAGGTTCTTTCAGGAGCGGGATTTTGTGTATGTGCATACCCCGATCATAACCGGAAGCGACTGTGAGGGTGCCGGTGAGATGTTTCAGGTGACGACACTGGACATGAAGCGGCCGCCGCTCACAGAAGACGGTGAGATTGATTTTAAGGAAGACTTTTTTGGAAAACCGACGAATCTGACGGTCAGCGGACAGCTCAACGGTGAGACGTATGCCTGTGCATTCAAGAACATCTATACCTTTGGACCGACCTTCCGTGCAGAAAATTCCAATACCACCAGGCATGCGGCAGAGTTTTGGATGATCGAGCCGGAGATCGCCTTTGCCGATTTAGAGGATGATATGGATCTGGCAGAGAGTATGTTGAAGTATATCATCAATTACGTGCTGGAGCATGCGCCGGAGGAGATGAATTTCTTCAACAGCTTTATTGATAAGGGACTGTTGGAACGACTGCGGCATGTGGCAGATTCCGATTTCGCGAGAGTCACGTATACCGAAGCAATTGCGCTTTTGGAGAAACACAATGACAAATTTGAATACAAGGTTTCCTGGGGCTGCGATCTGCAGACCGAGCATGAGCGCTATCTGACCGAGGAGATTTATAAGCGTCCGGTTTTTGTGACGGATTATCCAAAGGAGATCAAGGCGTTTTATATGAAGCTGAATCCGGATGGAAAAACCGTGGCAGCGGTAGATTGCCTGGTTCCGGGTATTGGTGAGATCATCGGCGGTTCGCAGCGTGAGGATGACTATGACAAGCTGCTTTCCCGTATTCGTGAGCTTGGTTTGAAGGAAGAAGATTACAGTTTCTATCTGGATCTTCGAAAATACGGATCGGTACGGCATGCAGGATTTGGTCTTGGATTTGAACGATGCGTCATGTACCTGACCGGGATGAGCAATATCCGGGATGTAGTGCCATTTCCGAGAACCGTAAATAATTGTGAGTTGTAAAAAAATGAGTTGCCCTGTGGCAACTCATTTTTTGTGTCTGGATGATAGGAATACTAAATCGAAGATGAGAACAGATATTTCTCCTGCTCCGGCGTCAGTTTGTCAATCTGCTTTCCAAGGAAGTTCAGCTTGCGGACAGCCACTTCATTGTCCACCTCTTTCGGTACAACGATGAGCTTTTCTGTCAGGTCTTTTGCGTGCTGAACAAGATATCTGGCTGAGAGAGCCTGAATCGCAAAGCTCATATCCATGATCTCTGCCGGATGACCGTCGCCGCAGGCGAGATTCACCAGACGTCCCTCACCTAATACATAGATGGTTCTTCCTTCTTCTACGGTGTAACCCATGATGTTGTTTCTCTGCTCAAAGGAATTAATGCACATCTTACGAAGTCCTGCCATATCGATCTCCACATCAAAGTGACCTGCATTACACAGGATCGCACCGTCCTTCATCACCTTCATATCTTCCGTTGTGATGACACCGGCACATCCGGTTACCGTGATAAAGAAATCACCGACCTTTGCAGCCTCATGCATTGGCATCACATCAAATCCGTCCATGACAGCCTCGATGGCTTTGATCGGATCGATCTCCGTGATGATGACGCGGGCACCCAGTGCTTTCGCGCGCATAGCAACACCCTTTCCACACCAGCCGTATCCGGCGACAACTGCGATCTTTCCGGCTACGATCAGGTTCGTGGTGCGGTTGATGCCATCCCATACCGACTGACCGGTTCCGTAACGGTTATCAAACAGATGCTTGCAGTCCGCGTTGTTTACCATCACCATCGGGAACTCCAGCTTGTCCTCTTTTGCCATAGCCATGAGACGGATGATACCGGTTGTGGTTTCCTCACATCCGCCGATGACGTACTGCAGACGGTCACGCATGGTCGTATGCAGCATATTTACCAGATCTCCGCCGTCATCAATGATGATGTTGCAGTTATTTTCCAGCACCTTGGTGATATGACGATTATATTCTTCTTCGGTGGAATTGTACCAGGCAAATACATTTAATCCGGCTTTTGCCAGAGCAGCAGCGACATCATCCTGTGTAGAAAGCGGATTGCTTCCGGTGATGTACATATCTGCGCCGCCGGCTGCCAATACCTTACACAGATAAGCGGTTTTTGCCTCTAAGTGAATGGACAATGCGATGCGTACACCTGCAAAGGGCTGTTCCTTGGAAAAGTCTGCCTCCAGCGAACGAAGAAGCGGGCAGTTCTTGCGCACCCAGTCAATTTTATGTTCTCCCGACTCAGCTAAATTGATATCACGAATCTCGTAACTCATAGAATCCTCCTTAAAAAAGTAAACAGTGTTATGTGCAGCAACCATTGGCGGTTTCCAGATATGGACTGCTGTCACGCTTTTTATATTATACACATTTCCTATGGAAAAACCAAGCCATATTTGGTATGATTACAGAGAGGTTTCGGATGAAGATCCGATTGGAAGGCATTCACCAAAAGATTAGAGTGGATGTTGAGATAACAGGAGTAGAGCATAATGAAGAATAAGAAGAATATGATCGGTTTGACCATGCTGCTTTCAGCGACAGTGCTGCTTAGCGGCTGCGGCAGTTCCAAGGCGCTGGAGCGGGAGCAGGCATACCGCCAGATCGGAATCAATGCGCTTGCCCAGGGAAACTACGCAGATGCAATTGATAATTTCCAGAAAGCGCTGGATCAGTCGCCGGGAAAGGTACGCAATCTGGAAATTGACATCTGTCTGCAGAAGGCAGAGGCATATTTTTTGAACGGCCAGATCGAAGAGGCATTGGAAGTGTGCAATGCCATCATTGATTATAAAAAAGACGAACCGAAGGCATACTATATCAGAGGTAATCTGTATCTGCAGCAGCAGGAGACGGAGCTTGCCCAAAAGGATTATCAGAAAGCCGAATCCCTGGCAGACGGTGACTATGAGATCTATATTGCGCTGTATGAGAATCTGTCCCGGTGCGGGATGACGGAGGATGCAGCTGCATATTTGGATAAAGCGTTAAAACTCAAGGGAGACAGCCGCTATGATCTGACCAACAAAGGTTACATCAATTATCTGAAGGGAGATTATACGCAGGCAAAAAGTCTGCTGACCGCTGCTTTGGAGAAAAAGGAGACCGATGCGGATGACAAGACCGCATTGTATCTGGCACAGACCATGGATGCTCTGGGAGACAGCGATGGTGCTGCCCAATACTACAGTGCGTATGCCGAGAAGCATGCGGATGATCCGAAGGTATTAGAGCAGCTTGGAAATCTCGCCATGCAAAAAGAGGATTACCCATCGGCACTGGCTTATTATCAAAAAGGACTTGATGTGGGCAAGGCTGCCAATGAACAGCTTCTTCGCAGAGGAGAGATCGCTGCGCTGGAGTATATGCTGCAATTTGACGCTGCAAGGGAAAAGATGGCGCAGTATGTGCTGGACTATCCGGATGACGAGCAGGCGGCGAGAGAAAACCTGTTTCTGAAGACGCGAAATGCAGTTGCAGTGCAGCTTGAAAAGGAAGCAAAGGAAGCCCAAAAAGCCGCTGCAGCCGAAGCGGTCTCGGAAGCGGCGATTGATGCGCAGGAGTCACAGGAAGGACAAAGCGCAGAATAAAAAACAGCAAAGGTACAGGAAAACGATGCATGAAAATAAACAGATAGAGGAACGGGTGATCTTAGTCGGAGTCTCACAGAATACCGGCGATGATACCGCGGATTCTCTGGCAGAATTGGCAGAGCTGGTGCAGACCGCAGGGGCTGCAGCGGTGGGAACCGTCATTCAGAATCTGGAGCGGCGCAATCCGGCTACCTATGTGGGCAGCGGAAAGGTGGAGGAGATCCGTCAGATGATCGCAGAGACCGGGGCGACCGGTATCGTCTGTGATGATGAACTTTCACCGGCGCAGATGCGAAATCTGACGGACCTTCTGGATAGCAAGGTGATGGACCGAACCCTTGTGATCCTCGATATTTTTGCCGGAAGAGCAAGCACAAGCGAAGGAAAGATTCAGGTGGAGCTGGCACAGCTTCGCTATGAGATGACAAGACTTGCCGGATACGGACGCTCCATGTCCCGTCTTGGCGGCGGGATCGGTACAAGAGGTCCGGGTGAGAAAAAGCTGGAGATGGACCGGCGTCTCATCGCAAACCGGATCTCACAGCTGAAAAGAGAATTAGAGCAGGTGCGGGAGCACCGTGAGGTGACGAGAAGCAAGAGACTTCGCAACAATCAGCCGGTAGCGGCGATCGTTGGTTATACGAATGCCGGAAAATCCACACTGCTCAACACGCTGACAGATGCCGATGTGCTGGAGATGGATGCATTGTTTGCAACGCTTGATCCCACTACCAGACAACTGGAACTGGATGGAAGTCAGACGATCCTTCTGACAGACACGGTTGGCTTTATCCGAAAGCTGCCGCATCATCTGATCGATGCGTTTCGCAGTACGCTGGAAGAGGCAAAATATGCGGACTTTATCATTCACGTGGTGGATGCGTCCAACCCGCAGATGGAAAAACAGATGATGATCGTCTATGATACGCTGAAGGGCTTGGAGGTCGGGCAAAAGCCGATCCTGACTTTGTTTAATAAGCAGGATCTGGTGACAAAACCGGAGCTGCTGCATGATTCCCATGCCGACCGGACATTGAAAATCTCAGCGAAAAAGAGAGAGGGTCTGGAAGAGGTGAAGCAGGCACTTTCACAGATGCTTCGGGAAAATAAGATCTATCTGGAACGACTGATCCCATATACGCAGGCGGGACTGCTTGCCAGAATCCGCTCAGGGGGAGAACTGGTCAGTGAAGAGTACCGGCCCGAAGGCATTTTTGTGAAAGCCTATGTTCCCAAAGCACTGTATCCGATCGTCGCATTTGGGGAAACGGATTGAAGAGGACAACACACTGTGTTAGAATAAAACCACATAAAAAAGGAGGACAAAGACATGTCGCTTTTGATCAAGGGTGGCCGCGTGTTAGATCCTGCAACAGATTTTGACCAGATTGCAGATGTCTATATCGAAGACGGCATCGTAAAGAAAATCGGAACAAAATTAAAAGAAAAAGCGGATGAAGTGATAGACGCCACAGGCAGATATATCATGCCGGGATTTGTGGATCTGCATGTGCATTTGAGAGATCCCGGTCAGACAGACAAGGAGACGATCGAGACCGGAACGGCAGCTGCCTGTAAGGGTGGTTTCACGACGATCGTTGCCATGCCGAATACCAAACCGGTGGTAGACAATTCGGATGTATTAAGCTACGTGATGAACAAGGCCAAGGCAGTGACGCCGGTTCATGTCTATCAGGCAGGAAGCATCACGGTGGGAATGAACGGTGAGAAACTGACGGACATGGAAGATATGGTCAGTCATGGTGCCATTGCATTTTCCGAGGATGGAAAATCCGTGATGGATACGGAGCTTTGTGTGGAAGCGATGAAGATTCTGGCAAAGCTGGATATTCCGTTTCTCGATCACTGTGAAGAAAAATCATTGGTCAAAGGAGGCGTCATCAACGACGATGAAAATGCCATTCGTCTTGGG
This sequence comes from Lachnospiraceae bacterium, assembly GCA_022768825.1. Lineage (GTDB taxonomy): Bacteria > Bacillota > Clostridia > Lachnospirales > Lachnospiraceae > W0P33-017. The sequence goes on from JALEJB010000218.1 coordinate 9,295, forward strand.
CTTCCGGGCATCAATAATATGGTGGAAAACCTGATTTCTGCGAGAGATTTTCAGATTGCAACGGCAGTCGGCGCCAGACTGCATCTGTGTCATGTATCGACGAAGGAAGTGATAGAGATGGTTCGCGCAGGAAAGCGCGCCGGTCTGCATCTGACCTGTGAGGTGACACCGCATCACTTTACACTGACATCGGATGACATCCCGAATATGCCGGAAAATGCGGACGAGCTTCTGACCGCGACACCGATGCCTTCGGTGCCGGAGACCACAGACGGAATCGAGCTTTCCAATTACAAGATGAACCCGCCGCTTCGTACCGAAGCAGACCGTCAGGCGATCCTCGAAGGATTCAAAGACGGTACGATCGACTGTATCGCAACCGATCATGCGCCGCATACGTATATGGAGAAAAATCAGGGTATGCTCAAATCACCGTTTGGCATTGTCGGATTGGAGACAGCCGCTTCTTTGACCTATACGGAGCTGGTATTAAAAGGCATCCTGACACCGCTTCAGATGGCGGAAAAGATGAGCTATAATCCGGCAAATGTCCTGCGCGTAGATGTGGGATCGATCGCCGAGGGCAAGTCTGCGGATATCGTGATCTTCAATCCGGACGTCACATACGTGATCGACCGAAACACCTTTGTATCAAAGGGAAAGAATACGCCGTTTGACGGAAGAAAAGTGACCGGACTTGTGGAAAAGACGATCATCGACGGAGAGATCGTATATGAGTTTATAGAAGAATAAAAGAAAGAGGCAAAAACAGCTATGATAAACAAATTAATCAAAAAAATCAAAGAGACAGGCGCACCGATCGTTGTGGGATTAGATCCGATGCTTTCTTATGTGCCGGAACACATTACAAAAAAAGCATTTGCAGAGTATGGGGAGACCCTGGAGGGAGCTGCAGAGGCAATCTGGCAGTACAATAAAGGAATCGTGGATGCAACCTATGATCTGATTCCGGCGGTAAAGCCACAGATCGCTATGTATGAGCAGTTTGGAATCGAGGGACTGAAGGCGTTTCAGAAGACCGTGGATTACTGTCATGAAAAAGGACTGGTAGTCATCGGAGACGTCAAACGCGGAGACATCGGATCTACTTCCGCAGCTTACGCGGTTGGACATCTTGGAAAAGTACAGGTGGGCAGCAATGCTTATCATACCTTCAACGAGGATTTCGCGACCGTCAATCCATATCTGGGAACGGACGGAATCAAGCCATTTATCGACGTATGCAAGGAAGAGAAAAAAGGCTTGTTTATCCTTGTAAAAACATCCAATCCTTCATCCGGCGAGTTTCAGGATCAGCTGATCGACGGCAGACCATTGTATGAGCTGGTTGGCGAAAAGGTTGCGAAATGGGGCGAAGAGCATATGGGAGATGAATACAGCTATATCGGAGCGGTTGTCGGAGCAACTTATCCGAAACAGGGGGAGATCTTACGTAAGGTGATGCCAAAGTCCTTTATTCTCGTACCGGGCTACGGTGCCCAGGGTGGACAGGGAAAAGACTTGGTTCATTTCTTCAACGAGGACGGACTGGGGGCGATCATCAATTCTTCCCGCGGTATCATCGCAGCCTACAAGCAGGAGAAATATGCTGCGTTTGGCGGCGAAGGCTATGCAGACGCATCCCGTCAGGCAGTGGAGGACATGATCGCTGATATCAGAGGCGCGCTGGAGAACAGATAAGAAGGAGAATAAAATGGTAGATAAATTACAGGAAGGCGCTGTCATCATCCGTCAGGAAGAGATCGCGACGGATGTATATAGTATGTGGTTACATACGGAGGAGATCGCCAAACTTGCAAAGCCGGGACAGTTTGTCGCTTTGTACTGTGAGGACGGCAGCCGACTACTGCCTCGTCCGATCAGTATCTGCGAGATCGACAGAGCCGATCGCGCGATCCGGCTGGTGTACCGCATCGCAGGAAAAGGAACCAATGAATTCAGCAGATACCACACCGGGGAACTGCTTCGGGTGGTAGGTCCTCTCGGCAACGGTTATCCGAAGAAAAGTAAGAAGGCATTATTGCTTGGCGGAGGAATCGGTATACCGCCGCTTCTGCAGCTGGCAAAAGAATTGGACTGCGAGAAACAGATCGTATTGGGCTATCGCAGAGAGCTGTTTTTAAAAGAAGAATTTGACAAATACGGAAGTGTCTACGTGGCGACGGAAGATGGCAGTATCGGTACGACCGGAACGGTCATCGATGCGATCAATGCCAATCATCTGGATGCCGAGATCATCTATGCATGTGGTCCGATGCCGATGCTTCGGGCAGTGAAAGCGTTTGCCAAAGAGCACCACATGGAGTGCTGGCTTTCCCTGGAAGAGCGCATGGCGTGCGGAATCGGTGCGTGTCTCGGCTGTGTATGCAAGAGTGTGAAAAAGGACGAGCATACCCATGTCAACAACAAGCGCATCTGTACAGAAGGTCCTGTTTTTCGAGCTGAGGAGGTGGACATCTGATGAATACAAAAGTAAATTTTGCAGGTGTGACCCTGAATAATCCGATCCTGACAGCATCCGGAACCTTTGGCTCCGGTGCGGAATATTCGCAGTTTGTGGATCTGAACAAATTAGGTGGAGTGGTGACAAAGGGTGTTGCCAACATCCCATGGGAGGGCAATCCGACGCCTCGTGTGGCAGAGGTATACGGCGGCATGCTCAATGCCATCGGTCTGCAGAATCCGGGAATCGATGTATTTCTTGAACGGGATATTCCGTTTCTGACCAAATTCGATACCCGTATTGTTGTCAATGTATGCGGAAAAAGCGAAAGCGATTATGTAGAAGTGGTAGAACGGCTTGCTGATCAGCCGGTAGATCTGCTGGAGATCAATATCTCCTGCCCGAATGTCAAAGAGGGAGGAATCGCCTTCGGACAAGATGCGAAGGCAGCTGCGACGATCACGAAGGCGGTGAAAGCGGTGGCAAAGCAGCCGGTCATCATGAAGCTGAGTCCGAACGTAACGGACATCGCATATATGGCACAGGCAGTTGAGGATGCAGGTGCAGATGCGGTATCTTTGATCAACACACTGACCGGCATGAAGATCGATGTGAAGACAAGAAAATTTGCGCTGGCAAATAAGACCGGCGGATTATCGGGACCGGCGGTACATCCGATCGCCGTGCGCATGGTCTATCAGGTGGCACAGGCAGTGAAGATTCCGGTGCTTGGAATGGGCGGTGTCATGACCGCAGAGGATGCGATCGAGCTGATGCTTGCGGGAGCAACCGCAGTATCTGTCGGCACAGCGAATTTTGCAAACCCAAAAGCAACAGAGATCATTGTGGACGGAATCAGGCAGTTTATGGCAGAACAGGGAATTGATGATATCAAGGAACTGATCGGTGCTGTACACGATTAGATAGGGAAAATGAAAAGGAACCTGTAATGGAAATAGAACGCAAATTTATACCGGATGAACTGCCGGATCTGTCCGGTCTGGCATATCACGATATGCAGCAGGGGTATCTTTGTACGGAGCCTGTTGTCCGTATCCGGAAAGAAGATCAAAAATTTTACATGACCTATAAATCAAAGGGGCTGATGGCGCGTGAAGAGTATAATCTGCCATTGACAAAGGAGGCTTTTTATCATCTGAAGCAAAAGGTGGATGGTCGTGTCATTGAGAAGCGTCGCTATCTGATCCCCATTGAGGATGGGCTGACGGTGGAACTGGATCTCTTTGGAGGAGATTTAAAACCGTTAGTATTGGCTGAGGTCGAATTTCCAACAGAAGAACAGGCAAACGCATTTGTTCCGCCTACGTGGCTGGGACGCGATGTGACGATGGATCATCGCTATCACAACAGTGTGATGAGCGATCCGGACTACGAATTGCCACTGTGACTTTTGGCTTACAAGGACAAAGGTTTGATAGGAGAAAAAGAAAATGATCAGTATTTTAGAAACGGTACTTCCGGTTCTTGCGATGATGTTTCTTGGTATGTTCTGTAAGAAAAAACAGTTTCTGACCAAGAGCTGTATCGACGGACTGAAGTTTCTCGTAGTAAATGTGATGCTTCCACTGGCTGTCTTTCACGGACTGGCAACGGCAAGCTATGGAAAGGAAATGATTGTCAGCGTATCCGTGATGTTTCTGGTCATGGGAGCGACTTTTCTGCTGGGTTTCGTATGCCGACCGTTGGTTGACAAGCCTCAGAACAAATATCTGCCCTTTCTGACCAGTGTGTATGAGGGAGGAATGATCGCATATCCGCTGTATACCGGGCTGGTGGGCATGGAGCATTTATCGGTGATCGCAATGATCGATATCGCGGGTCTGTTATTCTGCTTTGGTATTTTTATCAATGTGTTGACTCAGATGGAAGACCATACACCGATCAATGTAAAAAGCATTCTATGCAATACATTAAAAAATCCTGCATTTATTGCGACGCTGCTCGGTATTGTGGCAGGACTGACTGGAGTGATCAATCTGCTTTTGGATACGCCGGCGGGAAACGTGTATCTGAGCATCAAAAATATGATGGTAGCCGCGATGTCACCGATGATCTTAATGGTTGTCGGCTATGAAGCAGAACTGAGCAAACAGTTACTTCTGCCATGTCTGAAGAGTATGGCGATCCGGGCTGTCTTGCAGGGGATATTTGCCTGCATCGTGCTTGGAGTTTTACATATTCTCATTGGAAAAAATGAATTAATGGATATCGCGATCCTTGTCTACATGTCAGCACCGGGATCGTTGGGAATCCAGTCTTTTGTCAAAGACGAGGATGGATGCAAATATCTGGCAAGCACCAATTCTTTATATATGATGCTGACGATCATCGTATACGCCATGTTAAGTTTTGTATATCGCTAAAGAACCAAAAAAGACTTTCTGCATAAGCTATAAAAAAATGCAGGGGTCTTTTTTTATGAGACGATTAAAAAGAAATGTGCTGGCATGCGTTCTGGTTTTTGTGTTGACGCTGTCAGCGGCATTGGCAGGCTGTGGTGCTTCTGACCAAGAGAAAACTGCGGCCAAAAGTGAAAAGGTGGTGTTAAACGAGGTTGCACATTCCATTTTTTATGCACCGCTTTATGTTGCGATCGAGGAAGGCTATTTCAAAGAGCAGGGGATCGATCTGGAGCTTGTGACAGGATTTGGCGCGGATAAGACGATGACTGCCGTGTTATCCGGAGAAGCTGACATCGGATTTATGGGACCGGAAGCAACTGTATACACCAGCAATGAAGGAGCAACGGATCCGATCATTAACTTTGCGCAGCTGACACAGAGAGCAGGAAACTTTCTTGTGGGAAGAGAAGCGGACGAGGAGTTCAGTTGGCAGAAGTTAAAGGGAAAAGATGTCCTCGGCGGTCGTGATGGCGGTATGCCGGAGATGGTGTTTGAGTATATCTTAAAGAAAAACGGGATTGATCCGGATACGGATCTGAACATTGACAAGAGCATCGACTTTGGTTCGACGGCAGCAGCCTTTTCCGGAGGTCAGGGAGATTACAGTGTAGAATTTGAGCCGAGCGCCACTGCATTGGAGACAGAGGGAAATGGTGTCGTGATCGCATCGCTTGGTGTCGACAGCGGATATGTGCCGTATACAGCTTTTTCAGCAAAAGACAGTTATCTCAAGGAGCATGCAGACCTTGTCAAACGTTTTGTTGCAGCATTGAAAAAAGGTGTCGAATACGTAGAGACGCACAGCGCAGAGGAGGTAGCGGAAGCGATCAAGGGACAGTTTAAGGATACGGACACGGAGACAATCGCCAAGATCGTGGACCGCTACGGAAAACAGGATACCTGGAAGCGTGATCTGGTATTTGAGCAGGATGCTTATGACTTACTGCTGAATATATTAGACGAAGCCGGTCAGCTGAGTGAGCGCCCAGCTTATGAAAAAATCGTCACGACAGAATATGTCAAATAATTGCTGTTTACTTTCACACTTTAGTGTGTTAAGATAGAAAAAGCTTGAAAGTACAAAATAGGAAAAGGGGAGTAAGAAAGACATGAGTAAAGATCTTCATACGGATGCAGTGAATCATTTGTTTGATGCGATCCTGTGTTTGGAAAATCGTGAAGAATGTTATACTTTTTTTGAAGATGTGTGTACCATCAATGAATTGCTGGCATTATCGCAGCGGTTTGAGGTGGCACGTATGCTGCGCGAGCAGAAGACATATCTGGATATTGCGGAAAAGACCGGGGCTTCCACAGCAACGATCAGCCGTGTGAACAGGTCCTTGAATTATGGCAATGACGGTTATGATCTGGTCTTTAACCGGTTGTCGTAAAAGGGTGTCAGATGCAGTGAACATTTAGAAAACCCATGGTATATACTTACTCCGATTGTGC
>JALEJB010000005.1 GCA_022768825.1 Lachnospiraceae bacterium
AAAATATGAGCCTATCCTATGCTAGGTTTATTAAGTTGTGCTCTAAAGCGGGTTATAATCGAATTGTGCCAAGAAAAAAGTTCCAACCATGAAAAACATGGCTGGAACTTTTATGCTAAGGTTGTTTTTTTACAGCCCCTTTTATGGTATGATTCATCAGATTCACCTTGAAAAAATTGCTTTTTTTCGAGGTGGATAGTATAATAATATCGGGTTTTTTACCCATGATGCCGAGGCATTTTTCACCGGGGTAAATTGATACAAAAGATGAGAGGGTAATGATTGTGGAACAAACGTATGATATGGAAACCGGAATAAGAGAAAAAACCGGTTTAAGACTGCAAGAGTTTTGCGACATGAACCAGTTATACAGACTTTTGGATAACTGGTCGAAAAGCAGTGGCATGGCGACAGTGATTGTTGATACAGCGGGCAAGCAGGTATCGGAGAATTTCGGGATAACAGAGTTTTGCGAGATGGTTCAGTCCTGCGACAGGGGGAAAGCATGCTGTATGGAAACCTGGAAAGCGGATTTAGAAGGAATCTATGAGTGCCCCTTTGGTTTCTGGGATTTCTCGATTCCGATTGTACTGCCGGATGGACAGGTGCTTGGCAAAGTGTTAGCCGGACAGGCGCTGTCTGTTCAGCAGAAGGATGAGGAAATACTGAAAAAGACAGTATCGCTTGGAATTGACGAAAACAAAGTCAGAGAGGTTCTTTTACGTGTACACAGAAAAACCGAAATGGAAATGCAGGGAGCCTATGACCTGTTAAAAGAAACACTGCATTTCTTTGTTCAGAAGAGTTACTCCATCTGGAAAGCCAATAATGAATTGAAAAAGGTACCTGCCAAAAAGGACAGAATCCTTTCGCAGATTACCCGGATCATGTACAGTTATAACCTGACGGTAGATCTGGAAACGGAACGTTATACCCTGATTACGGGAACGGGTATGGAACGGACCGTTGAGGAATATCAGAAACACAACGATTATAAAGACCTTCGAGTATTTCAGGGGAGCGTTCTTCATCCGGCTTATTTAACACGTTTCAATGAACTTACCAATTTTGAATCAGCAAGGAAGAATCCGTCTGAAAATGGATACAGGGGGTCGCTTGAGTACCCGGTTCTCTATCCGGGAGATACCGCATACGAGTGGCATGAAATCAATGTATTTATTGACACAGAGGAGGATGGAAGAAGAATTGCCAACATCCTGGGACGTGACATCACAGAAGCACATAATGCGCAGGAAGCAAAAGAACGAGAATTAAAAGCTTCTGCGGCAAAAGACCAGATTCTTTCCGATATTACAAAAACCCTGTACAGCTATAATGCTACGGTGAATCTGAATACGGGAAAGTACAGTCTGATCATCGGTACCGGTATGGAAGAGATCATTCATCATTTTTCGCAGACAGATGATTATGAAAAGGCATGTGAATACCTACTGGAAAAGGCACTTCCAAAATACCATGATGTAATGAATTACCATTTTTCATTAAAGTCTCTTCGCAAACAACAAAATTTGCGAGGTCATATCGGACAGATCGAATATGCTGCAGAGACGCAGAATGGGATTGGATGGTATGAGGTCAATGCTTTTATGGGCGTGGATGAGGAAGGAAACCCGACTGCGAATATTCTCGGAAGGGACATTACCGAAACTCACGAAGCACAGGAGCGGCGTGAAAACGAATTAAAGGCAGTTGCAGCGAAGGATCAGATCCTTTCCAATATAACAAAGACCCTATATAGTTATAACCTGACGCTGAATCTGGAAAGCGGAAAATACAGTTTGATCGTGGGTACGGGAATGAAGGATTTCGTGCAGATTTTTGAATCCACGGATGACTATGAAACGGCATACCGGCAGAAGATTCGATATGTTACAGAGGATTGTATCGAATCCTTCGATCGTTTCAGCAGCCTCGCGGCACTGCGAAGCAGAAAAGATGAAAGCGGCTACATCGGCAATCTGGAATATTCCGTAAAAACAGAGAAAGACATTGAGTGGCATGAGATTAATATCTTTCTGGGAACCGATGAAAATGGTGCGCCGATCGCGAATATTCTTGGCCGCGATATTACGGAGGCGCATGAACAGCAGGAGATCAAAGAACGTGAGCTTCGCGCTTCTACGGCAAGAGATCAGCTGCTTTCCGGCGTCACGAAGATGCTTTACAGCTATAATATGACGGTCAATGTAAATACAGGAAAATATACACTGATCACAGGTACCGGTCTGGATGATACGGTTGCCAGAATGAAAACCACCGACAGCTATGATGACATTTATCAAAGCTTCCTAAAGGCGGTGGATCCGACGTATCTGCAAAGAGGAAAAGAACTTATGTCCCTGGAAAATTACAGAGGACAAAAGGATAAGTCCGGACATCTGGGAACGGAAGAATTCCCGATGTATTATTCCCCCAAACTGGAGTGGCATGAAATCAATGTGTTTGCCGGATATGATGAGAACGGGGAAGCGATTATCAACATCCTGGGACGTGACGTGACAGAGGCACACGAAAAGGCAGATACCAAGGCACAGTTAGAGATTGCCAATGCCGCCAGTGCGGCAAAATCAGCATTTCTGTTTAATATGTCCCATGATATCCGTACACCGATGAATGCCATTATCGGTTTCACGGAGCTTTTGGAAAAACATCTGGATGATAAAGAACTGGCGGAATCATACATAAAGAAAATCCAGACCTCCAATGACTTTTTGCTCTCCCTGATCAACAATGTCCTGGAGATGGCAAGGATTGAAAGCGGAAAGACCACCCTGGATGAAACCTACTGGGATGCGTATGCGTTTAACGATACCCTTTATTCCTTATTTGATTCCCAGATGAAGGAAAAAGGAATAACCTTTACGAGGACAAATCGGGTGCAGCATCCGGATGTGATCTGTGATGAAACCAAGCTTCGAGAGATCTTTTTAAATATTTTAAGTAATGCATTGAAATATACCCCTTCGGGTGGAAAGGTTACCATGAATTTAACGGAAATACCATCTGACATGCAAGGCTATGCCATGTATCAGACGGTGATTGAAGATACGGGTATTGGTATGTCCGAGGAATTTCTTCCGCATCTGTTTGAAGAGTTTACCAGAGAGCGGTCCAGCACAGAAAGTAAGCTGAACGGCACCGGACTGGGAATGCCGATCGTGAAGAAGCTGGTGGATCTGATGCAGGGAACCATCGAAGTGGAAAGTAAGGTAGGAAAAGGAACAAAGATTACCGTGACTCTTCCACACAGAATTGCGCAGGATGGGGATACCCAAAGAGTCATAGAAAAGGGCAAGGGATATGATGAAACCTGCTTTCAGGGAAAACGCATTCTGCTGGCGGAAGACAATGCGCTGAATGCGGAAATTGCGATCACGATTCTGGAGGAAGCAGGATTTGAAGTAGAGCATGCGGAAGATGGTATCATTTGCGTAGACATGATGGAGAAGGCAGATGCCGGCTATTATGATCTGATTCTGATGGACATCCAGATGCCAAATATGGACGGATATAAAGCGGCAAAGACTATCCGAAAGTTTTCAGATCCGATAAAAGCAGGTATCACCATTGTGGCCATGACTGCAAATGCATTTGAGGAAGATAAGAAAAATGCATATGAGGCAGGCATGAACTGGCATATCGCAAAGCCGATCAAGGTGGATGCACTCATGTCCGCTTTGACAGAGATTCTGAAAAAATAGACGTCCTCGCAATGCCGGCAAAAACGAAAGATTCAAGAATGTAAATGAAACGAGGTGTCTTTTATGCTTTAACTATTTTTTTTACGGCACCTTATCATACGCTGGCTGTCAATGATCCGAGCTACGTTTGCCAATATGGATGAAGAATATTTTAAAGCACGTGCAATTGATGTAAAGGATATTACCAATCGAGTGATTGCCGTATTGTGCGGAAATGCTGAGGTCAAGCAAATGTCGGATGAACCGGTGATCATTGTAGCAGATGATCTTGCGCCGAGTGAAACCGTACAGATGGATAAGAGCAAACTGCTTGCATTTGTAACGCGACTTGGATCTGCAAATTCGCATACTGCTATTCTAGCGAGAACAATGGGAATTCCGGCTTTGGTTGGCGTTGAAATCAGCGAGGACTGGGATGGAAAAATCGGCGTAGTTGACGGATATGAGGGAAAATTTGTTGTTGATCCGGAAATACCTGTTTTAGAGGAATATTTCAAGAAGAAGGCATCGGATGCGGAGCAAAAGAAACTTCTTCTGGCATTAAAGGGAAAAGAGAATATCACAAAATCGGGAAAGAAAATCAAAGAGATTTCGAAAGCAATTCGCGAAGAACTTCTTCAGGAAGGTTTCCAAATAGGAGATGTTGAGGAAGGAATTATGATCGAAACGCCTGTAGCGGCACTTTTAAGTGATGAGCTTGCTCGTGAAGTGGATTTCTTCAGTATCGGAACAAATGATCTGACACAATATACACTTGCGATCGATCGTCAGAACGCAAAACTGGATTCTTTCTATGATGCACATCATCCGGCAGTATTAAAATTCATCCAAATGGTGATAAATAACGCACATGCAGCGGGAATTTGGGCCGGAATTTGTGGCGAATTAGGCGCTGATTTAGAGCTTACACAAACCTTCATTCAAATGGGAATCGATGAGCTGAGTGTATCCCCTGGGTGTATTCTTCCGCTGAGAAAGAAAATTCGTGAAACAGATTAATATAGGCCTGACAATCAGGCGAAAGGATGCGCTTTGCGCATCCTTTGTATAATGGACTTGACCGGAAACAAAAACATAAAGGAGCAAAAAGATGACGGAAAAAGAAAAAATGATGGCGGGAAAAATATATGACCCTTCCGACAAAGAACTTGTGGAACTTCGGACAAAAGCTCATAGGCTTAGTAAAGAATATAACGAGCTCCTTGAAACAGATGAAAGGCGTGCAGAAATTATAAAGGAGCTTGGGATAGCCGGGGATTCTTTTTACCTTCAGGGCCCGGTACAATTCGATTATGGCTGTCTCACATCTATCGGTACAAATTCCTATGCAAATTTCAATTTTACTTGTGTTGATTGCTGCCCGGTGACAATTGGCGAAAATGTATTTTTTGGTCCTAACGTTTCGCTTCTTACACCGATACATCCGCTTCGCTGGCAGGACAGAAATCCGTATGTAAAGCAGGATGGTACGCTTACTGATCAAGAATACGCCAAACCAATTACGATTGGCGACAACTGCTGGATTGCAGGAAATGTCACCATATGCGGCGGCGTTACGATCGGTGACGGCTGTGTGATCGGTGCGGGAAGTGTGGTTACAAGAGATATTCCACCCAATTCGCTTGCGGTGGGAGTGCCATGCCATGTTGTTCGTGAAATCACAGAAGCCGATTCATTGGAGAATCATCCGGAACTGTTCTGAGATAGAACATTCGACATATGAAAATGTGGATTGATGCAGAGGATAGTTTTGAGGTTTGGCAAATATTAATATGTTTCAACAATAACCGGACAAACAAAAGGAGACGATAGGGGCATAACATTTTCTTCCTTTTATTGTTACCAAGAATAGCAAAAAAGCATTGAGAGCGCAGGCGGTTGCTATGCTGATGCTTGATTTACAGCGTGCAGAGGAACGAACGGATGCTGCTGATCAAAATTGCGCACACTAAAATCGGCAATATCGCAAAAATATGGTGCGGAATTTACCGGAGAAGAAACAGAATGAAGGAGTAGTTTTATGTTATTAAGTATTGCACTGATTTTGATGGTCGGCATGACGTTCGGATGGATATGTAAGAAAATAAAACTGCCAAGTCTGCTGGGAATGCTTGCGACAGGTATTTTACTTGGACCGTATGTACTGGATCTGATTGACGCATCAATTTTATCAATATCATCAGAAATAAGAAAGATCGCATTGATTATTATTCTGACAAGGGCCGGATTGAGTCTGGATCTTTCAGGTCTGAAAAAGATAGGCAGACCGGCGGTTATGATGTGCTTTGTCCCGGCCAGCTTTGAATTGATCGGTATGTTGTTGCTTGCACCAAAACTGTTGGGATTATCCATGCTCGAAGCTGCGATTATGGGAGCTGTTCTGGCAGCTGTTTCGCCGGCAGTGGTTGTGCCCCGGATGGTGAAATTGATGGAGGAAGGCTATGGAACAAAGAAAGGAATTCCGCAGCTGATCCTGGCAGGAGCCTCCGTGGATGATGTGTATGTGATCGTTCTGTTTACAACCTTTATCAGCATGATACAGGGGAATGGCGTGTCGGTTATTCGCTTTGTAAACATTCCGATATCAATCGTGTTTGGCATATTGATCGGCTTCATCAGCGGCTGGATGCTTTCAAACTATTTTGAGAAGGTTCATATCAGAGATACGATTAAGATTCTCATCATACTTTCGTGGTCGTTTATTCTGGTGGCAATAGAAGATGCTTTGCATACGCCAATTACATTCTCTGCCCTGATCGCAATTATGTTTATTGGCATAGCATTGCAAAAATACAGAGAAGAGGTATCGGCCCGTTTATCTGTAAAATACAGCAAACTATGGGTAGCTGCGGAGGTGTTTCTGTTTGTTTTAGTTGGTGCTACCGTTAATATCAATTATCTTGGTCATGTTGGAATGAAAGCCCTGATCGTAATTGCAGGTGCCCTGGTTCTGAGAATGTTTGGAGTATTTGTTTGTCTTTTAGGAACAAATTTAAATGCAAAGGAACGTTTATTCTCGATGATGGCATATACACCGAAAGCGACGGTTCAGGCAGCGATCGGAGGAATTCCCTTAAGTCTTGGACTTGGCTGCGGAGATATCGTATTGACTGTTGCTGTACTTGCGATTGTACTTACGGCTCCTCTTGGAGCATTTGCAATTGACCTAAGCTATAAAAAAATGTTGGAAAGATAACCAAGTGTTTCAATTGTCTGATGACGATATGAAAAATAAAATTGCAGGATTTGGAGATGGACCTGCCAGCATTAACTTTGAAGCAACGAAACAGGGATATTCCGTTACATCATTTGACCCGATCTATTGCTTTTCAAAAAGAGATATACAAAGGCGTATGGATGAGGTTCGGGTTTCTGTTAATGTTAAAATAGTAAGCACCGAATATGAATTTCAAAAAGGCGATAACAAAATGCTGATAATAAGATAGAGAATTCATATTGCGAATTTGACAACTCGGATTTGTAGACTAAAAGTGTTAAATTAAGGTATGATAAGTGAAACTCGGGAACGTAAATAATACTTGCGGGGTGCATTATTCAATGCAATTTGGACTTGCTAGCCATCTGAAAGAATTAAAAGCATAATAGATATTGAAAGGAGGAACACATGACATGAGATTAGGACAGACGATTTCGGATATACGAAAAGAAAGAAAAATGACACAAGAAGAATTTGCCCAAATTTTTCATGTTACACGACAGACAGTATCAAATTGGGAGAAAGAAAAGAATTATCCGGATTTAGAAACTCTGATTTTTATGAGCGATGAATTTAATATCTCCCTGGATGTTATGCTAAAGGAGGATAAAAAGATGGTCAAAAAATTGAATAAGGAAATAACACTTAGTAAACGATTTAAGAGAAATGCAATTTTAATTCTAGTTTGCACGGTGATGGCATTGGCGATTGGTGCAACAGGCTGGGGCATAGCCTGGAATAATGCAAAGAAGTCTTTAGAAACGAAGTTTAATAAAGGCGTGGAAATGAATGGATTTCGTTTTGATGAGCAGTTAGGTTACTATAAAAAGATGATTGACCAGGAAAGCTATTATACGTTGCCAAATCAATCAATGCCGAGGTATTTTGATTTCGTGCTTCATTTCTACAATTCAGTTTTGGATTACTATACATTGGAGAATGGAGATAACATCCAAATAAGGTGGAGTGGAAGGGATAAGGAAGGAAAAATGGAACACTCAATTTTTTGTTTGGATGAGTATGGATCGTATGAGTATACTTTTTCAGAAGAACAAGAAAAGGAATTATGTGAGAGAAATACAGATATCAGCATAATTCTTCAAGATGGCGAGAAGATATATGAGAGTGTATATGAATAGTGTGATGTAGAGGGTTTAAACAAATTTTTAATTTGTAGAACCGCAAAAAATGATTGAATATACGATTTTTACAAGAAAAATGATGTAAACGATGCGTAGAGTCGGTATTTTTCTGAGGTAAATGAAGCATCGGTTGATAATACTCGATTGCTGTTATATATTGCAACTTAGGAGGTGATGATATGGACGCAACGAGATTTGGGTTATTTGTTGCTGAAATGCGAAAAGAAAATCATATGACACAAGCTGAGTTGGCAACAAAAATAAAAGTAACTGATAAGGCTGTAAGCAGATGGGAACGTGGA
>JALEJB010000170.1 GCA_022768825.1 Lachnospiraceae bacterium
CTATTATATTGCGGAAGGGATCATCTACGGAAACTGGGTTGCACCGGCTGCATCCATTCCGGGAAATATCGTTCAGATCTGCGTGGCTGCTGTCATCGTGTTAGTCGTAATCGGTCAGCTTCGCGCCATTGCTTTCCGCACAATTGCACATGCTTAATCATTTATTAGGCGTTTGCGAAACTCAATTAATGTTTTATTTTTGGTCATACGAGCACATGTATCACAGGCACGCTTTCGCTACTTGTCGCAGGCAATGGTACATAAGTGACCAAAATACGGTCACTAAGTACCAGCCGCTCCAAAGTACCTGTAAGATACATGTGACTACGTATTCCCTATTTACAAAATTCATGAGTTTCGCAATTCTCTATTATAAATTAAGATGAAAAGGGGAACATAAAATGGGCGAAAATAAAAAAGCGGTGATTCTTGCCGCAGGAAAAGGAACACGTATGAAATCGGATCTGCCGAAGGTCGTACATCGTATTGCGGGCAAATGTCTCGTGGATTATGTCATTGAGGCCGCAAGAGATGCCGGCGCGACTGACATCTGTCTGGTGGTGGGCTATAAACATGAGGTGGTAGAACAGGAGATCAGCCATAAGGATGTGACCTTTACCTTTCAGCCGGAGCAGCTGGGAACCGGTCATGCAGTAAAGTGTGCCAGAGAATTTTTGGGCGATGAGGGTGAGACGCTGATCTTATTCGGAGATACGCCGCTGATCACCGGTGAGACGTTACGTCGCCTGTCGGATTATCACAGACAAAAAGGTAATACCGTGACCGTGTTGTCTGCCCTTGTAGACGATCCTACCGGATATGGCCGAATCATCCGTGATCCGGAGGGAAATTTTGTGAAAAGCGTCGAGCATAAGGATGCAAATGAAGAAGAATTGCTGTCAAAAGAGATCAATTCCGGTATGTATATTTTTGATACCGGACAGCTTCGTCTGGCGCTGGATGAGATTTTGCCAAACAATGCGCAGGGCGAGTATTACCTTCCGGATACGCTGACCGTGATCAAAAACAAGGGCATGCGCGTGGATGCGTTTGCGCTGGAGGATGCGACGGATATCACCGGAGTCAATGATCAGGTACAGTTAAAGGAAGCGGAAGAGATCATAAAAAAGAGAGGCTAAGGATCAGATGTATATCATTGCAGGATTGGGAAATCCCACCAGACAGTATGAACACACCAGACATAATGTGGGGTTTGATGTCATATCAAAGATGTCGGAGAAATATCGGATTCCATTAAAAGAAAAAAAACATAAGGCGGTATATGGAAGCGGTGTCATAGCCGGACAGAAGGTGCTTTTGGTGCAGCCGCAGACCTATATGAATCTAAGCGGAGAGTGTCTGGCAGAGCTTTTGAATTATTATAAGCTTGATCCGGAAAGGGAGCTTCTGGTGATCTATGATGATATCAGTTTAGAACCGGGGCGCATCCGCGTGCGCGCAAAAGGAAGCGCAGGTGGTCATAACGGCATCAAAAATATCATTGCGATGACAGGAACCCAGGAATTTGCCCGCATCAAGATCGGTGTCGGTGAAAAACCGGCAGGATATGATCTGGCAGATTATGTTCTGGGACATTTTTCCAAGGAGGAACGGGCACTGGTTGAGGAAGCGATGGACGATGCGATGCTGGCAGCAGAAGCATTTTTAATGGACGATCTATCGTCTGCAATGAATGAATTTAATGGGAAAAGGTAGCGATATGAGATGTTTTATCGAGCCACTTCAGGAGTGGAAGGACTTTGAGACGATCAATCAACAACTGCCAAAGTTAAAAGGTACGATACAGATAACCGGGTGTATGGATGCGGGAAAGCCTCATTTGATTTACGGAATGGGGCAGCGCTCTTACAGCCGGTTTGTTGTCACGTTTGATGAACAAAAAGCAAAAGACCTGTTGGAGGATTACCGGCTTTTTGACAGTGATGCGCTGTATTTCCCGGCAAAGGATGTGTTGTTTTATCAATCCGATCTGCGGGGAAACGCACTGACCAGAGAGCGGATCCGGGTGTTACAGGCATTGACTGCGCAACGGCAGACGAAAAAGCCACTGACGGTCATCACCACCTTTGATGCGTTGATGAATCGTATGGTTCGGCCGGAATTGTTTGAAAAAGCGGCGGTATTTTTTGAGGTAGGACAGGAGATCGATGGGGAGCAGTTGAAAAAAGAGCTTATCCGGATGGGATATCGGCGGGATTATCAGGCCATATCGCCGGGCGAATTTGCCGTGCGAGGGGGAATTATCGACATTTTCCCACTGACAGAGGAGCAACCGTACCGCTTGGAGCTGTGGGGCGACGAGATCGACTCGATCCGCATGTTTGATCCGGAAAGCCAGCGTTCGCTGGAGGAAGCGGATGTGGACAGCTTTACTTTGTATCCGGCAAATGAATGGGTGTTGTCTGATGAGGAGATTCAAGACGGATTAAAGAGGATAAAAAAAGAAGCAAAAACGCTTATAAAGTCATTTCGAGACAACCAGAAGAATGAAGAAGCGGCAAGAATTGGCAAGATGGTAGACGCTTTGGAGGAGGAAGTAAATGAATTTGGAGAAGTCAGTGCGCTGGATTCCTTCCTGCCTTATTTTTCACCGGATCAGATGTCTCTGCTGGATTATATCGATGCGGAGCACACGCTGATCTTTTTGGATGAGCCGGCGCGTCTGATGGAGCATGCCTTGGCAACGGAACTGGAATATACAGAGAGCATGAAGCAACGCTTAGAGAAAGGATATATTCTGTCCGGGCAGGCAGATGTACTTGCTTCCGGAACATCGACGATGGCGCGGCTGCAGAGCTTTCCTTGTATCGCCCTTTCGACGCTGGAGTTAAAGGTCAAACATCTGGAATTTAAACAGACCTATGATTTCAGTTCCAGAATGATTGGTGCTTATAACAACCAATTTGAAGTGTTGATCAAAGATCTGAAGAGATACAAGAAAAATAAATTCAAGATTATACTTTTGTCCGGATCGAGGACCAGAGCCAAGCGACTGGCGGAGGATCTGACGGCAGAAGAGTTGAACTGCTTTTATACGGAGGATGATGACCATGATCTTTTGCCGGGGCAGATTATGGTTCGGTACGGAAAAGTAAGGCGTGGCTATGAGTATCCCACACTGCATTTTGCCGTGATCACCGAGAGCGATATTTTTGGAGCGGAGAAAAAGAAGAAGAAAAAATACAAACGCTTCGAAGGGGAGCATATTCATAGCTTTGCCGAGCTGCATATCGGAGACTATGTGGTACATGAAAATTATGGACTGGGCATCTACCGGGGAATCGAAAAGGTGGAAATTGACCACAATGTCCGTGATTATATCAAGATCGAATACGCAAAAGGCTCCAATTTATATGTTCTGGCGACACAGCTGGAACTGATCCAGAAATATGCATCGGCAGATGCGAAAAAGCCGAAATTAAATACTCTTGGAGGCGGAGAGTGGAATAAAACCAGGTCAAAAGTCAAGGGTGCGGTGCAGGAAGTGGCAAAAGAACTGGTAGAGCTGTATGCGGCCCGTCAGCAAAAAGAAGGATATGTGTACGGACCGGATACGGTGTGGCAGCATGAGTTCGAAGAAATGTTTCCGTTTGAGGAGACCGAAGATCAGGTGCAGGCCATTGAGGAGACGAAACGGGATATGGAATCCACCAAGATCATGGATCGCCTGATCTGCGGAGATGTGGGCTATGGCAAGACCGAGGTGGCGATCCGGGCGGCATTCAAGGCGGTACAGGAAGGAAAGCAGGTGGCTGTTTTGTGTCCGACGACGATTCTGGCACAGCAACATTACAATACATTTGCCCAAAGAATGAAGGATTTCCCGATCACGGTAGACCTGTTATGCCGTTTCCGTACCAGTGCACAGCAAAAGCATACGATCCACGAATTGAAGCGGGGAATGGTAGATATCATAATCGGAACGCATCGTTTGCTTTCAAAGGATGTGGAGTATAAGGATCTGGGGCTTTTGATCATCGATGAGGAGCAGCGCTTTGGTGTGACACACAAGGAAAAGATCAAACAGATGAAGAAAAACATCGACGTGCTGACGCTGACAGCGACGCCGATTCCGAGAACACTGCACATGAGCATGATCGGAATCCGTGATATGAGTGTTCTGGAGGAGCCGCCCATCGATCGTCTGCCAATCCAGACCTATGTGATGGAATACAATGAAGAACTGGTACGGGAGGCGATTGCAAGGGAATTGGCCAGAGATGGGCAGGTGTATTATGTGTTCAACCGCGTCAATCAGATCGTGGATGTCACAAATAAGATCCAGCAGCTGTGTCCAGACGCTACGGTTGCTTTTGCCCACGGGCAGATGAAGGAAGCGGAATTAGAAAACATTATGTACCAATTTATCAACGGTGAAATCGATGTACTGGTATCAACAACCATTATCGAGACCGGACTGGATATCTCCAATGTAAACACGATGATCATTCAGGATGCGGATAATATGGGATTGTCCCAGCTTTACCAGCTGCGCGGTCGCGTAGGGCGAAGTAATCGCACTGCATATGCATTTTTTATGTACAAACGAGACAAAATGTTAAAGGAAGTAGCAGAAAAGAGGCTGGCGGCCATCAAAGAGTTTACCGATCTCGGAAGCGGCTTTAAGATCGCCATGCGGGATCTGGAGATCCGCGGTGCCGGAAATCTGCTGGGCGCGCAACAGCATGGACATATGGAAGCGGTGGGCTATGATCTGTACTGCAAGATGCTAAACGAGGCGGTAAAAGCACAGAAGGGTGAGTTAAAGGAAGAGGAACAGTTTGATACCTCCATTGATATCGAGGTAAATGCCTACATTCCGCCAAGTTATATCTCCAACGAATTCCAGAAGCTGGATATCTATAAGCGGATTGCGGGAATCCTGACGGAAAAAGAAGGCGACGATATGCTCGACGAGCTGATCGACCGCTTTGGCGAACCCCCGAAAAGCGTACTGACACT
The DNA here is from genome assembly GCA_022768825.1 of Lachnospiraceae bacterium. Lineage (GTDB taxonomy): Bacteria > Bacillota > Clostridia > Lachnospirales > Lachnospiraceae > W0P33-017. The sequence continues at coordinate 4,984 of JALEJB010000170.1, forward strand.
GCTTTCCATCGCAAGACTCAAAAGTAAAGCACATGAGCTGTTTCTGACAGAGATCACACAAAAAGGGCAGACACTTCGCCTGGAATTGTATGCGAAAGCACCTGTAGAGCCGCTGCAGATACCGGCTGTCGTAGCGGCGGCCCAAAATGCGTTGATTTTCGTTCCGGACAAGGAAAAGCCCTGCTTTTTGTATCAGATGAATCTCAATTCAAGACAAAAACAGACAGATGCGCTGGCTGCCCTGGAACAGCTCCTGCCATTGCTGGAACAACTCTATGTAAAAGGATAAAAGCCAATGAGAAAATTATTTACTTATTTGTCAGATTATAAAAAGGAATCGATCATAGCGCCGCTGTTTAAGATGCTGGAGGCATTGTTTGATCTGTTTGTGCCGTTAGTCGTAGCCGGCATCATCAACAACGGAATACTGAAAGGTGACAGAACATATATTGTCAGAATGTGTCTGGTTTTGATCCTGTTGGCGGTAGTTGGAATGGCATGTGCCATTCTGGCGCAATATTTTGCCGCAAAGGCAGCGGTCGGTTTTTCTGCAAAACTGCGAGGCGCATTGTTTGCGCATATCCAGAAGCTTTCTTTTACGGAGTTGGATACGCTGGGGACCTCGGCATTGATGAACCGCATGACCAGTGACGTGAATCAGCTGCAAAACGGGGTGAACATGGCACTCCGTCTGCTGCTTCGCTCCCCGTTTATCGTATTTGGCGCGATGATCCTTGCATTTTTCGTAAACAAAAAAGCAGCATGGGTCTTTGTTGTGGTCATTCCGGTGCTGTCCGTGATCGTTTTTGGCATCATACTGGCAACCATGCCGATGTATAAGAAGGTACAGGAGCGTCTCGATCACGTCCTGCGCATTACGAGAGAAAACCTGACCGGTGTGCGCGTCATCCGCGCGTTTCACACGGAAAAAGACGAGACAAAGCGTTTTCATCAGGCAAATCACGAACTGGTAGAGCAGCAGACTGCCGTGGGAAAAATCTCTGCGCTGATGAATCCGCTGACATTTGTAACTATCAATCTGGGCGTGATCGCACTGCTTTCGATCGGCGGGGATAAGGTTGATACGGGTTCGATGAAGCAGGGAGATGTGGTAGCGCTTTTGGACTATATGTCACAGATTCTGGTGGAGCTGGTCAAGCTGGCAAATACGATTATTTTACTGTCGAAGGCATTTGCAAGCGCAAAGCGCGTACAGTCCGTGCTGGATGTGCCGTCATCCATGCAGTTTCCGACGCAAACAGAAGGAGAGAGGATGCAGGGCCCCACAGTGGAATTCGCCCATGTGGATTTTACTTATGCGGGAGCAGGAGATCAGTCGTTATCTGACATCGATTTTTCGGTGGAAGAAGGACAAACGGTCGGTGTCATCGGCGGAACCGGTTCGGGAAAAAGTACACTGGTGCATCTCCTGACACGATTTTATGATGCCACAGACGGGCAAATCCGGCTTTTTGGAAAAGATATCAGATCTTATGGGGAAGAGGAGCTTCGGCACATGGTAGGGATCGTGCTGCAAAAGGCAGTATTGTTTCACGGAACGATCCGCGAGAACTTACAGTGGGGCGATCCTTTTGCCAGTGATGAAGAGATCTGGAAGATGCTTGAAATCGCGCAGGCAAAAGAAATCGTGGAAAAGAAAACGGACGGACTGGATGAAATCGTGGAGCAGGGTGGACGCAATCTGTCAGGCGGACAAAAGCAACGGCTTGCCATTGCAAGAACACTGCTGATGAAACCGAAGATCCTGATTTTGGATGACAGCTCCTCGGCACTGGATTATGCGACGGATGCCGCGCTCAGAAACGCGATCCGGAAATTGGAGCATGCACCGACGACGTTTGTGGTATCCCAGAGAACCGCGTCCCTGCAGCATGCAGATTTGATCCTTGTTCTCGATGAAGGAAAGCTTGTCGGGAAGGGAACACATGACGAACTGCTGAATAATTGTCCGGTTTACCGGGAAATTTATGAAAGTCAGAATGCGTAAGGGTTTGCAAAGGAGAATCGGACAGAATGGATGCAAGGAAAGAACATACATCAAAAAAAGAAACAATTCGAAAGGTGTTACGCTATGTGGGCCGTTACTGGTATTACCTCATCGGGGCAATAGTCCTGGCACTGGTTGTGGTTGTGCTGACACTGTTTGGTCCAATCCTGAACGGATGGGCCATCGACTGTATCTTAGAAAAGGGAGCAGTGGATTTTGAACGGTTGGCGCAGATCATCAAACTGATCATTATCGTGATGATCCTCAATGCCCTGGCGCAATGGTTGATGGCACGTTGTAATAACAACCTGACTTTTTATGTGTCCAGGGATATCAGAAATGATCTGATGGACCGGATCGAGATACTGCCGTTTCGTTTTCTTGACGCAAAGCCTACCGGCGACATCACAAGCGCAATGATCGCGGATGTGGATCAGTTTGCCGATGGACTTTTGCTTGGATTTACGCAGCTGTTCACCGGTGTCATCACGATCGTCGGAACCTTGCTTTTTATGTTTCGGCAAAATGTATTGATCGCGTTTGTGGTGGTCGTTGTCACACCGTTGTCTTTGTTTGTGGCAAGCTTTATCGCAAAGCGCACCTATCACCTGTTCACCAGACAGGCCTTTCTTCGTGGAAAACAGACCGCATATATGGATGAGATCATTCAGAATCAGAAGGTTGTAAAAGCATACAGCCATGAGGATGAGGCAATCGCGACATTTGATGAGATGAACCGGGAATTTGAAAAGGTGGCCAGAAAAGCCGTATTTTTTTCTTCGCTGACGAATCCGAGTACCCGCTTTGTCAACAATATTGTATATGCGCTGGTGGTCGTGTTCGGCGCGATGCAGGTGCTTGCGGGCAGAATGTCCGTAGGACAGCTTTCGTGCTTTTTAAATTACGCAAGTCAATATACCAAACCGTTTAATGAGATTTCTGCCGTGATGGCAGAATTGCAAAATGCGATCGCATGTGCGGCCCGTGTCTTTTCACTCATTGAGGAGACTCCGCAGATTCCGGAATCCGAACATGCAGTACGATTGACAGATGTCAAAGGGCATGTGAGTCTGGACAATGTTTCCTTTTCCTATGAGCCGGAGCAAAAATTGATTGAGGAGCTGAATCTGGATGTGGAGCCGGGGCAAAGGGTTGCGATTGTAGGACCGACCGGATGCGGAAAAACGACCCTGATCAATCTTTTGATGCGTTTTTATGATGTGACAGCAGGAAGTATTCAGGTAGAAAACGTCGATATCCGGAATGTGACCAGGGAAAGCCTGAGGGAAAGCTACGGAATGGTATTGCAGGAGACGTGGCTGCATGCGGGAACGATCCGCGAAAACATCAGCATGGGAAAAAAGGACGCCACACTGGAAGAAGTGGTTGCGGCCGCAAAAGCAGCCCACTGCCACAGCTTTATCAAACAGCTGCCACAGGGCTATGATACGCCGATGGGGGAAGATGGGGGCGGCTTGTCGCAGGGGCAGAGACAGCTTTTGTGCATTGCCAGAGTCATGCTTTGCCTGCCGCCGATGCTGATCTTAGACGAGGCGACCAGCTCCATCGACACGCGAACCGAATTAAAGATCCAAAACGCCTTTGCAAAAATGATGGAAGGAAGAACCAGCTTTATCGTAGCGCACCGTCTGTCCACGATCCGGAATGCGGATATCATTCTTGTGATGAAGGATGGGCATATCATTGAAAAGGGAAACCACGAGCAGCTGCTGGCCCGGAATGGCTTTTATGCCAAGCTATATTACAGTGGCAAAATGGAAACAGAAAAAGCATAATGCATATAATATGTTAGGTAAGGTGTTCATTTTTTATTTGAAAATATGAATTTACAAACGAAAATACAATGGTTATAATAGATATGTATGGGAAAAACCATGTATTTTCTTGACAAAAGAGGGCAGAGGCTACTATAATAACGTGGTTTGTGAAAAAAAAGATTGCAGAGGTGCAAAATGGAACAGTATGTGATTAAGGGTGGAACCCCTTTAGTTGGAGAGGTAGAAATCGGTGGTGCAAAAAATGCCGCATTGGCGATTTTGGCTGCTTCCATTATGACAGATGAGACAGTGACAATTGAAAATCTGCCGGATGTCCGCGACATCAACGTGATGTTACATGCAATTGAAGGAATCGGAGCAATCGTAGATCGTATCGATGCGCATACGGTAAAGATCAACGGCAGCACGATCTCCGGTATGCTGGTAGATTATGAATATATAAAAAAAATCCGTGCTTCCTACTATCTGCTGGGAGCACTGCTTGGAAAATATAAAAAAGCGCAGGTCGCATTGCCCGGTGGATGTGACATCGGAAGTCGGCCGATCGATCTGCACCTGAAGGGTTTTCGCGCGCTGGGAGCAGAAGTGGATATCTCTCACGGACTGATCTCCGCAGCAGCCGAACATCTGGAGGGAACACATATTTATTTAGACAAGGTTTCCGTGGGAGCGACCATCAATATTATGATGGCAGCAGCGATGGCTGACGGAAAAACGATCATTGAAAATGCAGCAAAAGAGCCGCACGTTGTAGATGTGGCAAACTTTTTGAACAGCATGGGTGCCGGTATCCGCGGTGCCGGAACGGACGTGATTCGAATCGTTGGAGTAGAGAAGCTTCATAAGACGCAGTATACCGTCATACCGGATCAGATCGAGGCAGGAACCTTTATGTTTGCTGCTGCGGCAACCAAAGGTGATGTCATGGTGAAAAATGTGATCCCGAAGCACCTGGAGGCAACCACGGCAAAGTTACTGGAGGTTGGCTGTGAGGTGGAGGAATTTGATGATGCTGTCCGTGTTGTATGTTCCAAGCGGATGCGTCATACACAGGTGACGACACTGCCGTATCCGGGCTTTCCGACAGATATGCAGCCGCAGATGTCCGTGATCCTCGGTATCGCCGAGGGAACGAGTACCGTAACGGAAAGTATTTTTGAAAATCGTTTCCGTTATGTGGATGAATTGACCCGAATGGGTGCAGATATCAAGGTGGAGAGTAATATCGCGATCATCGCCGGCGTGGAAAGATATACCGGAGCGAGAGTGAGCGCACCGGATCTGAGAGCAGGAGCCGCGCTTGTCATTGCCGGTCTTGCCGCAGACGGCATTACGGTGGTGGATGATATCTATTATATCGAACGAGGCTATGAGCATTTCGAAGAAAAACTGGCAAGCCTTGGAGCACAGATCGAAAAGGTGAGCTCCGAAAAAGAGATACAAAAATTTACCCTAAAGGTTTCATAAAAAAATATCGCCCATGCGGGCGATATTTTTTTATGCATTTTACACAATTGATTGAATATACAAAGATGAAGTTGCCAGATCAATACATGATCCGTCATTGAGCTGTACGAGAGGCGATGATAATGCATTCTGGTTTAACAGAATGATCTTTGCGGCTTCTCCGTTGCTTAAGATGACCCGATTGTTCTGGTATGTAGTAGCGATTCGGCGAAGGAAAGTCAGAAGATACTCTGTCTTATATTTCTGGTAACCGTCCCGTTCAAACTCGCGGATGACCTGGAACGGACAAAGCGGCGCGCGGTATTTTCTGGCAGCTGTCATTGCGTCATAGACGTCTGCAATAGCAATGATCAGAGCAAAGTCATCGATCATGATCTCATCTACGCCCATCGGGTAACCGCTTCCATCGCTGCGTTCATGATGCTGCAGAGCCGCTTTCTTGATGCGGGAATCGATTTTCAGATCCTTGATCCTGTCATATCCGGCCTTTGGATGAGAGCGGATGATCTGAAACTCTTCGTCTGTCAGCTTGCCTTCTTTATTTAAAATTTCTTCCGGAATCGTGATCTTTCCGATATCGTGTAACAGACCCGCCAAAACCAGTGCATCCAATTCACTGCTGGACCAATGCAGCCATTTGCCCAGAATACGGGAGATCATGGCAACGTTCAGGGAATGACTGTAGACACTGTCGCTGATGGAGCGCATATTGTGCAGCATATCAAAATACTGGATGATGGTCTGACCCGGAGTGATCAGGGATTTGACCGCATCCAACAGTCTGTCATAGTTCATGGGCTTGTCCTGATGAACGTAGCCCTCTAACTCTTCACGGAGTACTTCCGTTGAAAAAGTGGATTTCAGAGAATATTCCTGAAAAGCAGAGCTTTGTTTGACCTTTTGGGAATATGCCACCTCACGCTTTTTTGGTTCCGCAGGTGCGGCGGTTGGTTCCGGAATGACTTCCGGAGCCGGTTCTGATGGGATGGGCTTGCCGGACAGCTTTTGTGCTGCTGCAGCCTGAAGCGCAGCGCGGATCTCATCTTCTGTCAGTAGAGATGCTTCATCAATCATAGCAGAATTGATGTCGTAAAATTCCAGACGGGAAATCTGCTGTTTGGTTAATGCGGTACCGGCAGGAATCAGTTCCTGTCCTCTTTTCGTTTTTACCGGGGCAGCAACTACCATGCCCGGTTTTAGTTCAGCCGTTAGAATTTCCTTCATAACTTTATCCTTCTCCACAATAAGTAATAATAAATGTAAGTAGAATCCCATATAATTATGTGCGCTTTTACTAAAAAAGTCAAGCTTTTCAAGGGATTCGGTGAAATTTAACTGTTGACAGATATAAAAAATTAAGGTATGGTGAATATGTCATAGGACAAATATCAATTTCATATTGTGTTGATTTAGAGTTTCCCTTATTCAGAGTGATGGAGATACAAAGGATCTGTGAAGTCACGGCAACCCCGAAAACGGAAGGTGCCAACCTGAGCGAGTAATCGAACAATAAGAGGATTTGATATTGCAATCGATCCGCTTGTGTTTCGACACCGGCGGATTTTCTTTTACCCAATTAACAGGTCAAAAAAGCAAAGGAGAAAAAATGGAAAAATTATTGTTTACTTCAGAGTCAGTTACAGAAGGTCATCCGGACAAAGTCTGTGATGCCGTATCAGATGCGATCTTAGATGCCTGCATGGAGCAGGACCCGATGAGCCGTGTGGCCTGCGAGACCGCAAGCTGTACCGGTTTCGTCCTGGTAACAGGAGAGATCACCACAAAAGCAAATCTGGATATTCCCAAAATTGTTCGTGATACGGTACTTGAGATCGGATATGACGACGGAAAGAAAGGATTGGACGGACATTCCTGTGCGGTGATGGTGGCGCTGGATCAGCAGTCAGCAGATATCGCCATGGGCGTAGACAAGGCGTTGGAAGCAAAATCCGGTGCATTGACGGATGATTTAGACACCGGAGCCGGAGATCAGGGTATGATGTTCGGTTACGCCACAAACGAGACCGAAGAGCTGATGCCGTATCCGATCTCGCTGGCACACAAGCTGGCCCGTCAGTTGACCCAGGTGCGAAAGGACGGCACACTGGCTTATTTGAGACCGGACGGAAAATCACAGGTTTCTGTTGAGTACGATGAAAACGGCAAGCCGATCCGCTTAGAGGCAGTTGTATTGTCCACCCAGCACGACGAGGATGTGACTCAGGAGCAGATCCACGAAGATATCAAAAAGTATGTATTCGATCCGGTTCTTCCACAGGAGCTGATCGATGAGAATACCAAATTCTTTATCAATCCAACCGGACGTTTTGTGATCGGAGGACCACACGGCGATGCAGGTCTGACCGGACGAAAGATCATCGTAGATACTTATGGCGGATATGCGCGTCACGGCGGCGGGGCTTTCTCCGGAAAGGATTGCACCAAGGTTGACCGTTCTGCAGCTTATGCGGCACGTTATGTGGCAAAGAACATTGTTGCAGCAGGACTGGCAGACAAATGCGAGATTCAGTTATCTTATGCAATTGGTGTGGCACAGCCGACCTCTGTCATGGTGGATACCTTTGGAACCGGAAAGATCTCAGATAATAAGCTGGTAGAGATCGTACGTGAAAACTTTGATCTGCGCCCGGCAGGCATCATACAGATGTTGGATCTTCGCAGACCGATCTACAAACAGACAGCTGCATACGGACATTTTGGAAGAACCGATCTGGATCTTCCGTGGGAGAAAACCGATAAGGCTGATACCTTAAAGAAATACTTATAAATTTTATAAAAATTTTATAATTAGAAAAAATATTTCATGTTATAATTAAGTTACCGCACATGCTGCGGTAACTTTTTTTATCCGGAGAAGAATATGAGACAAAAAACAAGACTTGTGATTGCTTTTGGTACCATTGTCCTGGTGCCGGTCATGGTATTTTATATCGCGATCTGGAGGATACGGCAGAACCTGTGTAGGCTGGGAGCGGCAGGCTGGCAGAGCCTGACCTGTGATCTGCTTATTTCGACATTGCTGATACTGATCTTTACGGCCTATATGCTGATCGACTGGCTGGAAAAGACCGATGCGCTTGAGCGCAGGGAACAGGTCAGACGGGAGCGCGAATGGCTTGGGAATCTGCTGCATGATATGAAGACGCCGCTGGCAGCCATCCGAGGCTATGCCGAAGGACTGATGGACGGAATCGCAGACCGTCTGCAGAAGCGGGAACTTTATATCCGGACTATCTATCATCAGACGAATGAGCTGACACAGCTGGTGGATGAGCTGCTGTGTTACACGAAGGATGCGCATGACCCGTCGTATGATTTTCAAAAAATCAATGCGAACGCTTTTTTTGACGACTGTATCGAGGCACTTCGAACAGAATTTGCGCCGGAGAATATCGAGATAACGGATGAAAACACGGTGGGAGCTGACGCAGAGATCTATGCCGATGCCGCGCAGCTTCGTCGCGTCATAAGTAATATTGTCCGCAATTGTGTCAAATATATGGATAAGACCGAAAGGGTGATCCGGATTCGAAGAACTGATAGCGGTGATTTTGTACAGATTGAGATCGAGGACAATGGTTGCGGCATTGCGCCGGAGGAGCTGCCGTATATTTTTGATCGGTATTACCGGGCACAGGCTGCGTCGGCATCCAAAATAGAAGGAACGGGTATTGGACTTTCTATCGCAAAAAAGATTGTTGAGGACCATGGCGGCACGATCCGGGCACAAAGTGAACAGGGCAGAGGAACAAAACTTTCTTTGACCATCTTAAAGTACCGGGGGGATTGTTATGAAGAAGATTCTGATCATTGAGGATGAACGTGAGATCGCACTGCTTCAGAAGGATTATCTGCAGGCAGAAGGCTTTCGGGTGACCATCGAGACCAATGGGAAACGAGGGCTCAGGCGGGCCTTGACCGAAGCATATGATCTGTATATTCTGGATCTGATCCTGCCGGGAATCGACGGATTTGCGATCTTAAAGCGACTTCGCAAAGAAAAAAATGTACCGATCTTAATGGTTTCGGCCAAAAAGGACGATATAGATAAAGTGAAAGGATTCGGGTTGGGAGCGGATGATTATATCTGCAAGCCGTTTTCGCCGCGAGAACTGGTAGCGAGAGTCAAGGCACACATCGATCGGTTTGATGCGCTCACGCTGGGGAGGCAGATGCGCGAAGCAGAGATCGTTGCCGGAGAAATCCGCATCAACCGGGTGCAGCGGCGTGTGTGGATCAACGATGAAGAGAAGAATTTCACTGCCAGAGAGTATGATCTGCTTGTATTTTTTGCGGAAAATCCGAATCAAGTATTTTCAAAACGCGAATTATTTAGTAAAATTTGGGAAATGGAACCTGCAGGGGATTTTGCAACAGTTACCGTACATATCAACAAATTGAGAGAAAAGATTGAACCGGATTCCTCAAATCCGAGGTATATCGAGACCGTATGGGGCTTGGGATACCGGTTCAATGTATAATGGAGGCGTGTATGAAAACAATTCTGGTCGTAGACGACGACAAAATGAATCTGAACAACGCATTAAAAATCTTGTCACCAACCTATAAGGTTGTCCCGGTTCCGGGTGGAAAGGTTGCGCTGAATTATCTGCAAAAGGGAAAACCGGACTTGATCCTTCTGGATGTTCTGATGCCGGATATGGATGGATTTGCGGTGATGGAGCAGCTGCAGGCCAATCCGGATTACGCAGACATCCCGGTGATCTTTCTGACGGCAGATGAGAGAGAGGAAGTCAAAAACAAGGGTCTGGCACTCGGCGCAAAAGGTTTTATGGGAAAACCGCTGGTAGCAGAAGAGATGCTTGCCGGTATCGCAGCGGTTCTTGGTTAAAATTGGAGCATTCCGGCAGGTTTGTCATGGGATGTGCGGTATAGTTTGGTCTGGTCTGAACATACTATTGTCATGGAAGACATGACTTTTACGCGGTATAAAACAATACAACGATGGTTTAAGCTGATAGGGATTACTTTGGCGGTATATCTGGTGATGGAATATGCTCTGCCAAAGGTATTCCCTTTTTGTGTGGGCTTTGTACTGGCGGCATTCCTTGTTCCGATCCGCAGATTTTTGCAAGAAAGATGCCATTTTCACAAAAGCCTTGCTTGTTTTGCGGCTTTTTTTCTGGGGATCGGGCTGATTGCAGCTGTTCTATCATTTTTTTTCCTGTTTCTGTGCTATCTGGGACGAGATCTGTGCGGTGGAAGCGTGCTTTTATTTTGCCAGAAGCAGGGAACTGTGTTGTGGGGAAAATGCTGCGAGGCATTGCACGACCTGACTGGAACATGGGTGTTTCGTCCCAGGGATTTTGTGAATTTTTTTTCCAATATCCGTGACAATCTGTTGTCACTGGATTCCCATCAGGCGCTGGACAGCTGGAAAATACTAGGGGGAGAGACACTCAGACTGCTGGCAACGATGATGGTGATTCTGGTGTCTGCGCTCATCATTGTCGGCGATTATGAAAATCTGATGACTTTTGCAAGAGAACGGTTGAAGTTAAAAGGCTTCGGAACAAAGATCAAACGAGTGGCAGGCTCCTATATCAAAGCACAGCTGCTGATCATTTTGACGATCACAGGTATCTGTGTGACGGGACTTTTTTTGATCGGTCAAAAGCATGCGGTGGTGATCGGCATCCTGATCGGGATCTGTGATGCACTGCCTTTTCTGGGGACAGGGACCTGTCTTCTCCCGTGGGCACTGTTTCAGCTGCTGAGCAAAAAAATGCTTTCGGCAGTGGGGCTGATTTTGATCTATATTGTGTGTACACTGACGAGACAGACACTGGAGCCAAAGCTGATCGGAGAACGGTTTGGCGTGCATCCGCTGGCGATTTTGATGAGTATCTACATCGGAATCAAGGTCTATTCCCGGGGCGGCTTTCTGCTGGGACCGATCAGTGCGTTTCTGATCTGGCAGCTGATGAAAGCAAAAGAGAGCAGCGGATCGCAGGACGACGCAGAGGAAGACGGTGGAAGGGATGCGTCCTCTGCAGAAAAAATGGAAGATCGTTTGTAAACAAAGGAGGAATCATGAGAGTATCGAGACAGGATCTGGAGCATATGATCGTCTATGAGGATGCATCGGTGATCGTCTGCCATAAATGCCCCTATCTGGCGGTTGAATCCGCCAACGTCAGGCAGCAGGATCTGGTGAGCCTGCTTAAAAACCGCAGGCTGTCAAAGAGAGAGGAGCCATACATCGGCGTGATCCACCGGATCGATCAGCCGGTGGAGGGGCTGATCGTATTTGCAAAGACAAGGGATGCGGCGGCTGTGTTGTCAAAACAACTAAAAGAAGGGGAGATGTCCAAGGATTACCTGGCACTCGTTGAAAAAAACGGGCCTCTGACATCCGCACACAATCTTTGCCATTACATAAAAAAGGACGAGAAATCAAATCAATCTGTTGTGGTGGAAGAAGGAACAGCCGGCGCAAAGCCCGCAAGGCTGTCTTTTCAGGTGTTAGAAGAACGGGCGCGTGCATATTTATTAGCAATTCAGTTAGATACGGGCAGGCATCATCAGATCCGTGTCCAGTTTGCAGCCCTTGGTCATCCTCTTTTGGGAGATGAAAAATACGGCGCAAAACCGTTAAATGGACAGCCGCTTGCCCTGTGTGCAAATCATCTTTCCTTTGTTCATCCCGGGAGCAAAAAACGGATGGATTTTGAGATTGAACCGAAAAATGACCTTTTTATTTCAACAAAAGAACTGTAAAAACATACATTTATCAAGTGTTTTTATGCATTTTACGGATTGTAATTAAAAGGGAAACCGTGTACAATGTTTAAGAAATTGTGACTGTGAACCAGTTGCAGAAAAATATATATTTATGGAGGATATGATCTATGAAAAAGAATTTGAGTCGCGTAGTAAGCGTCCTTTTACTCGTTGCTATGTCAGCAATGCTCGTTGTAGGATGCGGAAGCAAAAAAAGCGGTATGACCGTTGAAGAAGGAAAACTGATTATGGGAACCAATGCAGCATTCCCGCCGTATGAGTATTATGAGGGAGATACCATTGTCGGTATCGATGCTGAGATCGCTCAGGCAATTGCCGATGAGCTGGGATTAGAGCTTGTCATCGAGGATATGGAGTTTGACGGAATCATTGGTGCGGTAACGGCCGGTAAAGTAGATATGGGTCTTGCAGGTATGACTGTTACTGAGGATCGTCTGGAGAACGTCAACTTCTCAGATACATATGCACATGCGTCACAGGTTGTCATTGTAACAAATGACAGTGAGATCGCAACGGTAGACGATCTGGCAAACAAAACCGTTGGTGTTCAGCTTGGAACCACCGGAGATATCTATGCAGAGGACATCGAGGGAGTTACCCTTGAGCGTTACAACAAAGGATTTGAGGCAGTACAGTCTCTTCTGACCGGAAAGATTGACGCGGTGATCATCGATGAGCAGCCGGCAAAAGCTTTCGTTTCCCAGAATGAGGGAATCAAGATCTTAGAAGAGAAATTTACGGATGAGGATTATGCAGCAGCAATTGCAAAGGATAATACTGAGCTGGTTGAGGCTGTCAATAAAGCGTTGGCAAATCTGAAGTCTTCCGGAAAATTAGACGAGATCGTTGCAAAATACATCACTGAAGATTAATCTTTTGAAAGGCAGATAGCTATGGAGCAGTTAACAAGAGCACTTTATCAGAATCTGATAGAGAAAGACCGGTACATGTATATCGTGCGCGGTCTGGGAGTTACAATGGAGATCACACTGATGGCGATCGCGATCGGTGTCGTCATTGGATTTATTGTTGCAATTGTCCGTTCTACGCATGATAAAACCGGTAATATGAAGGTTTTGAATGCTGTTTGTCAGCTTTATCTTACCGTCATTCGAGGAACGCCTGTGATGGTACAGCTTTTGATCATGTATTATATCGTTCTGACCAGTGTACGCAGCAAGATCGTTGTGGCGGGACTGGCATTCGGAATCAATTCCGGTGCATATGTAGCAGAGATCGTCCGCGGTGGGATCCAGTCCATCGACAACGGACAGTTTGAAGCAGGACGAAGTCTGGGATTTAATTATATTCAGACGATGTGGTATATTATTTTGCCACAGGTGTTCAAGAGCGTGCTCCCCGCACTGGCAAATGAGGCGATTGCGCTGCTGAAAGAGACTTCCATCTGCGGATACATCGCATTACAGGATCTGACCAAGGGCGGCGATATCATCCGAAGCCAGACATACAATGCATATATTCCGCTTCTGTCTGTAGCGGCAGTGTATTTGATCATCGTCATGTTATTTAGCTATCTGGTAAAACTATTAGAGAGGAGATTGCGAAACAGTGAGCAAAGATAAACCATTGATCCGGGTGCAGAACCTGTCAAAAAGTTTCGGGGAGCTGGGCGTGCTTCAAGAGATCTCCACTGATATTTATCCGGGAGAGGTCGTATTTATTGTCGGCCCATCCGGATCGGGAAAAAGTACATTTTTAAGATGTCTGAATCGCTTGGAGGAGCCCACCGGCGGACATATCCTGTTTGACGATGCAGACATCTGTGATAAGAAAACGGATATCAATAAGCATCGTCAGAAGATGGGAATGGTGTTTCAGCACTTTAATCTGTTTCCGCATCTGACGATCAAAGAAAATATCACGATCGCTCCGGTGAAACTGAAGCTGATGAGCCAAGAAGAGGCTGATAAAAAAGCAATGGAACTCTTAGAGCGTGTTGGTTTACCGGACAAAGCGGATGCTTATCCGGGCATGCTGTCCGGCGGACAAAAGCAGCGTATCGCAATCGCCAGATCGCTTGCGATGAATCCGGAGGTGATGCTGTTCGACGAACCGACATCAGCATTAGATCCTGAGATGGTTGGCGAAGTATTGGAGATCATGGGCGAGCTGGCACATCAGGGTATGACGATGGTGGTTGTCACCCATGAGATGGGATTTTCAAAAGAGGTGGCGTCCCGCGTGCTTTTCATGGCAGACGGACAGATCCTCGAGGAAAATCCGCCGGAGGAGTTTTTTGGGAATCCACAGAATCCGAGACTTCGGGATTTCTTATCGAAGGTGTTGTAGAATTACATATGAATTGTTTTCCATTCGCTGGCTGGAGAACGAAAGTGTGCAAAGTCAATGTACATTTTCGTTCTCCAGCCAGCTTTTTCTTTACATATAATTGTAATTCATCTTTCGTCCGCTGGACTTGCATCACATTACACATTTCCGGTGGACATTCGTGTCTCGAGTGTATCGTATCGGGAGTGGTGTTGTTTGCCCGGAGATGGCGCTACACGCCTGGTAGGCCTCGCACTTGCATGTCCAAAGTCAATGACCTATTCATCTCAGCCGGAGTATACTCCAACTGAGATGAAGGTCTCCGGTGGATTGCAGGAATGCGCAGATGTGAATGTCAGCAAAGCTGACGCGCATTCCGCAGCAAGAACGCAGAGGCGTTCTTGAATATATTCAAGTCTTGGCGGACGAGGATAAATGATATTTCTGACATAGAAGATAAAAATATGTGCGAAATTTTCGCTGGGAAGATGACGAAAGGTGTCCATTGACTTTTGGAGCATCGAGCGCGAGACATAGCAGGCGTGTAGCGCCATCTCTGGGTAGCGAATATGATACAATACCTCGAGACGCCGATGTCCAACGGAAATGGGCACTTTCGTCATCAACCAGCGTATAAGAATAGGGTAGTATATATTTATGCAAGCCATGACAGACGAAGTTATGGTGTCGAAAAAAAGAGGAGATGATTGCGATTTTATGCACAATTGGAGCAAGTGATAGCTTGAAGTAAAATATTAAAAAACTCCGGAATAAGATTTGCGACTTTTGCACGTGCCGCATTTGCGGCTTTAAGTGCAATCGGAGCAAATCTTATCCGGAGTTTTGTTATAAAAATCTTTTTAAGGACTAGCCCATGGTCACAACCACATTGTACTCTTTCTTGCCAGCTTCATAAGGAATGACACAACCATCGATGGCAACACCATCAACCGTAATGCTCTTGATTCCCTTTTCCACATTGGAAGGATTCTTCACCTCAATGTTGTACATTCCCTCGCGGAACTGTCTGGTCAGTTTGAAATCACCAAATCCGCTCGGAATACAAGGATTTACAGACAATCCTTTGTGAGTCGGATACAATCCCAAAATGTACTGGGAGATATTTACAAACGTCCATGCGGCAGTACCGGTCAACCAGCTGTTCTTTGCCTCGCCGTGGAATTTGGCATCTCTACCTGCAACCATCTGAGAATATACATAAGGCTCTGTGCGGTGGATCTCGCTGATCTCCTCCACATAAGCAGGACAGGTCTTCTGGTAGATCTCAAATGCGCGGTCACCACGTCCGATAACAGTTTCTGCGATCGAAACCCAAGGATTGTTGTGGCAGAAAATTCCGGCATTCTCTTTGTATCCTGGTGGATAAGAAGTAACCTCACCAAGCTCAAGGTGATATTTGGTATAAGCAGGCTGAAGGATCATTACGCCATATTTGGTATCCAGTTTTTCTTTTACGGAATCCAGTGCTTTCTTCGCTTTTCCGTCTTCTACGCCGACACCGGCAAGTACACAGAAGCCCTGTGGCTCGATGTAGATCTGACCTTCCTCGCACTCTTTAGAACCAACCTTGTTGCTGTATGCGTCGTAAGCACGAACGAACCAATCGCCGTCCCAGCCATCGGTCAACAGTGCCTGTGTCATCTTCTCAACTTCAGCTCTTGCTCTTGCAGCTTCTGCGTCATCTCCGAGAAGCTCTGCTAACTGAGCGTATTCCTCACCGTATTTGACGAACATACCGCCGATAAATACAGATTCAGCAACAGGTCCTTCGCTTGGGCCAAAGGTCTGGAAGGATTCGCCCGGATGCTCAGAGAAGCAGTTTAAGTTCAGACAGTCGTTCCAGTCAGCACGTCCAATGAGAGGAAGTGCATGAGGTCCTTTGTGATTGATAATGTAATCCAAAGAACGTTTCAAGTGCTCCATCAGTGGCTGAGCGACGGATTCATCATTATCAAATGGAACCATCTCTTTTAAGATTGAAAGGTCACCGGTCTCACGGATGTAAGCACTGGTTCCTGCAATTAACCATAACGGATCATCGTTAAATCCACTTCCGATATCAGAGTTACCCTTTTTGGTAAGCGGCTGATACTGATGATAAGCACTACCATCCTGGAACTGGGTAGAGGCGATATCGATGATACGCTCTCTTGCGCGGTCAGGAATTAAATGAACAAAACCAAGTAAATCCTGGCAGGAATCGCGGAAGCCCATTCCGCGGCCGATACCTGACTCGTAGTAGGAAGCAGAACGAGACATATTAAAGGTAACCATACACTGATACTGGTTCCAGATATTTACCATGCGGTTGACTTTATCATTCTCAGATTCCACATGATATTTTGAAAGAAGCCCATCCCAGTAAGCCTGAAGCTCGGAAAAAGCCTTGTCCACGTCTGCATCTGTCTGGTATTTTGCAAGCATTGCATTGGCAGGCTTCTTATTGATAATGCCGGCTGACTCCCACTTGTCATCTTCCGGATTCTCTACGTATCCTAAAACAAATACGAAGGACTTTGTCTCGCCCGGCGCAAGTGTGATCTTTAACTGGTGCGAAGCGATTGGAGACCATCCGCTTGCCATAGAGTTTCTGCAGGCATCCTCTTCCACTGCGATTGGCTTGTCTGCACCACGATATGCACCAAGGAATTCATCACGGCTGGTATCAAAGCCATCCACCGGAGCATTCACAGAATAGACTGCATAGTGATTACGACGCTCACGATACTCGGTTTTGTGATAGATCGTTGAGCCGATCACTTCAACCTCACCGGTGCTTAAGTTACGCTGGAAGTTTCTGGAATCATCATCTGCGTTCCACAGACACCACTCTACATAAGAGAAGAGGCTGATATTTTTTGTGTCCTTACTATTATTAGTGAGTTTGATCTGGCTGATCTCGCAATTATCATTCATAGGAACGAAAACTAACAAGTCAGCGTTTACATCATTTTTAGAAGAAACAAAACGGCTGTAGCCGATGCCGTGACGGCATTCATAGCTGTCCAGTTCCGTCTGGGTCGGTTTCCAACCCGGGTTCCATACGGTAGATCCATCCTTAATATAGAAATATTTTCCGTTGATATCGCCGGGTACATTATTATAACGGTAACGTGTCAGGCGAAGAAGCTTGGCATCCTTATAAAAGGTATAGCCTCCGCAGGTGTTGGAAAGTAAGGTGAAGAACTCGTTGCAGCCAAGGTAGTTGATCCATGGCAACGGAGTCTTCGGGGTAGTAATTACATACTCTTTGTTTTGGTCATCAAAATGTCCGAATTGCATACCATTCTCCTTAATCATAATGAAATTTATAGTGTTCACGAGTAACTTAACCTTAGTATAGAAAACGATTAAGTAAAAGTCAAGCAAAACTTAATTTTTTCGATTGTTTTTTAGTAAAATAGTTCAAAATCCAGGTAAAATAGTTGGTACAATTTCACAAAACTGGTCAAAATGAATAAAAAATGTAAAAATAGGCTTGCAAAGTTGGACAAAACGTTGTACTATAAAACTGCGAAAACGATTAAGACACACGAAATAATTTTCGAAACGGTTACGGAGGTTAAAGCCAATGGTTTCCATGAAGGATATTGCAAATGCCTGCAACGTTTCCGTGGCGACTGTTAGTAAAGCTTTAAACGACCACCGTGATATCGGTGAGGACACGAAGGAACGGATTCGTGCAATGGCAAAGCAGATGGGATATTTTCCAAATTCGGCAGCCAAGGCATTGAAGACAAATCGAACCTATAATATAGGAGTGTTATTTGCCGATGAAGCTCAAAGCGGTCTGACACATGATTTCTTTTCCTATGTATTGGACAGCTTCAAGCGGACAGCCGAAGAGCATAATTATGATCTTACCTTTATTAATTGCGCGAAGAGTCGAAAGACGAAGCTGAGTTATCTGGAACATGCTAGATACAGAGGGTTTGACGGAGTAGTGATCGCATGTATCGATTTTAACGATCCTCAGGTCGTCGAACTTGTGAACAGCAATTTACCGGTGGTGACCATCGACCATATCTTCAATAATCGCATCGGGATCATTTCAGATAATGTAACCGGCATGAAGGATCTGGTCACTTACATATATCAAAAGGGACATCGGAAAATTGCTTATATACACGGAGAGGATTCGGCAGTTACGCAGGCCCGGTTATCTTCCTTTTATAAGACGGCAAAGGAACTCGGACTTCAGGTTCCGGATTCTTATATCAAAGAAGCAGCTTATCGAAATACGGAAGAGACAGCACAAAAAACATTTGAACTTCTGGATCTGAGTGATCCGCCTACCTGCATCATATATCCGGACGATTTCGCCAGCTTTGGTGGAATCAATGCAGTCAGAGAGAGAGGACTTCGGGTTCCGGAGGACATCTCCATTGCAGGATACGACGGGATCAGGGTCGGGCGGCATATAGAGCCGAAGCTTACTACTTTGAAGCAGGACACAGAGGCGGTCGGACATCAGGCAGCATTGAATCTGATTCAACTGATTGAAGATCCGAAATCGACAATTGTCCGACCAATCATCATCGGCGGTGAGGTCTTTCCCGGAGAGACTGTGAAACAATTAAACTGATATTTACCTTTCTAAAAAAGGTTAAATATAAAATACTTTAGATTCTTAAAAATATGGGAGGAAAAAGAATATGAAGAAAAAAGTATTAAGTGCATTACTTGCAACAGCAATGGTTGCAACCATGTTCGCAGGATGTGGAAGCAAAGCAGATGACGCAGCAACAACAACAGACGATGCTGCAGCAACAACTGATGACGCAGCAGCAGGAGACGATGCAGCAGCAGAGGAAGAAGGAAAAGTATTAAATATCTACTGCTGGAACGAGGAGTTCAAGAGCCGTCTGACCGCTCACTATCCTGGATACGAAGAGGTTGACGCAACATCAGGAAAGATCGGCGATGTTGATGTAAAATGGAACATC
>JALEJB010000022.1 GCA_022768825.1 Lachnospiraceae bacterium
TTGGTCAACATGGCCAGCGGCATGATAGGTGTTGAGGTTACCAAGGAGCAGCTTTTAGATATCAATGCAAAACTGAATAAAATCAAGAAGAAAACGAAATAATGAAATTTTCTTGCACATATGCTTTGGTGGATGATATAAGGATAATCAAACTTTTTTAGGGTTTCCCAAAGTTTTTTAGGGTCTGACTTTAGGGTCTAGCGCCAAAATATCATAAGTTTTTTAGGGCCTAGTTTTAGGGTGTGGTTTTAGGGTATAGGCTGAGGAGATGTTTTTTCGGCTCGTAAAACAGATGGCAGAGCTTGAGGGTGTAACCGAAAAACTCAAAGCAGACAATCAAATGGAGTGGGTTGCTCGGATGAATAACATATGCAGCAGAGCCACAGAAATCGTAAATCACGATATAGTTTACAACTAACCGAAGTACGGCGGCAGGGAAATTAATACTTCTCTTCCGCCATTTTTTGCGTCAAAAATAATAAGTTTTCTGAAAATACTTTATTTTTTTCGAATAACTGTGATACAATATATGCGTCAAACAAAGCAGAATAAGGAAAAGGATTACTTTTTATCAATGGGATAGGCTACGATTATGAAAGTTAATGTAGAACAGCTAAAAGCAGATTTAAAAAGCGAATATTTAGGTGCATACTTTGGTGGTGGTTTTGGTGCTGCTTTAGTAAGTTATTCAGATGTGGAAAATGCATCTACAGAAAAATTATTGCAGATGGCAGAGTCCTTTGGGTTAGGAATATCAGATTATATTGAGGATGAGGGGGAAATGAGTATATGAACACAATAAAAAGAATTGGAGCGTTGGTTTTAGTTATTGTAATGATTTGTTCATTAACAGGTTGCAACAGTTCGGACTATAAAAAGGCAGAAGAATTACTGGAAACTGGCAATTATAAAGAAGCGCTATCTATTTATGAATCTTTAGAATCGGGTGGTAGTTATAAAGATTCTGCTGAAAAGGTACTTGAATGCAAGTATCAGATTGCAGGTGTAGCGTATAATAATATGGATTATATTCAAGCCTATGATATTTACTGTGAACTGAATGACTATAAAGATTCTGTCGAAAACTCATTGAAAGCAGGATACGCACTTGCAAACCAGTATGCCGCAAATGACAACTTTATTCTTGCGTATACAACTTTCGATAAGCTGGGTAACTATAAACAAAGTCAAGAACTTGCAAAAAAATGTGCTTCATCTATGATGGATAATGCTTCTATTGGAGATACTGTTTTTTTTGGAGCCTATGAGCAGGACGGCAACGAAGAAAATGGGCTTGAGCCGATAGAATGGATAGTTCTTGCTAAAAATGGCGATCATACTCTATTGCTGTCTGAATACATTTTAGAAGAGCGAAAATTTGATGGTCATTCTTATCACTGGGAAGATAGCGATTTGAGAGAATGGCTAAATACAGATTTTTACGAAAATGCTTTTAATACCGAAGATCAAGCAAATATTCAGCTTATGCTTACTTCGGAAAATACATCTGACAAGATATTTTGCTTGAGTGCCGAAGAAGCACGTGGCTTTTTTGGTTCTGATGATTCTCGTAGAGCTTGTCCAACAGCAGCTCTACTTAGCAATGGGTTTAAAGCTTGGGAAAATTGCGGTGAATGGTGGACCAGGTCTGTTAGTACGGCTTCAAATGGTAAGGGTGTCGTGCCAGTTGAGGCTGACGGAAATGTTCGTAGTGCTGGTACGGTACCATACCACCGGAGGAACGCTTATACTGATATTGGTGTACGGCCAGCTATTTGCATAAAATCATCTGAAACAACAGCCACAGCACAAAATATGAGCCTTTTTGGCTATGATTCAAATACAGACCTTGATAATGAACCTAATTTGTGGGGCAGTGGTAGCCATAACGGGTCTGGTGGCTCAGGTGGAAAGTGCATTGTTTGTAATGGTACGGGATATGTTAAGTATTACTATGGTAGCAGTGATTTAGAAGCTTGGCTGAGTGGACATGATGCATATACAGTTGGAACCTGCCCAAGTTGTGGAGGAACAGGTAAGGATTAATAAGTTCTACATAATAATCAAATCCCACCATTAATTTATAGCGGTGGGATTTGTCACATATAATGTAAAAATTTCATAAAAAGATGGCATAATACAAAAAAATAAGCGATTGTTGAAACGGAGTACAACGGAATGATTTGTGATAAAGAACTCTTAGAGTTATTGTCTCAATGCGATAGGAGACTGTAAAAAATTTTGTGTAAACTAAAGATATGAATATATATCCTCTTGGATTGATGTTAGAATAAATATTAATCCAGGAGGATATTTTTATGGCAAGACAAAGAAAACTTTCACCGGAACGCAAAGCGTTCATCAACAACTTAATTCAGCACTATAATCCACAGGACGCCCAGGACGTGCAGGATATGGTAAAAGACCTACTCGGCGATACTCTTCAGGGGATGTTGGAAGCTGAAATGGATCAGCAACTCGGTTATTCCAAGTACGACTATCGCAACAAGGATACTGATGACAGTCGAAACGGCTATAGCAAAAAGACGGTCACTTCTTCTTTCGGAGATATTGAATTAGATATCCCCAGAGACCGTAAAGGTGAGTTCGAGCCCCAGATAGTCAAAAAGAATCAGACTGATATTTCGAACATCGAGGATCAGGTTCTGTCCATGTACGCAAAAGGGATGACCACAAGAGATATTTCAGATCATCTCAAATCTGTTTATGGTGTAGATGCTTCTGCAGAAATGATTTCTCACATGACTGACCGCATTCTTCCGATTGCAAAAGAATGGCAGAATCGTCCGCTTGAAAAAATATATGCCATTGTATTTATGGATGCGATACATTTTCATGTGAGACAGGATAATCAGACAATCAAGAAGGCGGTGTACGTTGCTATTGGCGTAAAACTAAATGGTCAGAAAGATGTCCTTGGACTTTGGGTTGGAGGTAATGAAAGCGCAAAATACTGGCTTGGTGTTCTGACAGAAATAAAGAACCGGGGCGTACAGGATATCCTGATTGTGTCAGTTGACGGTTTGACTGGCTTTGGAGATGCGATTTCTGCAGTCTTTCCTAAAACAGAGATTCAACGCTGTATTGTACATCAGATTCGCTATACAACAAAATTTGTATCCTACAAAGATGTAAAAGCATTTATAGCTGATTTGAAGGATATTTATCAGGCATCTACTGAAGATGCAGCATTAAGTGCGCTGGATACTCTTGAAGAAAAATGGGGAACAAAATATCCTTCCTCCGTTTCTTCCTGGCGTAATAACTGGTCTCAGTTATCTACATACTTCAAATATCCGCCGGAAATCAGAAAGATGATTTATACCACGAATTCCATCGAAAATTTCAATCGTCAGCTACGAAAGGTAACCAAGAGTAAAACCATTTTCCCGAGCGATGATTCGCTATTTAAAATGTTATATTTGGCGACAATGGATATCACGAAAAAATGGGGCGGAAGGAATCGGGATTGGAATCAGATTTTGGCTCATCTTTGCATCTATTTTGAGGATCGCATTTCTTTGAGAGATATAGATTAATTCAAAGTAGTCATAGAAAAATCAGGCTGCCAATTGACAGCCTGATTTGCTTGTGTCAAAATACAGACACAAAATATTCATTCAAAAATCAACTCTAACGAAAGATGTTTTTTCATTAATCTAAGAGGTTTACACAAAATAATTTACACTCTCTAGCAAACAGCCATAGCATTGATGCAAGATGTTTTTTGAGCTCATAACCGCCAATCGGTGTGAAATCTATGTATTTTCTGGCATTAAAAAAATTTAGGATATATGAACCGGATGCGGAAAATACAGAAATAATAGCATATACAACCACATCATCTCGATCATGCACAAATAAAAACATTGCTGCCAATGCAATTATTTGAAATAGCACAGCTCTCTTTGCGATATACCCATACTCTTCCACCGCTTGATAGAGCCACTCCATTCCAAGCCCAAGCATAGCAATAGAAAAACTATTTATCCATAAAAGCGTCTCATAATCCTGTAACTTTTTGACAAAAAAAATGGCAATAGCTAAGAATATGTATGCAACCAATGTCGTAATAAAATTGATAAATAAAATCTCATGCACAAACTTTGACAATGCTCGCTTATCATCTCTGACCTTGGCCGCTTCACGGGTTCCATATTGATTAATTCCTAGCATAGCGATCATGGAGAAATATGTGATAAAAGATTGGGAAAAAATTATTTTACCGAGTCCATCAACGCCTAAAACTCTCGATGTATATGCAAATGTCAAAATCGGGAACACAATCCCACAGAATGTTTTTATAAAATTATATACATAATTTTTCAACAATGATTGTTCTAACATTTTTTTCTTTTTAATCTGATTTTTGTTAATATAACCATAGTATTCCACATTTTCAATCTATACAAAATCGTATATATTTTCTGTCCTGTAGTTAAAAACGAAAAAGACACTTCTGAAAATGCTTTTTTATATTCTATTAAAGTAGCTCTCTCTTTAATCTGTTGAATACGTTCATACCTATTTATATCGTTACAAGAATGACAAATATATTGATCTAAGTCCCCAATAAAGCATAAAGTAAAAAAAGCCAATATTGTTTGCTTCATTTTATTATCTTTTTTTTGAAACAAAATATCATAATTATCAATATAGATATTTGATATAAGTTGGTAATTCAACTCTAACCTATTTTTCTTAAAGGCATTTGTAATTGATGCACTATTTATTCTAAAGTGATATCCGACATAATCTAATCCTATTACAGTTTCCGCACACTTAAACACATTGTAGTTGAACCATGTATCTTCATGTGCCCGAAACTGTATATCGTATTTCAAATTATTTTGAACTATAAACTGTCGCCTATATAATTTGTTCCATGGCAATATAAATAAATCTGCAAAATAATTGTTCCAATCATCCAAACACTTGCACCCAAGTAAGCAACATACACAATTATTAAGTTCTTCCTGCTCACAAAAATAGAATGAATCAAAATGCTTTTTCTTTGACACCAGCATTGATGATTCATCAACCCGATCATAACTGCATATTACAATATCCTCATTCTGTTTTATTTGTTCAGCCATCACTTTATACATATTCTTATCAAGGAAGTCATCCGAATCTACAAATGCCACATATTCTCCCGATGCAACTTGCAAACCCGCATTACGAGCAGCCGACAGTCCTTGATTATTTTGATGAATAACCTTGATTCTATCGTCCTGCTGCATATAATTGTCTGCAATTATTCCACAATTGTCCGGTGAACCATCATCAACTAAAATTATTTCTAAATTTGTAAATGTTTGATTAATAATACTTTTTATACATTCTTCTAAATACTTTTCTACGTTATACATAGGTACAATTACACTTATCTTCATAAACATTACCTTTAAAACTCCCCACTCTTAATAGGGTTGAAATTTTATTTACTTTGCTACAAGTGTTATTTTATCTTTCTAACAAATTATCAATTCTACTCTGAAATAAAACTATTGATAATATCCTTCTCCACTGGGTATATTATAGGGTTCTTTAAAACCGTCTGTACAAACTCTAGGAACTACCATTCCAGAACTGAAGAGCCACTAGAAATTGACATCAAAAACATTGTTCCACAGCGCTATTGTCATAAAACCACGGCATATGTATTCATGACAAATTGGCAACCCTGCCCCTCGGATATGTTTGCTTAGGTGTAGAATCCTATTTTATACTCATGTAAAGAACCTTTTGCAACATAATTTTTTTGATGGCTTTCCACAACAAAAACGATGGCTCTTCTACACGAAAAATTCAATATATTGTTTAATTACACTACAAATTCACATTTCTTTTGCTTTAAATAAAGTATAAGCCATAATAGAAAATACATTTTATGTTTTAATAAAAAGAGTACTAATAATTGTTTTTTACTAAAATAAACTTTTATTTCGTTATAACTAAAATTCATAATCTGTTTTTCAATTTTTTTCATAGAATTTATACGTTCTCGCAATGATACTGTACACTCTTTACGACAGTATGCCGAACGTACACATTCAGAAAACAGTTGTATCTTTTTATTTTGATAAATCTGTATCCACTCATCATTGAAAAAATTATTATCTTTTGCAAATATGTCTATTTCATTTATAAACCTTAAAATACTCTCAACATAATTCCAATCGTAATCCCTAACAGCAGAATCACTTCTAATACGATAATAATATACAATTTGATGTAAATAGCATATATTTCTCATTTTATTAAATACATACAGATTAAACACCACATCCTCCATTCTTTTTAGACCAACAGGGAAACGAATACTATATTGATCAATAAGGCTTTTTCTATATAAACGCCCCCACGGCACCCCTGGACCAATTTTTTCCCTTCTAATACCAAGCATTGCATCTCTAATTATGTCCATTTTTCTTTCATTGTTAATGGTAACTGCTTTTGAATAGAAGTACTCTTCATATTGGAGATTACCTTGTTTAACAAAATAATCTCCAATAACTATATCTGTTTCATTATTAATTCCATAAACTAAGTTTTGAATTGCATTTTCGCATAAATAATCATCCCCGTCCACAAAACAGATCCACGATCCGGAACTATGATCTATACCAATATTTCTAGCACGTGAAACACCTTTGTTTTTCGTATAAATATATCTTATTCTTGAATCCTTATCTTCCCATTGTTTACAAATTTCATCACAACGATCAGGTGAACCATCATTTATTATAAGAATTTCAATATTCTTATAAGATTGACTAACTAAACTCTGTATACACTCATCTATATAATTTTCTACCTTGTATACAGCAACAATAATTGAAACTTTAATCTTATCATGCATAGTTAATCACCAAATATTTGTTACATTCCTTCCTACTATAGTATGGTTATCAATTGCATATAAATCTTTTTCATAACATCTTCATCACATAATCCTATATGGCAAAATATTACTTACTCGCAAAACGGCATATATGTAAATCCAATATAAAATCAAAAATGTTAATAATATTTCTTTATACAAAAAATAATTTATTGTTCTTTTTTTTACTATTTCTACACATAGGCTTAAATCCAGAACCTCAAATAACATCAAATACCATAGTATTCGAGCCGCGAAAATTGTAGATGATGCCATATGTGTCATTCCTATTGTTATTAAATTTAATGTGCTCAGCCAACAAATTTGTATACTATTGAAATTATTGCGCCGCTCAATAACAAATAAAATGATCAAAATCAATATTTCAAGTAACAACCTTATGACTGAAACGTTATTTTTATCAATGTAAAGATAATAATAACCCAAATATCTTTCTGGTAAAAATGGTAATACTCGCACAACAAATTTAAAAATCAATAGATAGTTCTCTGAAACAAAAACTACCACAATAAAAATAATCAATCTTAGAATTTTAGAATTATGTAAATTAGTTTTTTTCAAGAACCAATATAGAAGTATTATTACTATTCCAACAATGGCAGAACGATGAAATCCAATTGCTAATATAGCAAAAACTATTCCTCTATGGCTCTTTTCCCATACGATCATACAAACTGCCAAAAATACAAATGACATTGCGATATTCTGCCTAACAGTATTATAGGATTCAATATAATATAAGAATACGTATGATAGAAAAGCTATATCCACATTGATATGTTTTCTTATCTTCCATAAAGCAATATATACTGGAACTAAAACAAATACTTCCTGACAAAGAAATAAAATCTGTATAGAACTTGAAATTTTTGATACAAAAAAAATTAACGTTGCATACAACATTTCAACATTATATATTGCTATATTCAATAAAAATGACGAATAATCTGGGCTTCTCAAAGCTCTATCAAATATTGGCTTCTGATAAACAGATACGTCTGTTCCAACACTTTCATTTCTAATAGCGGCGGGTATCAGTAGCATTAATACAGAAAAGTAAATCCATATTCTATATGATTTCTCTTTCTTTGCCTGTTTATCTGCAATGGTAAAAAAAGCAACGGAAAGAACTTGCATTATTATTAAAAATATCATATATGACCATCCTCAAAATAGATATCACTTTCATTTTTTCCCGCTAAAAAAACAGTACCAACAGTAAGCATATTTATAAAGATTATAATTACAACTCAATATTCGTAGTTGAACTTTTTGAATTAACTTGATATCCTCATTTTGTTTAATTGCTCTCCAGTTCTTTTTCAAAAGATTTTGTGTTTTATAAACAATTTTCATATCATTACCACAACGCATAATCATTTCATTAACAAAAACTATATACCATAGTATTCTTCCAATTTCCGGATTAAAGTTTTTGCACTTACAAGAAACAAAGTCATTATAATTTGCATCAGTAACATTTAAAATATCATAACTTCTCTCATCAAATCCAGATCTAGTAATAGAACCATTTCGAATCTCATATATATACTTGATGTCAGCACCATACGCTATATTTTCCGAATTCATAATTGCCTTACATACATATCTAGAATCCTCCAACCTTCTATAAGGTTCAAAAACTAAATTCTTCACCACATCTTTTCTAAATATTTTATTCCATGCTGCACAACCAATATCATTATTCAATTGAAAACGATATAAAGCTTCTTGTTTGGAATATATTTGTATACCTGAAAAGGATCTCGTATTGTATGTTTTACCACGTTCCGTATAGACTCTTGAAATTCCACAGCATATAATATCAGCTTTAGTTTCTTCATATATCTGAAATAAGTATTCATACATATCTTTCAAAATATAATCATCACTATCCATAAATCCAATATAATCACCTGTAGCTCTTTCTAATCCCGCATTACGAGCTGATGACAACCCACCATTTTCTTTATGAATAAGTATAATTCGGTCATCGTTTTTTTCATACTCCGAACAAATCAAGTATGAAGAATCAGTTGATCCATCATCAACTAAAATTATTTCTAAATTCGAAAATGTCTGTGCAACTAATGAATCTAAAGATCTTTTCAAATATTTCTCCATGTTATAAATTGGAACAATAATACTTATCTTCATTTTCCTATCCTAATAACTTTCTAAACATATTAATAATGTTTGAATAATTATAACTAATTTTTAGTCCGTTAATTAAATATGCCGTTTTCCATTTTGATTGTATAAATTGTCTTTTACAACTTTTGATGTTAAAATAATCAAAATCCTCTATCAAAAATCGTTTTTCACCATTATCATAAAATCCCATACCTTTAAATTTTTTCACATAAGTCACAGAAGGGACGCAACCAAAATGAATTAAATGTTCTCTAATCTTACATTTGTCAAAGCAACGCTTTCCAGCAAAGGGTTGAAGCAACATAATCAAATGTTCTATTCCACTTTGCACTTCGCTTATTATATTGCAACTATTTTCGTCAAATTCAAATTCATCATATACAGGTTCAATTTCTTCACCTGCTTTTCTTAACGAGATCACTGAACCATGCATTGGCATAAAGATATTTTCCAATAATCCAGAAAAATTCATTATATTATGATAAATATGATCTTTACTTTCAAAGAGAAAACCTGCTTTATTATCGGAATTCACACATCCAAAATACAAGCCATATATATTTTGATTAGAATTTTCGATTGCAAGTTCTATACATTTCTGTATACTTCCTTGCCATCCCAAATCAATAAGATAGTTATTATCATTGAGATTCTTTCTCAAGTAATCACAATAGAGATCAGAAAAATCATGCAACAAATACATAAAGAGATGCTTATTTGTTTCAAAGCAATCAAAAAATTCCTGTGATAAAGGTTCTGCTTTCTGAAAACCATTTTGCTCAAACAAATCATATACTTTATCATCGTCCAAACCAATTCTCTTTAATAAGCTACCTATTGTCTCATAACGATCTAGGCTAGTATGCTCTATCATGTTTTGTAGGGTATTTGAATTTAAATATTTATAGGCCAGTCCCCTTAATGCAACTTTCCTTGATATATATAGGATTTTTGACTTTGATCCGAACAATATATCATAATACCGAGCCAAAACTTCTCCTTCTCTTGATAGAAAGAAACAACTTCGCCCTTTTGATTTTTCATGAATCCAATTACAAAACTCATAAATGACAGGTCCTACAACCCAAAAGCCAAACTCGAAATAGAAGCGTTCATTCACTCTTAACTGATGTTTTCTTGAAATATGTTTTGACCGAATAAAATTCAATTTAGGCATCAACCAATCGCGTCTCCATGAATCTCCAAAATGAATCATTTGCCATGGATGGATATTTAAATCTTGTAATACATATTGAAATAACTTACCATTTTTCTTTTCTGCTTTTGCGTCAGAAGAAACATATATTTTTTTTATATCTATATACCCAGCGTGTTGCAAAATTTTTTCGATGACATCGAAATTGAAATACATATCACTTATACAAATAACCTGATATCTATCTTTATATTTGTCATAAAGCGATTTTCCTTCTTCATTAACCACACAATTGTTTATCTCATATTCAATTTCCATACTTTTCAAGACCTCTATATTTTCTAATGTTATATCTTGAAAAAAATATGTATTATATATATCATCTAAAGTATATATTTTTCCTGACAAACTTTCTTCGGCTGCAAGTCTTTTAGAACAAAATCCGTTTCCAAAAGAAATCTTATGATTTACCAAAACCAACTCCATCATCTCATATATTTTATTGGTAGATAATACTCTTCGAATCAATGTGTCAAATATATCAAAAGATACATATTTATCTCTCATTTTCTTGCTGTATATTTCCTTTATTTTAAATAATATAATAATGGCTTCACATATGCATGCAAAATTCCAGCACTTTCTATAGCTATTTTTCTAGGCAATTTCCTGTAATAATATTCTTTCTTATCTCTCTTCTTTCTACCCATTAGTTCTCTATAAGGCTCATCTTTCCATTCAGTCTCATCATGCGTTTCTTTCCATTGTTTTGCATAAGGATGCTTGCTACCCTCATACCAAGGACGAATACTCAAGAAACTTGTAGTGAAATGGACAATTGCCGGTTTTTCAATTGCCTTCTCCCATTCTTCCTTGGAATAACCGAAATCTGGTTTTCGATAAGTCAACATCTCTTCATAAGTGAAATCATATGCCAAAGAGGTTAGGTTATATCTCGGACTAACCAAAAAAAATCTATTGCTAATTGTTCCGTTTATCACACCTTGATCTACATACTCTGTCTTACCATTATATTTTTGTATAAATGCCATCATTTGTGAATCAACGTCTTCTTGTTTCCATCGTGTAACATTTAATAACAGCATACCTGTATTTACATAATTATCTTTCGGTAATGCTCCAATTATTTTCTTATGCATTCTACTCATGCACTCTAAACAAGCAGCTCCGAGATAATCTTGTATATCTGTATTCCATAAATCTTGTAGTGAATCCGTAATGAGTGTATCGCAGTCAATATACAACAATTTCTTTACTTCCGGATAGTCAGAATACAGTAACTTTAAAAAAAGTCGCGAATACGCACTATCACTCCAACGTAAGGTCTTCAATTCTACACCCAACAATTTTCGTATATCAGGCTTATCTATGAGAGTTATTTGAGCTCCTTGATTCTGTACCATCGTCACAAGTCTCTCTTTATTTACTTCCTGAATATGATCCGTGACAATATATAAACATATTTCTTTGGGATCATTATGTTGAAATAAGGATTGTATGGACACTGCCATTATCTCTACGTAATTATCATCAGTAGCGTACATTACATTCATTATGAAACCTCTTTTAATGCAAAGAATATTATTAACTCAAGTATTACTCCTTATCTTATAATACCTATTAGGGTACTATAACAATAAACAATGCTCTACTCTAAATTTCACATTACATTTTATTTAATATGCACCTTCGCTTTTAAACACAGCCACTACTGTCATACATATGATTTTCAAATCTGTGTACAAACTCGCTTCTCTGATATATTGCAAATCCATCTCTATCCACTCATCAAAGTCTACATTATTTCTTCCCTCGCACTGCCAGTAACAGGTCAGTCCCGGTTTTACGAGAAGCCTTTGTTTCTGATAATCATTGCACTGCTCCGTCTCATAGGTAGGAAGTGGTCTTGGACCGACGATACTCATCTCTCCCTTGATGATATTAAGAAGCTGTGGCAGCTCATCGATGCTTGTTTTTCGGATAAATTTTCCTACCTTCGTCACCCGGGGATCATCCTTCATCTTGAAGGCCGGACCATCCAGCTCATTATCCTCTAGTAACTGTGCGTGCATCTCCGGAGCATTTTTGCACATAGAACGGAACTTATACATCCGAAATGTCTGTCCATTCCATCCGCTACGCTCCTGGCAAAAGATTACCGGACCGCCATCTTCGATGAAGATTGCCAGTGCTACGATCATCATTGGGAGAAACAAAACAACCAGTGCCATCAGGCTCAACAAAATATCCAAGAAACGTTTGCAGAATCGATATCCGATACTTTTTCCGGCAGCGATCTGCTCGTAATTTACTGCAATATTCTCACTGACTATGCTATCCATATGAACGCTCCTATCTGCAATAGTTTTCAAAATACGGAATCGTCTTCTTCAGTCCCTCTTCCAGCGTGATCTTGCTAGTCCAGCCCTGCAGCTCCCTATACGCCACATCGGTATTTGCCTGTCTGCGTGTCGGATCATCTCCCGGCAGTGGCCGGAATACGATCTTACTCTTGCTTCCTGTCATGGCAAGCACCTTTTCTGCCAGCTCCAGCATCGTGAACTCGCCGTGGTTCCCGAGATTGACAGGACCCAGAAAGTCCCCTCTGCTGGTATTCATCATGCGATAGATTCCCTCGATGAGATCATCGATATACTGAAAGCTTCTCGTCTGCGAACCATCTCCGTAGATCGTGAGATCCTCGCCTTTCAGTGCCTGGATGATAAAGTTGCTAACGACGCGGCCATCCTGTGGATCCATATTGGGTCCATAGGTATTGAAGATGCGGATCACCTTGATCTTCGTTCCAAACTCCCTGTGGTAGTCAAAGCACAGTGCCTCAGCGCAGCGTTTTCCCTCATCATAGCAGCTGCGGATTCCGATGGGATTTACACATCCCCGATAACTTTCCACCTGCGGATGCACCTCAGGGTCTCCGTATACTTCGCTGGTGGAAAACTGCATCAGTGTCGCATCATATTTCTTTGCCAGCTCGAGCATGTTCAGGATGCCCAGTACACAGGTCTTCGTCGTATTTGTCGGACTCTGCTGATATGCCGGCGGACTTGCCGGACAGGCCGCATTGTAGATCTGATCACAGGGGATATCGATATACTCCTGTACGTCATGTTTGATGAACTCGAAATTCGGCAATCCCATCAACGGTTCGATATTTACCATACGACCGGTAAACAGATTATCCAGACAGATGACATGATTTTCTTTTTCCTGTACCAGGCGGGCACACAGATTCGAACCTACGAATCCGGCTCCTCCTGTTATTAATATTCGTCTCATAACCGGTTTTCGTCT
Organism: Lachnospiraceae bacterium; assembly: GCA_022768825.1. Classification (GTDB taxonomy): domain Bacteria; phylum Bacillota; class Clostridia; order Lachnospirales; family Lachnospiraceae; genus W0P33-017. Next base: position 13,572 of record JALEJB010000022.1, read on the forward strand.
CCTCAATCTCTGTAGTAGATGTCTCTCGTATAGACCTTTTCTTTGACATCATCCAGACAGGTATCATACCGGTTTGCGATGATCGCGTCACTGACATGCTTGAAGGTGTCCAGATCCTTGATGACTTCATTTCCAAAAGGATCGACCTCCATCTCCGGCTCATAGATCACGACCTTGCAGCCTTTTGCTTTGACGCGTTTGATCACTCCCTGAATGGAGCTTTGTCTAAAATTATCCGAGTTGCTCTTCATCGTCAGCCGAAAAACTCCGATGACCGTCGGCGACTGCTGATGCTCTATCTCCTTCTCGTATTCCTGATAACCTGCCATCTTCAGTACCTCGGCAGCCACATAATCTTTTCTGGTACGGTTACTTTCCACGATCGCTTCCATCAGATTTTCCGGCACATTGGCACTGACAAAGTTGGCAAGCAGCTGCTTCGTATCCTTCGGCAGACAATATCCGCCGTATCCGAATGACGGGTTGTTGTAATGTCTGCCGACGCGCGGATCCAGACAGACCCCATCGATGATATCCTGAGTACTCAGCCCCATCGTCTCCGCATAGGAATCCAATTCGTTGAAATATGCCACACGCAGTGCCAGATAAGTATTGGCAAACAGCTTTACTGCTTCCGCTTCGGTCAGACCCATATAGAGGGTTTCGATATCTTCCTTGAGTGCTCCCTGCTGCAACAAGCCTGCAAATGTATGTGCAGCCTCCACAAGTCTCTCGTCATCCATCACGGTTCCGACGATGATCCGGCTCGGATACAGATTATCGTATAATGCCTTGGACTCCCGCAAGAATTCCGGACTGAATATGACATTATCTGTCCCATATTTTTCTCTGACATCTTCGGTAAATCCAACCGGAATCGTAGATTTGATGACCATGATCGCATCCGGGTTGCACTCCATGACTAATTGGATGACGGTTTCCACCGCCGATGTGTCAAAATAGTTCTGCTCCGGATCATAATTCGTCGGTGCTGCGATCACAACAAAATCTGCTTTGCTGTATGCCATTCTGGCATCCATGGTAGCAGTCAGATCCAGATCCTTTTCTGCCAGATATTTTTCAATGTACTCGTCTCTGATCGGAGATTCCTTCCGATTCAGCATCTCCACTTTTTCCGGAATGATATCTACCGCATACACCTGATTATGCTGCGCCAGCAGCGTAGCCATAGACAGGCCTACGTATCCCGTTCCTGCAATTGCAATCACACGCTTTTGTTCCCTTTTCATACTTTATCTCCATTCTTCCAGTAATTTTAGGATTCAGACCCTCTCACAGGACATTTCCTACAAAATGTCCCATGACAAGATCCGAATACCGTCCCCTGCTTTCACAGGGGACAATATCTGCTGAAATTATTTCTTCAAAAGCTGATCGATGGTCTTTCCATTCACCTTTCCTTTGAATCCAGCATTTTTCAATCTCTTCGCAAGAACCGTGATCTGCTTTTTTGTCATGTTTGAAGTTGTGATCTTCATTTTCTTAGTATCAACGCCTGCGAATGCAGCTCTGTTGATCTTTGGTGCAGTTTTACTTGCTAACGTGATCGTTGCAGTCGGTTGCACGCTTGAGAAAGTCTTCTCTGCAATCTGATTGATGGTAGCCGGTAAAGATACCTTCTTGACATTTGTACAGTTTGCAAAGATGTCTCCTTCCAGTCTCTTGACCACGCATGTGACTCCATCGACCTTGACAGCTGCTGAGATCACAATTGTAGTCTTAGTAGTCTTTGCGATTTCTGATACTACAACATTTCCTTTTGCAGTTGTGGTAACAGTTGGCTTGATTCCGTTTGGCTGAGAAACTTCCTCAGTCTTTCCGGCCTCTACCTCCACAGAGCTGGATGGACTGGTTGCTGCATAGCTGACTGCAGGTACAGCAGTGAGTGCGACTGCAGCAACCAACATTCCTGCTAACAATTTCTTGAACATTGGCATATCCTCCTTTCCCGAAGATTTTGATCTATGAGCACTGTCTTCTAATGGAAAAACAGATTGCTCCGTTTTGGAATTATTTGTAATAATAGCCTTCCTTGCCATACTTACCGTAATATTTTCCACCGTATTTCTTGTAATAATAGCCGCTGCCGGAGCCCTTGACCCGGTTCAATGCGACGCCCAGCAACGGACATCCCGATCTCTTGATCTGATTGATCGAGTTTTTGACCATTGCTTTGGATGTCTCTGCGCCTCTCACGACAAGCACCGCTCCGTCACACAGACTTCCGATTTTTTCTCCGTCCGACACCAGATTGAGTGGTGGAACATCGATGATGACATAGCGAAATCTTTGTCCGACTTCTTCGATCATCTTCTGGAATCGCTCGCTCTCCAATAAGATGGATGGATTGATGACATTGTCTACATTCGGCAGGATATATCCATCCGGAATTTCGCTTTGCAGGATCACATCCTGAAGCGGCAGATCATTTGCCAGATAATAGGACGTTCCATAGATCTCTTTGCCATCCTTTCGATGTATCCCGTATTTTTCTGTGATCACTGATTTCCTCAAATCCATATCTACAAACAGTGACGGGATTCCCGCCTGTGCCATCTGTCGCCACAGATGCAGCGATACAAAGCTTTTTCCTTCATTTGGCATGGTGCTGGTGACCATGATCTTTTTGACTCCGCTTCCCTGAAAGCTGAGATTGATGCGCAGACGATTGATCGCCTCCTCTACGGCATAGGGAAGCTCTGGCAGATCATCCATCACTACTTCGGCATATGTGTGATGATTGGTTTTGAGCCGAAGAGAGTCAATTGCGATTGTCTCTACTTTGATCTGCGTTTCCTTTTTTGCTTGCACTACGATTTCCTCACTTTATCTCTGTTTTTTGTTCTTCTTTTTCTTTCGTTTTCTGCCTTTGAGATCCTTGCTGTCTGATTCCGGTATGACAGTCAGCGGCATGATGCCAAAGACATGATCCACATCCTCTGCTGATTTGAAGGTATCGTCCATGACAAATCGCACGGTGAAGCTTCCGCCCAGCAGCAGCAGTGCCACAAACGCACCGATGATCGTATTCTTCAGAATATCCGGTGAGCTCGGCTTCTCCGGCAGGATCGCATACTCTGCGACGTTTGGCTCTGAGGTCTCCATCAGATCCGGCAAATAGTTCTCTGCATGATCTGCAAGCAGATTCGCGATGTTTTTTGATTCTTCAGGATCTTTTGTTTCCACTGAGATCTGCAGTACGCGGGTATTTCCCACGGTGGAGATATCGATCAGCTTCAGAAAATCCTCATAGTCATAATCCAGCTTCAATTCCTCTGTGATCTTTTCATAGACCGGACGGATCCGCAGCATCTCCTCGTAATCTTCCGAAAGCGAGGTTCCCAGATTGAGATCGGAGAGATTGATCAGCGAATCGGTGGATGCCGATACCATATACACTTTTGCTGTTGCCTCGTATTTTGGTGTGACCAGATAATAGGAGATCAGCCCCGTGATCGTTCCGCCCAATAAGAATACCAAAATCAGCCAGATTAATTTGTGTCGCAGATAATAGAACAGCTCCACCAGATCGATCTCTACTGCATCATCCTCTATCATCTGTGTCGTTTCCTTTCTTTCATTCATTCTTGTAATTCCTCTTCCCCTTCGTAATCTGCGATCTTTTGCAGATGGTATATTTCGGTCAGCTTCTGCAGCCGATCCTTCTCATCCATATAGAACTCCGTATGATCCAGTCCGTCGCCCAATGCCTGACCGAGTCTGGTCTGCCCTGCTATGGTATACATGCCTTCATAAGTGTATCCCTGCAGCTGCTGAATGACTTTTCCCATTTTGTTGAGATCCATACTGGACACAGAATATTCACTGATATCCTGTAACATATTGATTACAAACTGATGGTCGTTCTCCTGCATGCTTTGAACCTTTTTTATCATTCCATGGAGATAGGTCTGTTGTCTGCGCATGCGTGATGTATTTTCACCATCGCCCACATTCATCCGGTCATGCAGAAAATGGTATGCCTGCTCGTCGCTTAGGGTGATGGTTTCACCCATCACAAGACTCGGATCCGACTGTGAGAAGTCATCTTCGATTGTGACTTCGACTCCGCCGATCCGGTGATTGATGATCGGTATTGCTTTCATATTCAATTCATAATAGCCTTTGATTGGCAGTCCTCCGAACAGGTCCGATACTGCCTGCACTGTATTTTTGCAGCTTGCTTTTCGATTTCCCCCATACCGATGTGCGGTACATAATTGAAGTGTGGCACTGGCACCGTGTCCTCCATTTGCCTGCAGCAGGATCACCTTTGTCATGGTATCCCGGTTCAATTCCAGACAGGCATAGCTTTGATCGGTATGATCTGCAATTGCAAGGCAGAGAAAATCTGCCATCGTGCCCCGATATTCTTCCTCTTTTCCCTTCTCATTTCCACTGAGGTCTGTTCCCATAAACAAGTAGGTATCGATCTTATGATCACTGCCATAGATCCCGTCTCCCAGGATCAGTTCCATCGTTGGCTCCCATGCTTGTGATGCATCCGTTTGTGTCTGGGTTGCTGAAGCATTGTCAATGTTTACCTGATATTTTTTCTCAAATTGTTGTTGGAGTTGTCGTGCTCCTATGATCAGTAGCACAATCACGACGCAAAAAATCATAACTGCAATCACGTTTTTTCGTTTGCTGATCTGATGATGGTATCTCTTCATAACCTGTCTCTATACTCCCAGTAATTGATGCTCCAACTGTTCCTGTCTCTTCAAGTATTCGTCACCGAGTTTCCTTCTAATAATGGTCTGCGCGGATGCCAGATTGGGTTTTCTTGTCTGCATATTATGCGCATCACTGCCCAGCAGAAAGGTCTCCTGTTCTGCTGCAAGCTTTAACACCTTCCGCCGTCTCTTCCAGTCACTGAAAGGTCCTGCATTCAGCTGCACATGCAACGGCAATTCCAGTATGCGTTCCCAGATCTCACGGTCTTTTTGAAAATCTATGTATCGTTCCACATGTGCCAAGACGATCTGCAATCCCTGATGCCGGATCAGTCGCCGGATATCCTCATACATCGCTTGCTTCCATTGACAAAATGGCATCTCCAACAAAAGCACATTCGTACCTTCAATACAAAGCTTTCGGATATCGGATGCCACTCCCATTCCGCCAAAATAGTAGACCTCTGCTCCGTAGTAGTAAGCAATCTCACAGAAATGTGCATCTCCTTGCATGGCATCTTCCAGCTTTTCTCTGCTCCTGAGCCTTCGCTTGATAAAATGGTCGATGGAATCCCGATCTGCATAAAAATGTGGTGTAAACACAATACTACTCACATCGTTATCCAACTCTTCCTGCAGCATCTGAACAGACATATCCGCATCTATGCTTCCATCATCGATTCCCGGCAAGATATGTGTATGAAAATCAACCATTTTTTTCTCCCATAATGTCGTCGCTCACTTTTCGCTGAAAATTATACATCAATCCAATTACAAATGCAAGTTGCATTTGTAGTTGGTTTAGGAATGAAATTTCTATCGTTACAATGAAAACAATTACTTTTCTTAAGGAGGGATTATGCAGCCAGAAGTAGACTATGAAAAAATAGGACAGCGCATAAAGAAAATCCGCACAGAAAAAGGGTTAACACAAGCTGAGCTAAGCGAAATGGTCGGTTGTTCCAACAATCATATGAGCCATATAGAAGTGGCGCAGACCAAAGTATCACTTTCATTACTATTACAGATTTCATGTGCGTTAGACACACCTATTGATTATTTTTTACTGGATACGCCTTATGCTGCCAGGGATTCTTATATTAATATGGAGATTTCCAAAAAACTAAAACGATGTAATCCCAACACATTGGTTTCTGTAAACAAAATTATTGATGTCCTGTTAGAACAGCAAAAAAACGAGGCTTCTAATCATTTCTGATTAGAAGCCTCGTTCTCTATTCTGTACTGATTACGATCAGTCGTGATTCTTATTTCTGAGGACCTGCTGCTACTAAAGCTTTACCGGCATCATTTCCCTCATACTTAGCGAAGTTCTTCACGAATCTGTCTGCCAAGTCTTTTGCCTTTGTCTCCCACTCACTTGGATCTGCGTAGGTATCACGAGGATCAAGGATCGCAGGATCAACTCCCGGAAGCTCTGTCGGAACCTCGAAGTTGAACATTGGGATGGTCTTTGTAGGAGCTTTGTTGATATCACCTGACAGGATCGCATCGATGATTCCGCGGGTATCCTTGATGGTGATACGTTTTCCGGTTCCGTTCCATCCGGTATTTACAAGGTACGCCTTTGCTCCGCTTGCCTGCATTTTCTTAACAAGCTCCTCAGCGTATTTGGTCGGATGCAGCTCTAAGAATGCCTGTCCAAAGCATGCTGAGAAAGTAGGTGTCGGCTCTGTGATTCCACGCTCGGTACCGGCAAGCTTTGCTGTAAATCCTGATAAGAAGTAGTACTGTGTCTGCTCCGG
>JALEJB010000078.1 GCA_022768825.1 Lachnospiraceae bacterium
ACAACTTTTACCTTTGCAGTAAACTGACGTTTAGCTGTTTTTCCGGTTTTCTTTACTTTGAAATATACGCGGATTGCGGAATCCTTCTCACCGGTTGCAGCCATACCACGCACGTAAACTACAGTACCCTTTTTGTTTACAGCTGTCTTGATCTTCTTTGAGCTCTTCTTAACTGACTCAACTTTGTAAGTTTTGCTTACTTCTGGGTTGATTTTCAGTTTTGCGACCGTATCAACATCGACGGTCAATGTGCTGGTTGATTCGCCAGAAACGGCATCAACAAGCATTGCTGGTGCTGCCTGCGCACTAACTAAGTTAGTAGCAGTTGACAGTGAGAGTGCCATTGCTAATGAAAGTCCAGTAGCAAGTACTCTCGTCATGAAACTCTTTTTCATGTCTTTTCCTCCTTAAGATTGTCATACATAATGTATGAAGTTTATTTTTTGTCACTTAAGTATACAATACCTTCGGCGAATTGTCCATATCATTTCTAACAAATTTGTCATAAATTTCAAACAATTCATCGCCACTTCCCACAAAAGATACTGTGTTCTTAAGCTTTCACTATATATTTACGGTGTCTTTTCAAAAAAAATGGGGTGCAAAAAAAATTTTTTCAAACTTTTTTCACACCCTTTTTTTCTATATCTAATAATGGCGAGGTCAGAATCTATCCGCCTCGCCTCAGCGCAGTCCGCAAACATACGCCTCAATCCTTATATATAATATACATTACCCCAGAAAAATATGCAAGTCTTTCCGCTTATTTTTTTACATACGCATTTAGCTTTGTTAATTTCCCTTTTATACCGGTTGCAACTATTTTATTATAAATCGGCAATGGCAATTCACTATACAAGTCATTAATACATTCTTCATATTCTTTCAAAAATTTTATAAGCATTTTCTTCGGATATTGGACATGCTTTAGCAAACACACAATTAATGCTATGTAATCCGAAAAATACTCGAACTTAACATTTGTTATCCCAGTTTCATCCTCTACCCATTTGATAATATTTTTATTAGCATCACGATCTTTAAACCTGGCGTCAAAAGCAATATTATTGTGTGCGGTAGCATTTCTTAGCGCTTTGATCGTAAACGTTTTAATCTCAAATCGCTATTGGATATTTCATCATTCATTTTTGTTTTATATATATTTCCAATAGATTTATCCTTCATACCAGGGACAATCTGCTCTAATGTATAGTTTTTTACCGCCATTTCTATAAACATTAACGCAGGGTAAACCAACTTTTTCAGTGCATTATCGTAGTTAATGACGGCAATGATTTCAGAAAAATTTGTATATGGTATAGTGTTCTGTCTTTTTTTTATAAAACGATACCCCTTGTATCCATGATAATAACCATACTGAGTTAATTGCAACTTATCTTTGCTGCCCTGTATTTTTATATTGCAATCATCTCTAAGATGAATCATCAACCCATTTATTGTCTTTGCTTTTTCCGTAGGATTCATGTGCTCCCCCTTTATGCATATATATGTAGGTTTTCCATTAATTTGTTCTTTCTCCGATCGCCTCCAGAATAAACTGATTCTCCATCCATTGGAGAATTTGTATTGCTTTCATTGGATTGATTTTTCCTATTGAATTTTCACAATATACCACTGACATAATTATATTGTATGAATCATCCCAATCCCATAGTTTATCCCAATGATCGAGTACGTCTCGTGCCAAACTCCCCAAACCCAATCTAAAATCATTATAATTCGGATCAATCTCATTCAGTTTTTCCCTCACACGATTTACTTCATTTTTCACATTTTCATTTACATCCTCCAAACTAACACCACCGTTCCATTCACTTTCGTGATAATGCCCTACAACTTCTCTTAATACATCAACTTTTTTTATATGATGATTTCTTGCAAGCCAGGAAACACCCCGTCCAATCGTCTGACGAGTAACAAAATCAACATCTTGACTAGAATCTATCAATCCGTTTTCTGTTCCAATTATTAATTTTTGTCCTGTCCAGTCCTTAGCACCATCAGTTATGACATCCAACAAATATAAAGCTTCTATTCGCAACTGACTATATACAGGCAACACCTCATCAACCACAGCAGCGCTAATAAATCCCGACAAATTCTCTCCGTGTTCACGAAGATCACTCAAAATTGTTTCTGCCCTTTTATCCATCGAAAAAAGTCTTTTTGCCATCGCACACCTCGTCATATACTTGAATTATATCCTTTTATATATACTATGATTATATACATCATTTTGCAAGTAAATTTTAATATCGCTTAATACATTATGTAAAACCGCATTTGCTGTGCATTCAAAAAAGGAACACCGTTCATCCGGTGTTCCTTTTATCACTTACTTCTGCCCTATTTTGTCAATATTCTAATATATTCAAATCCTCAAAATGGACTTTGTTATAACATGGAGCTTAACCGGCTTTCCATGATCAGATCACGCCACATCGCTTCGGTGGCGTTTCCGACGTCAAATTGCTCCGCATCATCCACTGCAATTAATTCCGATAATGACCTATTTCTCATCCTTGCAGTTGTATTTTATAAGATTATCATAAACATCACTCCAAACAGCAGTAATACTGCCGCTACGATATACAGAATGATTGCTACTATTTTATAGGTATTGCCTTTTGCAATACTTGCTTTCTGCGGATTCTGCGGGTCAAATCTCACATTACAGGTCTGTCCAATCTTCTTTTGTGCCATAAATTCATTGATCAGATAATTCGTGGCTCTGCGATACTCCTGTCCATTGACAAAATATGAGAATACCGTTGCCGCCATATGCTGCTGTTGATTGGTGTCACCAATCGTTGCTCCGTCTGTGGGACTGTTGCTTTCACCGTTGAAATATCTCGGAGCATAAGTGATATCGACGATCTTTCCGGTCGTTCGTCCACTCAGCTTTCCCCCTGATTTTGCGACTGCTGTAAATGAGATCGCCACGATCAATGCTGCAGCTGCCAACAGACAAATCACCAAACCTACGATCATATTATTCTTTCACCTCTTTTTCTTCTGCTTCGATCAGTGCTTTACGGTATGCAAACTCCTGATCATCCTGCATGCCGATAAAATACAGCGTGTCTACATCATCATTATTAAAGGCATATAATTTATCTGCTCCCATAAATCCCTGCGGATACAGGCATGCGGAATAATCGAATTTGCTGCCATCTGCAATCTGGCTCCTACCGATGATGATAAATTTTGCATCCTGTGCTTTCTTTAATGATACTACTGATCCTAATGGTAAGTATTTTTTCATGTTTGTTTCCTCCTGATAAAATTATCGTTATTTTCATGTTCTAGAACAGATCTGACCAATCAATTTTTATTTTTAGTCCGATCGGACCAAGTCCCAGATCCCCGGATACACCTCCGCTTGATACGGATGCACCGGCTTCTGCCTGAACGCCGACCATGCCTTCTACCGTAAAATCCACCTTGATCCCTGCAATGGTAAATCCGCTGCTCACTTCGCCTTTTGCCCAGTAAGCTTCTGCCTCCGCCTTTGCCTTGGCCTGGATCTCTCCGTTTTCCATATAGATTCCGGCCTTTGCGCTTGCATCTGCTCCGACCACGCTTCCTTCCGCATTCGAATGGATATTGTAGTCATCTGTACCCACCTGACTGTCGATACTCGCCTGCGCCGCATTTGCACTGGCCGATACTTCTGCTCCGGCCATCATGTAGGATGCAGTGCCATCTTCATCCCAGTTTTGGTCGGTTCCCAAACCGATTTTCGCAGATGCTTCCACATTGGCCGCACTACCGCTGACAGAGACCTTCGCATATTCGCTTTCTGCGGATGCAGAGCCTTCCAGTGCGCTTCCTTTTGCATATGCCTCCACTTGCAAGCCTTCTCGCTTAAATCCCGCTTCGCCGTTCAAAACGCTGCCGTCCGCCCGGAAGGTCACGCCGTCTTTCTCATAGGTTGCGCTGCCGGATTTCACTGCTCCCATCACTTTAAGTTTATCTTCTGACAAAAGCTCCATCAGACCTATGATCTTCATCTCCGTAAATGGATACTTACGCTTGATCAAAGTCAGCGTTCCCTGCAGCTGCACTGCATCTTCCGCCTGCTTCATGGCTGATTGTCCAACCTTGGTCAGATATTCTGCCACATCCTTGAAGGCAGGATCCATATTTTTCAGTACCTTTGCCGCATCTGACATCTGAACAACTGACTGGATGATTGTTTTTTCTACACTTTCAAACTTTGATATTGCTTTTTCTGTTTTCGAAATATCGATATCAAATTTCGCCATTGCTCACACTCCTTTATCTGTTTGTTTCATACCTGCTTACTTTCTCCTCACATTCCATACTGCATCTGATGATATCTGCCAGCGTCTCATTGAGTGATGACAGCTGAAGCAGTTCCTCCTTCAGCTGCACATCGATCTGCCCCAGACTCCGCTCGACAGACGTCTGCGTATGTTCTGCCATATTCCACGCTTCCAGCATCCTTCTGCGATTTTTTTGTAATTCTTTCAGGAGAGTATTCTGATCCTGCAGACATTGATACATGCTCTTTTTGTTCAATTCTTTTTTCATATCGTCATACCCTCCCTTCGCTTTTATCAATCTGTTATTTCATCTCAAACACAAACTCTTCGTTTGCCAGTCGGATCCGGTCTCCGTTTCTGACGACCTGCTTCTGATTCGGCTCCAGTATCACGTCATTGATGTAGGAATGATTCATCGATCCTAAATCCTGCAAAAATACAATGCCGTTTTCGTTCAACAATGCTGCATGCCTTCTGCTGATCGCATGATTGCCCTGAATGCAATAATCGACCAGTTCCTCTTTGCTGCCGATGGTAAATATGGTCTTGGACAACAATATTTTTTTGCCGGTTGCTTTATGTAAGAGATATGCGGTTGGCATGGACCGATCCAGCGCAACGGTTCCTTCTTCCCTGAAACCGGCCATCTCCTGTCCGGCCCGTTTTGCGGGCTTTGCTTCCCGAAACTGTTTGTCGGCATGATACTGTAAGCGTTTCTCGCGCTTTTTCGCCACGATCCGGCGCACGAGCAAAATGATCAAAAGTAACAGGATGATTCCCGCCAGTATGTATATGACGATCATATAGATATCATGCATCGGCTTTAACTGTTCGGCTGCCTGCTGCAATGCATCGATCTGTTCCTGATACGCGTTGTTGTCAACCGTCGGATCCTCATACACTTTTTGGGCAGTCTCGATAGCTGCTTGCGCCAACTGCTTTGTTTTCTTGGTGTACGCGTTTTTTTCAAGGAGCTGCTTCGTCTGTTCGATCTGTTGCTGCAGATTCGTCTGTTTTGACGCGAAGCTGTCATACTTGATACCGATCTTGTCGAAGGTCTTCTGCATCACGGACACTGCCAACGCCTTGTGCAGCTCGTCCTTGTCTTCGCCCGGAATGCGCATTCCAATGAGCCGGCCTTCTTCGTCCACCAGCGGCGCGCCATAGTTTTTGATCAGATCCGACTGATATTCAAATTGCTGTTCCGACAGATTGTGAATCGATGTGGATTCCATATTGACACTGTAATTATCCGCATTGTAGGACAGCTGAAACAACGTCGTCAGCTCTTCACATTCCTCTATATTGCCTAGCGCGATCCCATTGCATTCCGGCAATTCCCGGTCGATACCCAGGATTGCATAATCGCTGTCTCCTGCTTTTTCGACCAGCGTTGCGTCACAGATGATGTCACTGGATATGAGAATCCTCCATCGGACTGCAACCGGCGCGTCTTTTTCCAGATGGTTCTGTTTTCGATATTTCCTGATCACCTTATCCGGTACGGCCAGATTGCTTTTTGCCGTGATCAACCGCTGCGCATGTCCCCGATTGATGTTTCCGACCAGAAAGCATGTGCCCTGGGAATACGCCGGATAGTCCAGATTCATATAGTTTTCTTCATTTGCTTCGTCTACCAGACAGGTTTGTATGAGAAAGACGCTGTTCTTGGCGTTTTCGATCAAATTTTCTTCTGCCTCATCTGCCCGGACATATGCGACATTTGTATTTATCAGGAGAGCAGCCATGAATACAGCGATCATGCTGCATAATATTCGTTTTCCATTTGTTTTGTGTTGTTTGCTCTTCATTCATTTCTCCGTCATACGTACCGCGGGCTGCACGGCTGCAGCCCGCAACATACTAGATTACATTTTCAGATAATTTTGATGCCAGCTCTTTATTGTCATCTTCTGTTTTCTTATAGAGTTTTGCCATCGCTGTTAAGTCTTTTACATGCTCTTCGATCATGCTGTGCATTTTTTTCATGTCATCATCTAATTTGGAAAATTTATCCAGATACTGTTTGGAAGCATCACCTGTCCAGGTTGCTCCTACTCCACTAATGGTATTTAACATCTTTGTTGTAAGATTTTTTACTTTTGTTTGATTTGATGAAAATGCTGTTGCAGCTTTTTCAAGGTCTGCGTAATCTACTTTAATGATATAATCAGCCATTGTTTTTTCCTCCTATTTGCCAAATGAACGTGTGCTGCCGGTTCTGACGTTTTCACGCTCTGCTGCTTCATATGCTTCGATCAGTTTCTGTAAGGTTTCTTCATACTTTGTCAACAGGCTGCTGAAGTCATCCATATACTTTGCATCTTCCAGAAATGCTTTTTCAAATGCTTCTTTTGCATCTCCTTCCCATTTTCCTGACAAAGTCTTCTCACTCTTCTTTAAATCATCTACCTCTGAGTTGAAATCTTTGTGATCCTTTTGCAAATCTGATAATGCTGTTCTCAGTTTTGCTACATCGACAGTAAACTGTGCCATTTTTTGTTCCTCCTTTTGTGATGTTTATTTACCACGAGATGTTGTCCCGCAATGTACCTGTTATTGATTGGTCTCGTATGTACGCTCCATCGCGATGCGCAGATTTTCCAATTCGGTCTGACGAATGTTTTCTGCCATCTGACGGATGGTTGCTGCCGTGGTCTTGATCTTATCCGAGGTCTTTTTGACATTTCCCTGCAGGATACCGACCTTTCCCACATAGGCGGTGGCGTTGTCGCCTTCCCAGGCTGCTCCAATTTCCTTGATCATCTTGTTCATATCTTCATCTGACAATTTGCTCAGATTCGAAGCGACTTCTTCCAGTGCCGCTGCCTGATCAATGGTCTTCTGATAGTTCAATTCGATATAGGTAGAATCCACAATTGTCACCTCCTCCTGTTATATGACATCTGCCGGAAGCTCACTGGCTAATTGCTCGTTGAGTTCCTCTGTTGCCTCATAGACTCCTGCCATTTTTTCCAGATCGATGGGATGTTCTTTTAATCGTTTCAATATCTCGCTGATGGATTCCTCATTTTTTTCGAGCATCGCCCGATGCTGATCACTTGCATCTCCGATCCAGTATTTTGTGGAACCGTTGATGACCTTACGCATCCCGTCGAAGTCTTTTTGCATCGCAGTTACATATTCCTGTACCTTTTTGGACTGCGCGCGCAATACTTCCGTGGATACTTTCATCTGAAAGTCTGCTGCCATTTATTCCACCTCCTTGATCTTTAGATCATCGATCATCGTCTTGATCTGCGCTTCGCATTTTTCGTATTCTGTCTTCGCGCGCTGTTCATAATTGTAAATCTTCTTGAGATTTTCCAACAACAGATCCAGCCTGGTCAGATCGTCGCTGACCGCAGCCACAAACTGATCATATGCCGGACCGCTCCACATACGGTTCAATTCGATCATGCTGCCTGCCACGTTCCCTTTTTGCTTTTCGATGTCCTTCAGATAACCCAGAACCGTCTGGCTGTCTGTGTCCAGCGTCTGTGTGTTTACTTTGATCTGATCATGTTCCATATCCCAAACCTCCTATACTAATAATAATCGATTGCCATTTTCCACTCCGCATTTCTGGAGAGACAGATTCCCCGGCAATATCCGACGCTCTCCCGGAAGCGCCAGCAGGAAGCTGCCCTGTATCTCCTGCTGTTCCTGTCTCATACGTCTGGACAGCACTTCTGTCATCTCATTGATGATCTGCGTGACCGGCACACATTCGTCCAGTTGAAAGTCTAATACTTCATCTATGGATGGCACATATACATCTACATTAATCATTTCGTTTCCCTCTCATTAACGGAACCACGATCTTGGATGCCTCGTTATCGTACAGCGGTCCCGATATGAGACCAACACCCAGTTTCTGTGACATTCCCTGTTCATGATACGACATATAATCATAATCGAGCACTGAATTATCCGACACCTTGCCGCCGAAATGGATTCCCTTCCGGTAACCCGAAAATAGCTGAAACAGCGGCTGTCCACTGATGTCTGAGCGGTTTTCCAGACTCAGTGTAGCGATAAAATAGATATTATTCATGCTTCCTTTTTCCCAGATATTGCGCAAAAATCCGCTCATCTGCATCTCGGATGACTCGATCCTGTCGATAAACCATGCCAGATCTGAGATGAATATGTAATACGGCTTTTCTTTGACAATCTCTGCAAAGATCTCATCTTCCTCATATTCCTGCGCCAATAGCTCGTTTTTCTTTGCCACACGCGCTTTGATCACCGGTATCATCTCCTGGAAGTATTCGAAGAATTCCTGGTCCGTGCTCATGTAGTCTACGCCGTCTCTGTTTTCGTACGCGCCCAATGCTTTGGCATCCGTGTCAAGCAACGCGATATTTACGTCTTCTTTGTTCAGACAGCTTTCGATCATGATGCGCAGGAAGTTTTTCTTGCCGGTACGATGCGTTCCCATGATCAGATAACAATATACATTTCTCAGATCCAGCGCATACGGCGAAGCATTCTCTGAGTTGTAGCCCACCGGGATCTTCGATACATCTGTCGCATAATCCCGGACTTCGTCCAACTGTGCGTATTCATACCATACCGGTTTCTCAGGGATCTGTGGGATCGGCTTTGCGCGTTTTCCTTTATAACCCGCTGCCATTCGTTCGCATATTTTTTCTATGCCTTCCAGTCTCTGATAATCGTCCGGTGCCTCCAGTGCCAGAGCTGTCTGGAATTCTAAGATCTGTGTTCCGTAATATGCCAGACCTCTTCCTTTGACACCGACCTCCGGTATCACGTCAAATTTCATATTCCGCAGAACATCCGCATAGCCAAATTTATCCGTCATCTGAATGCCGATCAGATTCATCATATTTTCTGCTACGCGGTTTGTGATCTCGTTTCTTCCGAATCCGCCGCCGGTGATCACCAGATAAATTCCATGGGCAATTCCTTCTTTTGATAAATGTATCATGAGATCTTCATAGATCTCATCTGTCTTTTCTTTGAAGCTGCCATAGTTATCGATCACAAGGATGAGCGCAGGAGTCGTCACTCCGTGGGCTTTGACATATTGTGCGTAATTACCGCCATGGAACAGTTTTTTTCGCTCCGCCAGAATATTTCTCAGCATATTCATGAACTTTGCGATCTTTTCGTCATCGCCCTCATACATCACGCCACCGACATGCGGTGCTTTTTCAAATCCTGCCATCATTTTACTACTATAATCCAAAATATACAAATTGATATAGGTCGGATCGTACTTTGTGATCATACCGTAGAGAAAACTCTGCAAAAAGCAGCTCTTACCGCTTCCTACCGAGCCGCACACTGCCAGATGTCCGGATTCGGACAGGCTGACGGACAGCGGCATCTGCTGCTGGTTGTGAGGATCGTCCAATTTTCCGATGACGGTGCTCAATTCCCATTCCTGCTGCGGTGTTTCCCAGACACCGTCACAGGCTGCCTGCCGGCTGTCGGTCAGTTCTTCCATGTACAGATATTCGGGAAGTACCGGCATCCACAGCTGCAGATCGTGTGTATATCCGTTCTTTTTGGCGACATAGGCCAGATATTCTTTGACTGCATCCAGCTGTGTTTTTTCTTTCACCTGCGGGAGCTTGATATTCTCTTCTCGGATCAGCCGGATCATCTGAGAGATGATATTTCCGCCCATATCGGATGCTCTCCGGTATGTCTCTATCAGGTCATTCAGACGATTATCGTTATAGTTGCTTCGCGGATATTCGATCTGTTTTTCTTCCATCAGGGCATACATCGCATCCAAAACAGGTAGCTCCGCTGCCAGTGCCCGGTTGTATATGTCGACCAGTTCTTCGATCCAATCGCGCAGCTGCTGTTCCCGCTGCTGGTTTTTCGCATATCCGCCGACCAGTTCTGCTTTTCCGGTCGCGTTGATCAGACGTACGCAATCCGTCCTGGCGATCTCTCCTTCCGCGACGTAGGCGGCGCCTGAATAGCCTGATTGGAACAATTCATAAACTTCGTCATTTCCTACCTGCAGATAACAGCGTCCGGCCTGCGTGATATATGCCGCATCCGGTTTGTGCAGCATATCATTACTGTCCTGACGGTCCTGCACGCGCAAACACAGGCGAAACTTCGAGTTACTCCAGATATTGTCGTCAACGGTTCCGCTTGGTTTCTGAGTGGCAAGGATCAGATGCACGCCCAGACTTCGTCCGACCTGTGCGACACTGATCAGTTCCCGCATAAAGTCCGGTTCTTCGCGTTTTAATTCCGCGAACTCATCGATGATGATGAACAGGTGCGGGATCGGAACGGTTGCCTCTCCATTTTTATATAATTTGGTATAGAGATTGATGTTGTTGACACCATTGTCATTGAATAACTGCTGTCTTCTGCGGTTCTCACTTTTAATGGATACCATGGCCCGATGCACCTGGTTACCGGACAGGTTGGAGATCTGTCCGATCAGATGTGGCAATCCGTTAAACAGATTGGCCATACCGCCGCCTTTGTAGTCGATGATGAAAAATCCAATATCGTCCGGGCTGTAATTTAATGCGAGACTGAGCATATAGGTCTGCAGGGTTTCCGACTTACCGGAGCCGGTTGTTCCCGCCACCAGTCCATGGGGTCCGTGATATTTTTCATGCACATCCAGATAACAGTCCCTGCCGCCTGCCTTCTGACCGATCAAACCGCGAATATTGTCATAGATGCGGTTCTTTTTCCAACGATCGAGTACGTGAAATTCTTCCAGATTCGATACATGATGCATTTCAAAAAAGGTGAGGGCACTTGGCATCTCGCCGCCTTCTTCGGTCTCCTGCACTTCAATATTGGACAGTTTTCTGGCGAACCGTTCCAGCTTGTCCCTGTCAATTTCGTCATAGGTGATCGAGAGTCGTTCTTCTTCGCCGGCCATGACATCATATTGTCCCTGATATTCCGCTGAATTTTCAATGATCAGGCGACAGCTGTTTGGTAATTCTTCTCTGTTTTTTACTAACAATATGGTAGTCAGACCGTAGTTTAAATGTTCTTCATAGACATACTTTTCGATCAACTCGCCGTCCAACAATCCCGGATCCGATACGAACAGCACAATGTGCGGTCGGTATATTTTTCCGTCCATTTTTGCCGCGGTCTCTTCCCTGCGTCGAAATACTTTGGTCAGCTCATAGAACAGATCACTTGCCGATGCTGCATCATTTGCCAGATATCTGACCTGATGATCCTCGGACCAGATATGGGGCAGCCATTTTGCAAACTCCCATTGATTTCTGTCATCACTGTCGCAGTTGTTGTATGCGTATGCCACCTTCACATCCGTATAACAGTTGTTGCTTGCGATCTGGGCGCTCAGAAGCTGTGCCACCTGAATGGCTCCCCGCTTGCTCGCTCCGCCAACCACACCGATCAGGCGATTGCCCAGCAGATCCAGTGTCACAGGAACACGATATAAAGTCTTGTAATTATCAAAAATGTACTTTGGCTTATCCGTAAGCGCATCTTCCAGCAAGGTGAATCTCTCTGCCGGAACATTGATCAATGCCTGAAAGGGCACGTCGCCGATTCCAAGTCGATGGGTGAGGAAATCATGATGCATCGTGTTACGGTTCCACAAAAGTGAACTGTTTTGGTTATAGTCTAGACATTCTGACACCGGAAGGTAGCGCTTTTTCATCGCTTCCATATTGTGTTCGTATTTTTCTTTTACTTCGTTGGTTTTCTTTACCAGGTAACCGCTATATGCTTCAAAGCGATGAATCTCTTTTTCCTGTATCTTTTTCTTGTGATCTTCCTGATTCCGGATCGTCCAAAACACACCGATGACAGATGATGCTACTGCCATGATCAGACCGGTGTACATATAGATTCCGCGGTTTCCGCCGCCGCTTCTAGACGCAACGATCATCATCACACAGCTTAAAAGCATCGGGAATGCCATAGTAAGCGTAGGGCCGATCGTCATAAACAGTGACATTGGTTCCGGTTTTTCCGGCTCCGGCGGTGCTTCGATCACGATTGGGTCTGTTTCGATTTTCTGTACGCTGCGGGGCGCTCGATGGAACAAATATTTTCCGTTTCCCGCGGCAAGTGCCATCGTCTCCTGCCTTTGATTTGGATCATATAACAGGAGCCGTTCCTGGTCCACCGCAACACCCGGGTTGGTCGTATCTACGGCAAGCATATTTCCCAGAAAGACAAGATGAAGTCCCACGATATTGATATAATCTCCATAATGCAGTTCCCGTTCTCCCGATACGCGTTCGGAATTGATATATACGCCATTGGTACTGGTATCGATCAAGCTCCATTTTCGGTCTTTGCAGATGATGCTTGCGTGTTTCTTGGATACAAACTCGCGAAATGTATACTGAATCATATTATCTGCCGACTTACCGATTGTGATTTCTTTGCCTGCGCTGATGTCGTATTTCTGATATGCGGTAAAAACCTGTTCACGATCACATACCAGCAAGGATAGGCTGACCTTGTCCCGTACGACTATGCTCAACAGATCGTCTGCCTGCAGTGGCTGGTTTTCAAACAGTACGCCTGCTTTTTTGATCCGATAGCTTCGATCTGATAAAAACGACCATTTTCCTTCCATTACTTCCAGCTTCAGAACCACATCTTCGTCCAGCTGAAACAGATTCTTGTCCAAGGACAGGGTATAATCTGAATTGTTCATTGACGGCAAGATATATTCCTTAAATACCGTCTGTGTGTATATCGCAAGTATTTTTCCCATCTGCTTCTCCTTAACAAAAAAACTCCCCTTTGTTATGACAAAGAGGAGTGATAGTTTCACATGTTCACAATCTGTATCTCTATGCTTGTTTTTCCGACTACAAGCATATCTCCGCTTCGCACTTTCAGCATCTTTTCATCCAGCCGGTATCGTTTTTGATCCCTTGTAAAATAGGCCTGACTGTTTGCCATCGCTTTTTTTACATAGAGTTCCTGCTGATCATTGATCAGCTGAACGTCACACGATACCGATTGCGTCTCCTTGAGCACAACCTCGTTTTGCATATCTGCTCCAATGCGTATCAGATCATGAATATTATAGATATATTTTTGTGTTGATAACGGACCGCTTACGATCAATTGCACACTGATCCGGTTCTTTGTGTTTTCTGCCGCATCGTGATAGTCCACCTGAAACGGCACATTTCTTGCTGCCGTGTCCCTGATTTCTTCCGTTGCGTAAGTATTCCCCAACGCTGTGCGCAAGCGATCATCACGCGATTGTTCGGCAACATGCGCGCGGATCTCATTCTTGTTCTTCTGTTTTGCTGATGCGACGATCAGCCATACCAGCAGGAGTACGATCACGATACTCTCCGCTGCGATCACCCAGATTTCCCACGGAATATTCATCAAGAACCCCTCACTTTAAACACCGATCCATAAAAAATTTGCCTTCGTCAGATGGACCGATGTTGCTAAAACCATTTTTCAGTTTATTACAAACTGTTTTTTTTGTCAATCTTTACCTGTTTTTGAGATTCTGATCGACTTTTTGTTTGTCCTCATCGGAAACTGACGTTCCCGACAGTTCCACCCAGGTCAGATTTTTCAATTTCAATACTGCGGATATATCCTTCAGCTGCGCATTGCCCATCAGACTTAATTGTCTCAATTGTGAAAAACCTTTGAGTGCGCTGACATCTGTGAGATCATTATCTTCAACCAACAACATTCTCAGATTCGTGCATTCTTTGATACAGTCAAGACTGGTCAGTCCTTCCGCATTCAAAACAAGCTGCTGTATGCTTGCTTTGTCTTCAATGGAATTGAATTCGTCCATTGATTGTACGACTCCGATGTGATGCGCGCAGATTTCAATTGTTCCGGTTACAATCTCATATTGATCCGCTGCATCCGGTGTAAAAGTCCATTGATACTCGCCGGATTTCTCGATCGTACCGGATTCGTCCAATGTCAATGTTCCCGAAACCTCCGTCTCATCATCCTCGGACACCTGAAACTGCGCTTTCAAACGGATGGTAGAGAAATCGTCCCCTTTGTAAATACAGTTGTCATAACGTCCGCTTCCGTCTTCCGCCGGAATGGTTCCCACCGCTTTCATTCTGCCCGCCAAAACCGGACGGATCCTAGTCGGTTCCGGTGCCTTCTCCGGCTCAGCGTCTGTTTCGTCGACCGGGTCTTCGACTGCCTGTGCTTCCTTCGTATCCTGTTGCTCATATACAGGTGAATCCGCTTCCGCAGTCTGATCGGACTTGCTTCCTCCAAATGCTGCCACGCATAATACGCCGAGTAACAGGACGATGCCTGCTGCAGCGCCAAGGATGATCGGCAGTTTGTTTTGTTGTCTGCGCTCCTGCGGTGCTTCCTCCTGCGAATTTTTTTTCTGTTCCTGATATTCCTGCAGTTCTTTTTTGAATTCCGGTGACATTGCAACCGTTCGGTCTTCATCGATCTCCTCGTCCTGCGTCCCGGCACTTACCGACGGCTCTACAAAAGCCACCGTCGCATCATCCTCTTCTACCGGTGTCAGATTCACGTGTTCACCGAGCATCGCCACCGTTGCATCCTCCTGAACCTCTGTAGGTGCCATTGTTTTCGGCTTTACCGTGTCTTCCTTCGTTTCAACCTGAGAGGACTGCGCCTCCTGCGCTACCTCCCGGATCGGACGGGCACATTCCTCGACCGAGAGCGCAAGCAATGCGTCTTTAAACGCTTCCATACTTTCGTAACGTTCTTCCGCTTTAAATTTACATGCTTTTAAGATCACAGCAGCCAGTGCAGGACCCGCATTCACCGGATCCGGTAACGGTTCCCCGCTCATTCTCTGCACCAAGGCCCGGTCTTTTTGTTCTACCGTGTTCGGTCCGGTTAATGCCAGAAACGGTCCGCGGTTTTTGTTGAGAAGATGATACATGACCATTCCAAGCGAATACACGTCTGCCCGAAAATCATAATGTTCTCTGTTGTATACTTCCGGTGCCATATAACTGAATGTTCCCTTGATCGACATCGTAAGCTCGCTATCAGAGACATCCTTGGCAATTCCAAAATCTCCTATTTTATAGTCTCCGTCTTTTGACCGGAAAATATTTCCCAGTTTGATATCTCTATGTATAATATTGTGACTGTGACAGACTCTCAGCCCTTCCGCTATGTCCGTTCCGATCTTGACAATCTCTGTATTGTCTTTCCAGTTTTTTGATTCTTTGTTGATCACGGAGGTCAGATCCTGAAGCAACTCCATCCGGATAAATATATCGTATCCGGGGTCTTTGCCGTGATTATGCGGAACAATGTCGTGGTCTTCATAGCTGACAATGTTTGTACGACCTTTCAGCTGCTCCATCATATCTATTTCTTTCGAAATGCTTTCCCGAAGCTTATCATAATAGGTCTTGGTCTCATCCACACTGTCGAATCCGATCGTAACCTCATCCAGCTCTGCTTTGTCTTTTGGTATGGAAATGACCTTTAAAGCTGCTTCGTATGATTTATCATAACTGGTGCGTTCAATCTGATATACATCTCCATAGCTTCCACCGCCAAGACGTTCCTTGATATACCATTTATCCCACAGTGGTTCATGCTGTTTTAATTCATCCAATGTCATTTTTATTTCCCTCCACACGCACAACGATTGCCGTTACGTTGTCTCTGCTTCCTGCGCATTTGGCTTCTTCCACCAATTCATATGCCAGCTGGTGCGTTTCATCCTGACCAAGCAGCCGTGCAATATTCGAAAAATCACATTTATCGATCAATCCGTCCGATCCAATCAGATAGGTTGTCGTCACATCCGGGTGATTCATCCGAAAGAAGTGCGGCGATACCAGCAGTTCCTCCGGATCCATGCCAAGGTACTGCGTCAACTGATTTTTAGTCTTATGCGTCCACCGCTCCGATTCCGTGATCTTTCCCATCAAGTACATCTGATTCGCACGGTTATCTGCCTGAGTGACTGCCTGCAATCTGCCTTGTGACAAGACAAAGCCCGGACTGTCACCGATATTAACGAAGAAGATCCGTTGTCTGTCCACATATAAAATCGTAGTTGTACATCCCACCAATGCTCCGCAATTGGATAATCCTGAGAACACTGCATTATTGATCTGCTGCAATTTCTCTGTCAGTTCCCGCTCAAAGGCTTCATCCGAAAGTGTCTGCAGATATCTGACATCCAGCTCCGCTAACTGCTGTGCGACAAGCTCGGATGCTTTTTCTCCGTCTTCTCCGCCTCCCATTCCGTCGCAGATCGCAAACAGCAAGGGTAATTCCTGTCGACCATTCACCCGGTATTGCCGCAGCTTCTGATACGACTGCACATTCTGCATGAGATACAGATTATCCTGATTGGTCTTTCGAACTGTCCCCACATCGGTTGCTGCCCAGTATGGCACAGTTGTCTGTTCCTTCATCGGTGTTCTTTTTCTTTGAAAAAATTTATCAAATAACATCTCTTTTTACCTACCAAAAGCAGACAAGAGATTCTCTTGTCTGCTTTTCTGTCTAATGTCCAACCTGTGCACTGACGGAAACAGCGGCAGTTTGTCCATTCACTGTATAGCTGACCGTTCCGCCTTTCGCCGCTTTGAGTCTGAATTTTCCGCTACCAAGATTTTCAAGATCCCCTTTACAAGACCATGTTCCGCCGGAAATATTCGCCTGATACGTAACTGTTGCCCCTACATACAAGGTATTGGATCCCACCTTCTGAATTACCAGTTTTTCCTGTTTCTCCGGTGTCGGGGTCGGTTTTGGGGTCGGCTTCGGTTTTGGAGCTTCATATTTTTTGACAGTTACTGTACAGCTTGCTGATTTCTTGCTCTTGTCTTTTGCTGTGACTGTAATTGTCGCTGTTCCGGGTGCTACTGCGGTAATCTCACCTTTTGCGTTGACCGTAGCAACTGCCGTGTTGCTTGATTTCCAGGTTACTTTTTTATTATTTGCATTGGATGGATTGATCGTTGCTTTTAATTTTGCCGTAGTTGCGCCGCCTGCGATATTATTCCACAGTGTCACGACAGTCTGATCCAATGCGATCTTTTTAACCAGTGTCTTCTTTTTTACGGTTACTTTACAGGTGGCATACAGTCTCTTATTTGCCTTCGATGTCGCTTTGATGACTGCCGTACCTGCGCCAACTCCGGTGACATCGCCTGACTGATTGACTTTTGCAACTTTAGGATTGCTGCTTGTCCATGTTACCTTTTTATTAAATGCATAGTCCGGTGTGACAGTTGCTGACAAGCGATAGGTATTTCTTCCTTCCGTCTTCTTGCTCCACAGAGTCAATGTGTCGTCGCTTATGGTGACTTTTTTCGGTCTCTTGATACTCTGGGCCGATATCGTGTACAGGATCTGGGTGGCAGGTCCCACATGGGTCACTTTGACATAATACACGCCCTGATCCAGATCCAGGGTTTTATCCAGTACACCGCTGGCAGTTTCCATCGGACCAAATCTCGGATTGTTCAGATCACTTAAGGATGTAAATATCTCAACTTTTACATAACTGCTTCTCGGCGCACATTTGATATATAATCTGACATCATTCTCTTCGGTCATCGTAAAGCGGAACCAGTCAATGACATCTGTTGACATGTTCTGGATCTGCTCTGAGTTCGTCGAAAGGAACATCGTATACTGGGTGCCGTTTTTGACATCCAGCTTCTGGGCCGTCTCATAAGAGTTGTTGTTCGGCTCAGAATCATGTGTTTTCTGGGCAACAGCAGTGGCAGTCAGGTTATATTTGACTGCTTTCGCCGGTGTTCCCACTCCGGTCACAACGATCAGATAGTTGCCTTCCGGTAAATATACGGTGGAGGACAGTGCCTTTTTCTTGCCTTTTGTCTTGGCGGTATAATCAAATATTTTCTTCTGTGACCATTCGCCACCCTTCTGACGGATCTCCAGTGCGACACCGCTTTCCAGCTTTGGAGCGTCTAACACTACTTTTATTTTGCCAAGACCGTTTGTCTTCAGGCTGTAGTAGGTCAGCATCTTCTTGGAAGATAAGGAGCCGCTGACTGCCTTGCCCGATTTCAATGTAATCGGATCCTGTGATGTAGCTCCTTTCGATGCGGCAAATACATCTACCGTTTCCGATGACAATCCCATCGGCACGCTGGCAAAAATCATTGCAAACATCAGTATGGATACAATTAATTTTTTTGTGTGTCTCAATGCTCTGTCTCCTTTGTTTTCCAAAAAATTCCTTTCAACTATACCATATGTTTCTGGTTTTCTCAACCCAAAATTCTAGCTTGCCAGCAATGGCTTGAGATAATCGTCTCTCAAGCTGTAGCCGTAATTGACTCCGGTTGCCCAGCCTGCGCCGGTCGGATTCTCTTTGATGCCGAGCCATTCAACGTAAACGGCTGCCTTTCTCTTTACATATTGAAATCTCGGATCGACGCATTCCTGATTTAAGTCTTTGTCGCTGGCGTATGCCTTGAGGTGCTGTACCTGCGCACGCACGCCGACTGCGACGCTCGGGAAGCTGTTGCCCGGCACGCCTCCGGTAGCTCCGATTCCGGCGAAGTTGCACTGCTCCGGTGATACGTCTCCGCCGAAGCGCAAAAATCCGGTTTCTTTACAGATCTGCGCGAAGACGACTTCCGGTCTCACGCCTTCTGCGACTGCTTCGTCATAGACGATCTGGCAGAAGGATCGCAGCGTGGCTGCGCCAAAGGCTGAATACACATTACTCGGATACTTGCCGCCTCTGTTTGTAAAGAATTTCTCCATCTGTTGTACCGTTGTGCTCGGCTTGCCCATGATCGCGGTTCCGGCGATTGCTGATTTTGCCTGTGTGATATTACTGTAAAAGGTTCCTTCTTCGTTGGTGACGTAAGCTTTTACCTTATAGAAATATTCCTTCCCTACCGTTGCGCTGGTGTTGTCTGTGTAGGTATCGTTTGCCTGTCCTTTGACCTTGGCGATTCGTGTGTAGCCGCCGGTCTGTCTGGTGCTGCGGTAGACGATATAGCCGTCTGCGCCTGCGACGGTGGTCCAGCGCATCTTGATGCCTTTGCCGCTGTTTAATAATACGGCATGGGACAGTGACATCTGCTGCATATTGCAGACTGACTGCACCGGCGTATATCCGGTGGAGCCGCTGACAAGTCCGTTCTGGTTATATGCTACGGTGCGATAATAGTAGGTCGGTCCCACCAGCACATTCTTGTCGAGATATGCTGCTTTATGCTCTGCACCAAATTCTGCGATGGTTGTAAATTTGCCGTCTGCGCCGGTTGCTCTCTGCAGCACCATCTTGCTGGTGCCTACCGGCTGTTTCCATGCGATGCGGATATATCCGTCGTCTCTGACTGTGAGCTTTGTGATCACCGGTGACGGTACCTTGGTAGCTGTCACTTCCTGTGATCTTTTTCCGAATCCGACTGCCTGTCCGGTATAATGAATCGTCAATACCTGATAGGTATAGGTAACTCCGTCTGTCGCTTTTTTGTCTACATAGCTGGTTGCTTCCGGGTCCGTGACGGTGTCATATCGCTTGAATTCGCCGTCTTCTTCCTTTCGATAGATTGCGAATCCGTCGCTTCCTGTGAACGGCTCCCAACTGATGACAAAGTTGCCTTTGGTGGTCTGTCGGATTCCGGTGATCGTCGTTCCTCCGATCGTGTATGCTCCCGCGGCTTTGCTGGAAGTACTGTACACGCGCTTATTGGACTTGGTGGTATAGGCCTTGATCTTGTAGTAATAGGTCACGCCTTCTTGGATCTTTTTGTCCACATATTCCGGGGATGTGGTGTCTACCAGCATTTCGTATCCGCTGTTTTCCTCGGTTGATCGGTAAATGCGGTATCCTTCCGCACCATCCTGCTGGGTTGTCCGGATCCGGATTCCCCGGTTGCTCGGTGTCGACAGCTCGATATCCGGCTTGGAGATCTTGTTGTAGACGAGGTTATAGTAGCTTGCGATTCCTTCCGCATCTGCCTGTGCCAGCTTTTTTAATTTGGCATTAGAGCTTAAATATTTTGTCCGATCGCTTTCGTTTGATAAAAATGCATGCTCTACGATGATGCCTGTGATGCCGTTGTTTTTGGAGTTGTAGATGACGCTGTAGTAATCGGCTAATTTTCCGTCTGCGTAGCGGTTTCCGGATTCGGAGTTGCGCACCTGGATTCCTCTGTTGTACAATCCCAATGCTACCAGATTGTTCTGGATGGATTGTGCCAATCCTTTTCCTTCTATATTGAGTGCCGGGTTATAGCTTTCGTTTGGATAAAAAACGACTGCTCCCTTGGCATCTGTGTTGGTTGCTGAATTGTTATGTAAGCTGATGAATACGTCTGCTCCGTTGGCCACGGCGTTTTTGACGCGGTCGGTCAAGGATACATCCACGTCTTTGGTTCTCGTCATATAGATTTCTACGTCGCGGTATTCTTCTAAGTACTGCTTGAGATATTTTGCGATGGTGAGGTTGATATCTTTTTCCTTGATGTCGCCCGCTACAGCTCCGCTGGCAGTTCCTCCGTGTCCCGGATCAAGTGCTATGACGAATCGACCGTCATTGGCATTTGGATTTTGCTTAATGGCTTTGGCGTCCACCGCAGCAAGCTTTGCCGTTGATGCGTTCAGGCTTGCTGCATAATCGATGTCTTCCTGACTGACTGCGTCGCCCGGATCATCGAGGAAGCCGTAGCTGTTGTCGGTCTGATTGCCTGCTTCTATCGTCTGTTCCGGTATCATGGTGACTGCTGCTGTTGCTGCTGCTTTTACAGGCATCTGCACAGAAGTTGCTGTGATTGCCATTGCTAACAGCGTTGTAATTATTTTTTGTACTTTCATATTTTTCCTTTCGTGTTTTAGAACTCCAAATTACTTTTTATCCTATGTGTGTCCTTCGCATCCTTTTTGTTTCATAGGAAATCCATCGGAATTTCCTATGAAAGAACACAAAAGAAGTCGCAGTTTTCCTGCGGCTTCTTAGCACAGTTCCTATCAGGATTCTTATAAATCCTGATATATAATACGTATTTTTACTTGTGAATAACGGTGCCACCAAGTGTTTTTTTCGCTGCATCCAGCTTGGTGATGATGGCTTTTCGGATCGCTGAGTTACCGATAAAGTCGATGGCTGCTTCGATTTTTGGCAAGATGGTTCCTTCTTCGAACTCTCCGTTTTCGATATACTGCCCGGCTTGTGTGACGGTCAGCTCGTCCAATGCGATCTGGTCGTCTTTGCCGTAGTTTAAGCACACCTTTTCCTCTCCGGTGAGGATGATCAGTTCGTCTGCGTCCACGAGATCTGCCAGTCTGGCTGCCGCCAGGTCTTTTTCAATGACTGCGCTGGCTCCCTGCAGATTATGTCCCTGGGATAATACCGGGATTCCGCCGCCACCGCAGGCGATGACGACCTGATCCGCGTCGATGAGGGCACGGATCGAATCGATCTCTACGATGTCGATGGGCTTTGGTGCCGCTACGATTCTGCGGTATCCGCCTTCCACTGCTGTGACGTGATTGCCTTTTTTCTCTTCTGCGTCGGCGTCTTCCCGGCTCATGATACGTCCGATGACCTTCGTTGGCTCGTAAAATGCTTCGTCATACGGGTCTGCTGTCACCTGCGTCAGGATCGTGGCTACCGGTTTATAGATGCCGCGATTTAACAGTTCGGTGCGGATGGCATTCTGCAGATCGTAGCCGATGTAGCCCTGGCTCATAGCTGAGCAGACGCTCATCGGTGTGTTGGTGTATTCGGGATACAGGCGGGCGAATTCGCTCATTGCGGTATGGATCATGCCGACCTGTGGTCCGTTGCTGTGGGTGATGATGACCTGACAGTCGTCGTTGATGAAGTCTGCGACTGCTTTGGCTGTATTTTTTGTTGCGATCTTCTGCTCCGGAAGTGTGGTTCCGAGGGCATCATGTCCGAGCGCAATGACGATTTTTTTCTTTTTCATTTGGGAGTCCTCCGCTTTCTATCGGTCCATGCAAAATTTGCTTGTTTAACATGGTAAGTTTAGCATAAGCTGGCAGCAAATTCAAGGGATGGCAGAATTTGGTGTGATTGTTAAGTGGAGGTGCGCAATCTCACGCACTAAAATATAAAAATCCCCCGGCACAGCTGTGCCGAGGGGTACTCGTTTAATTCTTGCTTCCAAGAACCATATTGATCTCTACTTCTTCGTAGCTGCCCATATTGGCGCGGGCTACGGTGATGGTGACTTCGGTTCCTGCTGCGTGATACTGCATCAGTTCCTGAAGTGCTTCCATGGATTCTACCTTTTGTCCGGCAAAGTGGGTGATGATATCTCCTTTCATCAGTCCGTAAGTGTCTGCGGCACTTCCGTTGTATACTTTTGCCACATAAATTCCTGTGGGCATATTGTATGCTTTTGCCACATCATTTGTTACGTCTATGCCTGAGATTCCCAAGTAGGCAGTCTGTGACTCTTCTACCTTTTCTCTGACGATCAGCTCGTTGATGATATTGGCTGCGGTCTTCATTGGGATCGCAAAGCCCATGCCATCTACGTAATCTCCGCCGTATTTGGCTGAGTTGATGCCGATGACTTCACCTTTGAGGTTTAAAAGTGCTCCGCCGGAGTTACCCGGGTTGATGCTGGCATCGGTCTGGGTCAGTGTGGCGGTAGTGGTCTCTCCGGTAGTGTTGTCGCTTGCGGATACTTCCCGATCCAACGCACTGATGATTCCCTGTGTCACGGACTGTCCGTATCCCAACGCATTTCCGATGGCGATGACCTGCTCGCCGACTTTTTCGTTTCCGTCTTTGTTGATGGTTGCGATCTTGATCGTCGATAAGGTGTCTTTGTCGATATCTTTTTTCTTGACCTCAACAACTGCAAGGTCATTGGCTGAGCTTGTTCCCTTCACCTCTGCGGCTGCTGTGGTGTCATCACAGAACTGCACGGTCAGGGTCGTGGCATCCTGTACCACATGATTGTTTGTCGCGATATAGAGGCTCTCATCATCTTCGCTGACTATGATCCCGCTTCCCGCAGACTCGCTTTCGTACTGCTGCACCTGACCAAACCAGTTCTGCACCTGTGTCTGGCTCATGTTGGTGATCGCTACGATGGATGGCATGACATCTTCTACGATGCCGCTGATATTGGTCGCCGAGGTCTGCACTGCCGCGATGCTATTTTGCGTACTCTTCAGACCATTGTCCTTGCCGGTGGTGACCAGTGCGTCCCCTCCACTGCTGTCTTTATCATCGTTGACTGCTACGGTAGTACTCAGGTCACCCGGTATGAAGTAATTGACTGCACCGAAGATGCTTCCGGATACCAGTCCAAAGACGGCTGCGATACATGCTGTTTTGGCTAATGTCTTGAAAAATCCGCCTTTTTTCTTTGGTGTCGAATTCTGTGTGCCTCGTTCGTACGGACTATAGTACCGGTCATTGGTTCCGGTCTGACTATTGCTCGTATAGGCCGCATCTACCGTTGGCTGAGTGTAGGAGCCATATGTTGTCTGTGTTTCGTCATTGCTGCCCGTATAATTGTAACTGTTGTTGTCCGGGTCTATGTTGTAATTTCCGTTGTAATTGTTATCCATGGTTTTTGCCTTCTTTCTGAATTTGAAATTGTAATGATTCAGATCCACATCTCGATTTCGCTAACGCTTCATCCCGATGTAACTTCTCCGAATCGTTATATATAATGTAATTTCTGTCTGTGTCTAAAATGTGTTTTAAATATGACAAAAAAATGGATTATTCTACCGTTACGGATTTTGCGAGATTTCTCGGTTTGTCTACATCACAGCCTCTGCCGATGGATACGTAATATGCAAATAGCTGCAGTGGTACGATGGCCAGGGAGTTGGTGAAGTACTTATTGGTCTGTGGCACATAGATCACATAATCGGCATTTTTCTCGATCTCTGTGTTGTCTTCATTGGTGACTGCAAATACGACGGCTCCGCGGGAACGCACTTCTACGATGTTGCTGATGGTCTTTAAGTACAGGTCCTTCTGTGTGACCAGTGAGATCACCAGTGTTCCTTCCTCGATCAGCGAGATGGTTCCGTGCTTTAATTCGCCTGCCGCATAGGCTTCCGAATGGATGTAGGAGATCTCTTTGAGCTTGAGTGAGCCTTCCAGTCCGATGGCATAGTCGATACCGCGCCCGATGAAAAAGACATCCTTGGCACCCACATAGCGGTTTGCCATCTTCTGGATCTTTTCTTTATTTGCCAAAAGCATCTCGATCTGTGCCGGCAGCGCCTTGAGTTCGGTGATCATATCTGCTACTTTTTCGTCTGTGATCATTCCTTTGACTTTTGCAAAATGAATGGCCAGCAGATAATGCGCGATGAGCTGTGCGGAATATGCTTTGGTGGTGGCTACGGAGATCTCCGGCCCTGCCCATGTATACATGACGCGGTCTGCTTCTCTGGCGATGGAGCTTCCTACCACATTGACGATTCCCAGTGTCGTGATGCCCTGCTCCTTTGCTTCGCGAAGGGCTGCCAGGGAATCGGCGGTTTCTCCGGACTGGCTGATGATGATGACCAGATCATTTTTTTGCAGGATCGGATTTCTGTAACGGAATTCGCTGGCGAGATCCACTTCTACCGGAATCCTTGCCAGTCCCTCCATGATGTATTTTGCTGTCACGCCTGTATGATAAGCGCTTCCGCAGGCTACGATATGGATGCGGTTGATGGCGCAAATCTCCTCGTCGGTCATGCCCAGTTCTTCGATGACGATCTGTCCGTCTTTGATCCTCGGATTTAACGTATCCCGTACTGTCTTTGGCTGCTCATACATCTCTTTTAACAGGAAATGCTCATAGCCGCCTTTTTCTGCGGCGTTGATATCCCAGTCAATTCTTTTGCTGGTTTTTTCGATGGATTCTCCGTCGCTGTTGAAAAAGGAGATCTCCTCTTTGGTCAGGCATGCGATCTCCTCATTGTCGATGAAATACACGTCTCTGGTGTATTTGAGTACCGCCGGTACATCGGATGCGATCAGGTTGCCGTGTGCGCCTTTTCCGACGATCAGCGGCGAATCCTTGCGCAGCGCGTATACCCGGTCCGGCTGATCCTGAAAGATGATGCCCAGGGCATACGAGCCTTCTACCCGGTGCATGACCTTGGTGATGGTCTCGATGATGCGATCCGGTTTCTCTTCGTTTTTCTTGTAATAGTAGTCTAAGAGGTGTGCTACCACCTCGGTATCTGTCTCGGATAAAAACTGATAGCCTTTGTCGGTCAATTTTTTCTTGAGCTTGACATAGTTTTCGATGATTCCGTTGTGCACCACGGCGATGGTCTTTGACTCATTAAAATGCGGATGCGCATTGGCGTCACTGGGTTCTCCGTGGGTGGCCCAGCGGGTGTGTCCGATTCCGATGCAGCCCGGCATCGTGCTGCCGTCATGGGTCAGCTCGCTTAATACCTTTAAGCGTCCCATCGATTTTTGTATATTGATCTTTTCGCCGTCATAGATTGCCATTCCGGCTGAATCATATCCTCTGTATTCCAGTTTTGCTAATCCGTCTAACAGGATCGGCGCTGCCTGCTCCTCTCCGATGTATCCTACGATTCCGCACATAGTTTTAGCCTCCTATCAGTTTTTTCCACTTATGCTACAATAAGGGAGCACGGTTTATGCTCCCTTATATGATTATTCTATTCGCTTGATCTGTCGCCGTCAAAGTCATCCTCTTCGATGACTCCGCTGCCGGTTACTGCCTCCGGATTGTCGCCCTTGTCAAAGGTCGGTCCATAGGTCTGCTCCACGAGTGAGCTATAATTTGTGACGGTTGCACTCGGCACATAGGTATTGTCGTCGTACAGATATCTATGCAATGCGCGCACGTTGGACACGGCATCTGCCGGGATGACCACGTCACCCTTGCTGCCGCCTAAGCTTGCGCCGTATTTGCTGAACGGATATCCTGCGGTTCCCACCAGTTCATAGCTGAGCATGCTGGATGCCATAGTCAGGATCTGCATATTGGTATAGTTGGTTGACACATCCGGCAATACTTCGTTGATGATCTTGTTGATGGTGGAGATGTCACAACTTTTGGCTTTTTTGACGATCTGGGTAAGTACTTCTCTCTGTCTCTCTGCCCGCGCATAATCGTTGCCCGCGGTGTATCTGATCCGGCAATACGCGGTCGCCTGTGTTCCGTCCAGCGTATAAGTGCCCGGTGCGCTCAGGTATGAGCTTGGTTTGCCGGTGACCTGTCCGGTCGTATTGATGTATCCGTTGATCCATTTTAACTCTGCGGAGTCGACTTCTACTTCTACGCCGCCTAACAGGTCAATGACCTTTGTCACTGCCGCAAAGTCTACGGTCATGTAATGCCGGATATCCAGGTCTAAGTTCGCGTTTAACATACGCACAGCCTGCTCTGCTCCGCCTTTTGCATAAGCGCGGTTTGCTTTATGGAAGTTTGGCGAGCTGTCCAGTCCCGCGTCACTGTCTAAGAACGTATCTCGATAGACAGAGATGAGCCTGACTTCCTTCGTGTCGTTGTTGATACTTGCCACCATGATGACATCGCTGTTTCCGGAATCCGTGTTGCCGTTGGAACGGTTGTCTACGCCGAAGATTGCGACATCCTCAAAGCCTTTTAAGAGTTCCTGCGTCTCTTCCGAGATGTCTTCATTGATATGAAGCTCTTCCGGTTCAAGGGTCGGTGCCTTCTGGATCTTGTTTAATGTATTGACGACATACAATGCCGCCAGTACGATCAGCAGAAGGATGACTTCTACGACCAGCATGATCAGTTTTCTTTTTCTTCGTTTTTTCTTGAGAGCCTTTTTCTGCTCGACCGGAGTCTGTGGCCCTTTCTGTTCTTTTTTATTCTTTTTTCCCATTGTGTATTCTCCCAACATTGTGTTGTATTTGCAGAGCAAATGCAACAAAATGAAATTCAGACCATTCAAGTTTAGACCATGTAATGCGAGATGTCAACTACATTTCCATGCCCTGCGCCTTTGACGGTGAGACCCGCTTGAGGTTGCGGATGAAGTTCACCCGGTTTTTGATCATCCGACCGAGTGGATAATGCTTCATTGCGGATGCATTGGCATCGTGACGTCTGTACCGGATCAGTGTCTCCGGCAGGAAGTAAGAACCGCCTGCGTATTGATCACAGAGCACGCCGATCCACTGATCATGCATCTCGATATCTTCCGGTATCGGAAGGATCAGAGGCTTGAGGCTTGCGGAAAATGCCATGCAGCAGCCGATATAGGTGTTTTTCCATATGTTTTTCAGCACCCCTGCTCCGCTGCCCCGCAGCTTGAAAAATGAAGGGGCAAGCTGCGTTTGTCCATCCGCTTTCACCACCGCGGCATCATGAACGACCAGCTTCTTTTTGCTTGTTTCAAAGGCTTCCAGTACACGTTCTACCTTATTGTCTGCCCAGATGTCATCCTGATCTGACAGTAAGATGATGTCACCGGTCGTATGGCTGATGGCATTGGCAAAATTCTGCTTTACTCCCTGCCCGGGTCCCTGACACAGGTGCACGCGGGCATCCTTTTTCTGATATTCCGCTAAAATATGAATGGTGTTGTCCAGAGAGCCGTCGTCACTGATCCACAATTCGTCCTGCGGCCTCAGATTTTGCAGGATCGATTCGATCTGCTGCGCGATATAGGCTTGTCCGTTGTAGCTTGCCAGTGCTACGGATATTTTTTTTTGATTCATAATAATCTCCATCCCCACTTCTGAAAATACTGCCTCATGGAATGCAGATGAATCCGCAAGAACTTGATACTTTTCCCGGATGCCTGCTCCCAGTGATGGATGACACTTGCGTAGGGTACATATTCGATCTTCGCTTTGGCGCGGATCGTCCGGCACAGGTCGGCGTCTTCCATATACAGAAAATAGCGCTCATCAAATCCACCGATCTCCCGGTACAGCTTTGTGCGGACGACGAGGAAGCTTCCCTGGGCAAACGGCACTTCAAATGGCTTCGTGTAATCTTCATCCTGAAGCGTATGCGCGGCTTTTCGTTTTTTCATCCCCGGCAGACGGCGAAGGATCATATCTCCCACTGTCGGGTCCTTGCGGTATACGGACATGAGTTTTCCCTCGTCATCGAGGATCCGTGGAATCGTCATACCGGTCAGAGGATGCGTATCCATATATTGGATCAACGGGGTAAAAGCGTCCTCGGTCAGCACGATATCCGGATTCACGATCGCGTGATACCTGCTGTCCAGCTGCGCGAGCACCTGATTGTGTCCTCTGCCAAATCCGATATTTCCCGAACTTTTGATGACTGTGACATCCCCGTAGGGCTTTGCGATTTCTGTCAGTGCTGTACTGTCCCCATTGTCTATGAGATAGATCTTCTTGGTAATCTCCCGGGGCGTATACTGCTCGATGGTGGCAACCATTGTCCGGATATCTTCTTCATTGTGATAATTCACGATGGAAATTGTCAGATCCAACATCTCTTCCGATCCTTTCCTGATTTCAATTCGTTCCTATTCCGATCCTTTTCCGCTGATGACGACCTGTATCGTTTTGACGAGTATCGCGAAATCCAGGCCCAGCGACCATTCGGTGATGTAGGATGTGTCCAGTCTCACCACCTCTTCAAAATCCGTGATATCACTTCTGCCGCTGACCTGCCACAGCCCGGTAATTCCCGGCTTGTATCCGAGTCTTGCCTTGTGATGTACATCATATTGTTCAAATTCGTCCACGGTCGGCGGACGTGTACCTACCAGTGACATATCGCCTTTTAGCACATTCCAGAATTGCGGCAGCTCGTCGATGGAATATTTTCGCATGACCTTTCCGAACGGAAAAATGCGCGGATCGTCCTTCATCTTGAACATGAGACCGTCCATCTCGTTTTGCTCCATGAGCTCTGCCTTGCGTGCTTCCGCATCCACATACATGGAACGGAATTTGTACAGCTTGAAGCGGCGGCCGTTCTGCCCGACACGCTCCTGTGAAAAAAAGATCGGTCCGGGTGCCTGTTTCCTGATGACCGGTGCGACGATCATGTATGCCACTCCCGTGATCAAAAGACCCACCAGACTTCCTGCGATATCCATTGCCCGCTTGAGAAACAGCTTGGACGGGGATGCGATATGCATACTTGCCGTCAGCACCAGAAAGCTTCCGCAGCGCTGTACCATACGATCGGATACGAGTTTTCTCTGGTTGACCAGATTATAGTGTACCGTGATCCCCATCTCAAGCAGTTCCTGCGTGAAAGCTTCGGTGCTTTCTCTCGTATTGCCGTTTACAAATACTTCATCCACGACATTCCGTTTTACATAATCAAAGAAGTCATCCGCATTTGCAACGACCTGCGTGCCACAGATCGTCTCGCCTTTTCTCGGCCGGTCGATGATGACCACTCCCTGAATATTGAATTCACGATAAGGCTCCCGGCGAAATTCTTTTAAGATCTCTTCGGCATATTCATCCATCGTGACGACGATCATCTCGGATTGCCGTTTCGTACTGCGCAGTCTTTTGCGGATCACATGCTTTAAGATCGTCCGCGATATCCACAGCAGTATGATGAGCAGTCCCCAGAACAAAAACAGCACCGTACGGGAGAAGATCTCTACCTGCTTGGTGGCGATCAGATACAGGTTCATGCCCATGAAGATCTCGGTTCCGTTCACCACGCACTGCTTCAGTTCCTGTCCCAGTGTGCGGTGAATGATCCCGTTATAGGCTTCGGTAAAAAATACGATGACCAGATCGATGAGCACCATGATGACAGCCATCCTCTGATAGGCCTGATGGCTGTATGGCAGGATCAGTCCGTGTCTGAGCATATATGCAATTGTGTATGCAAACTGGAGAATCAATATGTCAAGCAGGGTAAAATCCCAGTGCTTCATCCAGCCGGTTGGTCCTTTTTTGTACATGTCTTATTCCTTCTCATGCGCATGCTTTTGGTTTCATAGGAAATCATTAGGATTGCCTATAAAATTGTATATCTATGATTCCTTCGGGTGCAGCAGCAGCCATCTTTGTACATAATCGTCCCGCTCCTGCTCACTCATCTGTGTGTATTTCTCATAGGTCAATCTGGATTGCTGCATTTCCTGTCCACACCGGAAGCATTCGACTTCCTTCCGTCTTGAGACAACACGCAGCCATCCGCAACCAGAACATATATATATCTTCATATTGGTTTCTTTCTTTTTTGTGTTTTATGACAGATTTACGTGTAGTATTTTTTGACGCCGTTGACTGCGTAGCAGGCGAAGTAGTACAGGCTTTTGAAGATTCCGATCCCCATGACCCGGTAACAGCCGATCTGCATCCTCGCCGACTTGAATTTGTTGCGGGACTTACCGCCTTCACTCAGTCTGCAATGGAGCAGCGGTTCGTTGATCGCCGCTGCGTTTCCGTATTTTTTCAGCACCCGCAGCCACAAGATATAGTCTTCGTGGAATTCGGCGTTGGTCATGTGAAATTCCTTCGCGATCCTTGTCCGCATCACCACCGATCCGCAGGGGATCAGATTGGTACGTAGGAGCATGTCATAGCTGATCCTGTCCGGTACGCCGATCGTTCGTCCGACCGGTGTGCCGTCCGGTGCGTGCAGCATGCGTCCGCTGCAGCATAGGGGAAGCTGCGGCTGCTCGTCCAACAGCCGAAGCTGCGCTGCCAGCTTGTCCGGTTCCCACCAGTCGTCTGCGTCCAGAAACGCGACATACTCTGACTGCGCCAGATCGATGGCCCGGTTGCGGCTTTCTGCTGCCCCCATGTTTGTCTCATTGTGCAGGATCGTCACCTGCGGATCGTCCGCAAAGGGGCGGAGTGCCTCATCCAGTTTTTCCCGGTCAGGACTCTTGTCGTCGATGATGATGACCGCGATCTCGTCCGGTGGCAGATCTTCCTGATCCAGTGCCGAATGCACGGCGTTGGCGATATATTCACTTGCATTGTATGCCGGTATGATCACCGTTACTCTTGCTGCCATATGCTATCCTTTCAGCGCGGTCGTCTGCGTATTGTCGACGCCTTCTGATTTTTCTTTCTGAAACAGGATCTTGACTGTCAGAAAACAGAGTTTGATATCCAGCCATAGATTATAGTTTTCAATATAGGTCAGGTCAAGCTTTAATTTGTCATAGGGCACGGTATTGTACTGACCGTATACCTGTGCGTAGCCGGTCAGGCCCGCTTTCATCTTCAGTCGGAATTTGAACTCGGGAATACTCTCCTCGTACTGTTCAAAGATCTCCCTGCGCTCCGGCCGCGGTCCGACAAATGCCATGTCGCCTTTTAAGATGTTAAACAGCTGTGGCAGTTCATCAAAATGTGTTCTGCGGATGATCTTTCCTACCGGTGTGATGCGGTCGTCGTCGGCTGCTGCCAGTCTCGCGCCTTTTTTCTCGGATTCGACGATCATGCTTCGAAACTTCATGATCTGAAACGGTTTCTCATCCTTGGTCAGCCGCTCCTGGGAGTAAAAGACCGGGCCGCCGTCATACAGCTTGATGGCGATTGCGATGATGATCATAATCGGTGATGCCAGTATAATACCAATTAGTGAAATAATGATGTCCATCGCGCGTTTTGCAAAGCTTTGGAAAAATGTCAGCCCGTTGTTTCGCGACAGCATCAGAATACTGTCGAACAGGTCGATGCGAAAGGCTCCCGTGATCATGATATCCGAGATCTTTGGCACGCTATAGCAGCGGATGTCATTCCAATAGCAGAATTTGAGAAATTCGTTTCTCTCGTGGGATGGAATATCGCCGATCAGGATCGTGTCATAGGTCAGGATCTTGTCCATGATGGCATCCATGCCTTCATTTAGATTAATCATTTCTTTGATCTGGTAGCGGTCGCGTCTGCGAGCGAGCTTACTCACCAGATTGCTCGGATCGATATCCCCGTAGATAAACAGCATCTGATGCGGCGGATACAGTCTGGCGTAGATATAGCGGGTCGTCAGTGTCCATACCAGCGCGAGAATTCCTTCGGCGATCATCAGATAGATGAAGGTCTCGATATGTGTACCGAACTTCCACAGACCCAGCAGGGAGAGCTGCAGGTATGCGACACCATTTTGAAACAGGATCGCCAGTGCCTGTCCGTACAGGACGTCCATATTTCTCAGATAGCCCACCTTGAAGCCGCCGAATATTTTCAGAAACAGGACAGCCATCAGGGCATACAGGGCGATGACTGCCCAGTCTCCTCTGCGGTAATACTGGATCTTCATGTTTGGCGCATGCTGATTGTACCATAGCCATGCGTACATTCCGGTCTGAATGGCAACGAACAGTGCTCCTGCCCAGAACATAAAGATACGTTTGTACTGATAATGTTTGTTTTCCATCTTCTGTTACCTCTTTTTATGAAATCACGTTTCGGGTCATACGAGCACATGTATCACAGGCACGCTCTCGCTACTTGTCGCTGGCAATGGTACATAAGTGACCAAAATACGGTCACTAAGTACCAGCCGCTCCAAAGTACCTGTCAGATACATGTGACTACGTATTCCCTATTTACGTAATTCATGAGTTTCGCAATTTTTTATTTCTTTGCTCGCAACATCCAGCGCAGGGCAATGACACAGACGATGACCGACAAAACCGATCCAATCGGTGCCGCACATCCCATCGGAAAAAGCGAGTCGGTAAAATATACAGAAGCGAAATATGCGAGGGGAATTCTGGCAAACAGAATCGAGATCGCATTGTGCAGAAACGACAGATTTGACCGGCCATAAGCGCAGAAATATCCGCTGTAGCAGAAATGCATACCTGCAAATACGCAGTCCCACACATAGCTTCGCATATACTGTCCACCCAGTATGCGCACCGTCTGATCATCCACAAACAACCCGACTGCCGGTTCCGCCAACACCTGCATCGCCAGCGACGCTGCCACGCCAAATCCCACCGCAATCCCGAGGGCATAGCGCAGAATCTGCTTTGCGCGGTCATGCCGACCGGCCCCGATATTTTGAGCCGCCAGTGCCGAAACCGTAGACAGCATCGTGGACGGAATCAGAAACAGAATTCCGATCAGCTTTTCCACCACTCCCACTGCTGCCGCATCATTTAATCCGCGCTGGTTTGCAAATACCGTGATGATCAAAAAAGAGATCTGCACAAATCCGTCCTGCATCGAAACAGGAAAACCGACCTTGAAGATATTTTTCATCATCTCTTTTTGCGGCTGAAAATCGGTTTTTGTGATATCACCGATCATCTTTCGTTTCCAGATCATGACAAGGGAGATGACGACACTGATCGCCTGTGCGATCGTGGTACCAAGTGCCGCGCCCGCGGCACCCATGGATAATTTCCCGATGAACAACAGATCCAGCAAAATATTACATCCGCAGGCAATCGCAATATAATACATCGGGCTTTTGGAATCACCCATCCCGCGGAAAATGGAGCTGATGATATTATAGGCAACGATGGCCGGTACGCCGATAAAACAGATCGTGAGATAGGCAACCGTCCCGGACACCGCTTCATCGGGGGTCGACATCACAGACACAATCGGATGGACAAGCAGTAGCAAAACAAACAGTAATACGATTGACACGCCTGCAAATAAAGTCACCGTATTGCCGACTGCAAGCCGCATTTCCTTTTCTTTTTTTCCTCCGACAAAGCGGGCGATCATCACCGTCGAGCCCATCGCCAGACCGACGATCATCACCGTCAGCATATGCATGACCTGACTTCCGATGGACACAGCTGTAGTGTCCTCCACCCCGCAAAACTGTCCGATGATAAATAAATCCGCCATACCATACAGGGTCTGCAACAAATAAGACAATAAATAAGGGACACTAAAATATGCAATTGTTTTTCCGATACTTCCGGTCGTAAGATCTCGTTTCACTTTTGTTTCACTTTTCGTATTTCTTTTATTTCTTCTATTTCCCTGAGCTTGTGTGATTACCCCAGCATCCGCAGTACCATTTGCGCATCAAAGGTCACGGAAGACACATGGTCAACTTCGATCTGATACAAGGCATTTGCCGCAATGTGCTCCGCCGCCTGCTCCAGATCACGAATGCCCGAAGGTCCCGCAAAATTATCGACGATGGCATCCAGTCCATCCTCTGTCACGATACATTCCTCCGGTCGGATGCTCATGCGCTTAAGCACCTTCGGCAGCGCAAATTTCGAGAAGATGATCTTCTTTTCTTCTCTCGTGTAATCCGGGATATCAATGACCGCAAAACGCGACATCAGGGGGGCGCTGATCATGTCCTTATCATTTGCCGTGGCGATCGGATAGACACCCACGGTAGGAATCATACACTCCATATAGTTATCCGTAAATCCGAGATTGTCTAACAGTGTCAGCAATACATCTGCCGGATTGCCGTTTCCTTTTCCATTAGCCGCCTTATCCAGCTCATTGATGATAAACACCAGGTTCGACTCTCCGGCCTGCGAAAAGGCATCCATAATGATACCCGGTTTCGCGTTGGCATAAATACGCGAGCTTCCGGTCAGCTGCTCCGGATCATTGATCGAGCTCATATCCAGTGTCGTCCACGGCAGCTTTAAGATTCTTGCCACTGCGTAGGCGATCTGGGATTTTCCAGTTCCCGCAGGTCCGATCAAAAGCAGACCGTATGCCGGAAGGGTATGGGTTCGGTTGATCTGTATGATCGTCTCAATGATACGCTGTTTGACACGCTCCATTCCGTAGAGTTCTTCATCCAGAATCCGACGGGCCTCCACTGGATCAATCGATTCAAAATAATTATTTTTCCACTGAATATTCATCATCATGGACAGGGCACGCTGCGCGTGTCTGCGCTCCTCCGGCGACACCTCATGACTTTTTGCCACCGCCAGATTTCTTCTTGCCCAAAGCCGGATATTATCCGGCAGAGTGCGTCCCGCACAGGTCATAAAATCGGTGATGCTCTGAATACTGGTAAGCTTCATATCATCGCCTTCTTCTTCCTGCTCATCATCCTCTTGTTCCTCTGCCGGTGCATTGCTGGCAAAGAGACGCTCGATCATAAACTGCAAAAAGCCGTCTTCCGCAGACAGCTTGGTCGCCCCGCCAAAGGCAATCTCACGAATTTTATAGACCGCATATCCTTCCGGACGGTTTTCTCCCGACAGACGCACGTGGATATGATTTTCTCCCATCCAGCGAAGCAGACTCACAAAACGCGAATCGATCTTCAGAATATTGGCACTGACCGTTCCGTCCTCCTCGTCAAATTCAAACGTCGTACTTTTGCAGGGATTGGTAAAAATACCGCTGGAATGATGCTTCCACTGTCTCACCTGATTGTCCAAAAGCAGAATCGGTTTCTCGGCAGATGCCTCCGGTTCATCAGAACGAAAAGTTGTATATGTAATCTCTACAGGTTCCTTCTTGTCATTCGAACTATTAAAATCAAATACCGGCATACATACGTTTCTCCTCTCATCGTCATATCGCTGTCGATGGTCCGAAACGTTTTTCTCCCTTCGGACACCCCAACCGACAGCACCTCTACTAATATACCAAAAAAATTGCCATTTTTCTACAATAAAAAAGAAGCCTGCGACAATTTCAGACTTCTTTTTCGTTCCTATCTTCGTTTTTTCTAAATCCGAACAATCAACGATTCTTTTTCGCCTTGATCTCAGACTGAAAAGCGATCATATCATCCGCGATCTCCTTGCTTAAGATGATCATGCAGATCAGGTTTGGAACTGCCATCAAAGCATTCGCAATATCCGAGAAGTTCCATACGATATCCAACGCTGTGGTACATCCGACAAAGGCAACTGCCGAAAACGCAATCCGATAAACCATATTGTAAGCATGTGTTCCAAACAGATACTCCCACGCTTTCTCACCGTGGTACTCCCAGCCGAGAATCGTCGAAAACGCAAACAGCGCAATACCTACCGTAACGATCCATCCACCGATCGGTCCCAGCGCAGACTGGAAAGCCGCAATAGTCAGTGCCGATCCTTTGACCGGATCACCGGCTGCATCCAACATGCCAAGGCATCCGGATGATGCGATACAAAGTCCGGTAATCGTGCATACCACGATTGTATCCCAGAAGGTTCCGGTCATGTTGATGTATGCCTGACGCACATGATGATCGGTTCTCGCTGCTGCCGCTGTGATCGCTGCAGAACCCATACCGGCCTCATTGGAGAATACACCACGGGCAACTCCGTATCTCATGGCATTCATCATCGAAGCGACGATCGATCCACACAATCCGCCTCCAACTGCTTTTACGGAAAACGCCATTCGAAAGATCATGGCAAGTCCTGCCGGCACATTCCGAAAATTAATGAGAATGACGATGATTCCACCGATCATGTAGAAAATTGCCATCAGAGGAACTACCACAGAGGATACCTTTGAGATCGATTTAATTCCTCCGACTACGATAAATAATACAAGCAAGGTCACGATCACACCGGTGACTGCTGTCGGAACGGAAAACGTATTATGTAATGCATCCGCAATCGAATTTCCCTGTGTCAGGTTCCCGATTCCAAAGGATGCGATGACCGCAAACAATGCAAACAACCATCCAAGTATCGCTCCGCCTTTGCCACCGAGACGTTTTTTCATGACGTACATCGGTCCGCCGGACATCTCGCCCATTTCATTGACCTCACGATATTTGATCGCAAGCATACACTCCGAAAACTTTGAAGTCAGTCCAAAGCAGGCAGAGATCCACATCCATACCAGTGCTCCCGGACCACCGGATACCATTGCTGTCGCCACACCGACGATATTTCCCGTTCCGATCGTAGCCGCAAGCGCAGTCGTCAATGCTGAGAATGGAGAGATATCTCCCTCGCCGTCTCCTTTTTTGCGTGCCTCTTTACTCAACGTGCTCTTGATCGCATAGCCCAGATTTCTCCATGATAAAAACCGGGTACGGACCGTCAGCAGAATTCCTGTTCCGACAAGCAGAACAAGCATCGCAGGTCCCCAGACGAAATCGTCTATGGCTTTGATAATGCTACCAATTGTCTCCATTTTTCTACTCCTTTTTTCTCTTTTCTCAAAAAAAGAGCGCAGTGGTCTATCCATTACGCCCTTGTAATAACCAAATTTTATTACAGTACAGTAAAAAAGTCAAGTAAAAGCCTTCCCCTGCAACTATTTCTCCAGCGCACGGATCAGGTTGACCATCTCAATCGCACCCTGCGCGCAATCGGCTCCCTTGTTTCCTGCCTTTGTTCCGGCACGCTCGATGGCCTGCTCGATCGTATCGGTTGTCAGAATACCAAACATCACTGGGATGTCGCTGTTTAATGATACCGTTGCCACTCCCTTTGATACTTCCGCGCACACATAATCATAGTGACTGGTGCTTCCCCGGATGACTGCGCCAAGAGCGATCACCGCATCGTATTTTCCGCTTTTTGCCATCTTTGATGCGATCAGCGGGATCTCAAATGCGCCCGGCACCCATGCCACGTCAATATCCTCATCCTTCACGCCATGACGGATCAGTGTATCCTCGCATCCGCCCAGAAGCTTTGACACGATAAATTCGTTAAACCGCGCGCACACGATTCCAACCTTGATTCCCTCTGAGATTACTTTTCCTTCAAAAACATTCATTTTATATTTCTCCTTTCCGTTTCTGTTCATTTTTTATTGATTGATATCTAAGATATGCCCCATTCGCTTTCCTTTTGTCTTCAGATAAAAAATATCATGCACATTCGGCTTCATCTGGATTGGCACACGCTCTACAATGTCGATTCCAAAGCCCTCCAACTGATAGACCTTATCCGGATTATTGGTCAGCAGGCGAAGCTCCTTTGCTCCCAGATCCCGAAGAATCTGCGCCCCAATGTAGTACTCACGCAGATCTCCCGCAAATCCCAGCGCCAGATTCGCATCCAGGGTATCCA
Source organism: Lachnospiraceae bacterium (assembly GCA_022768825.1). GTDB lineage: Bacteria > Bacillota > Clostridia > Lachnospirales > Lachnospiraceae > W0P33-017. The sequence continues at coordinate 38,124 of JALEJB010000078.1, forward strand.
TGCCCTCTTCCTGCAACGCATAAGCTTTTAATTTATTGAGCAGTCCGATTCCCCGGCCTTCCTGTCTCATATACAGCAGGATTCCCCGACCTTCCTTTTCAATCTGCTGCATGGCTGCCGCAAGCTGTTCTCCGCAGTCACAGCGCAGGCTGCCAAAGCAGTCACCGGTCAGGCACTCCGAATGCACACGGCAAAGTACATCTTTTCCATCGCCGATGTCACCTTTCACCAGCGCGATGTGATGCTCACCGTTGAGTGTATTCTGATATCCGTAGGCACGAAACTCACCGTATTTGGTCGGAAGATTCGCCACCGCCACCTGCTCCACCAGTTTATCATGTACCTTGCGGTACTGCTGCAGATCCTTGATCGTGATGATCTTCAGATTCCATTCTTTTGCCTTCTCCAACAGCTCTGTGGTACGCATCATCGTTCCATCATCCCGCATGATCTCACAGCACAGACCGCATTCCTTCAGTCCGGCCAGACGGCACAGATCCACAGTGCCCTCGGTATGTCCTTCCCGCTCCAGGACGCCGCCTGCTTTTGCCAGCAGTGGAAACATGTGTCCCGGTCGTCTGAAGTCCTCCGGCTTGGCGCCGTCTTCCACACACTTCATCGCCGTCAGTGACCGCTCTGCTGCCGAGATTCCTGTTGTCGTATCCACATGATCAATGGACACTGTAAACGCAGTCTCATGGTTATCTGTGTTGTAGCTCACCATCTGCGGCAGATGCAGCTTCTCAATATACGCCTGACTCATCGGCATACAAATCAATCCCTTTGCATGCATCGCCATGAAGTTGACATTCTCGGTTGTCGCAAACTCCGCCGCGCAGATCAGATCTCCTTCATTTTCTCGATCCGGGTCATCGATCACCATGATCAGATGTCCCTTGCGAAGCTCCTCAAGTGCTTCTTCTACGGTATTAAAATCACCCATTGTATTCCTCCTTTTCGGGTTATCAAAAGCCGTTTTCGGCTAAAAATTCCATCGTAATTCCTGATTTCTGTTTTGTCTCTTCCACAGTGGGCTTCATCAGTTTCTCTACATACTTTCCGATGATATCCGTCTCCAGATTGACGATATCACCCGTGCGTTTTTCGCCCAGAACTGTGACTTTTGCGGTATGCGGAATCAGGGAAACCGCAAAACGATCCGACTGCACATCTGCCACAGTCAGGCTGATCCCGTCTATCGTGACAGAACCTTTTTCCACTATATATCGAAGCAGTTTTGCATCTGCCAGGATCGTATACCAAAGTGCATTATCATCTTTCTGGATCGATCCGATCGTACCGGTCCCATCGATGTGACCGGATACGATATGTCCGCCAAACCGTCCATTTGCAAGCATCGCCCGTTCCAGATTCACATGACTGCCTTTTTGCAAGGCACCCAGAGAAGACCGGTTGAGTGTCTCATGCATCACATCTGCGGTAAAACCGCCTGCACCAATAGATGTCGCAGTCAGGCATACCCCGTTAACTGCGACACTGTCACCGATTTTCAGATCCTCCAGAATCAGGTTTGCTTCTATGGATAGGACAGCGGAGCTTGCGCCTCTTACAATCGAGCGAATCTGTCCCATCTCCTCAACGATTCCTGTAAACATCTTTTACCTCGCCTTCCAGTAAATAATCGTCACCGATTTTCTGTATTGTCGTATGTTCTAACTGCATTGCCTCGTCCGGCAGCGACACGCCTTCTCCCTCCACCGGTGATCTGGCATCTGCCCCGCCAAACAGCTTCGGAGCGATATAAGCCTGCACCCGGTTCACGATGCCCTGCTGCATCGCAGACCAGTTCAAGGTTCCGCCTCCTTCCAGCAACACGCTGTCAATTTTTTTCTCGCCAAGCTTTCGCATCAGCTCCCGCAGATCGATCCGCCCGTCGATTTCACCAACACCGAGGACTTCCACTCCTGCCGTTTCCAGTGCGTGTACTTTTGAAAAGGAATCATTTTTTGTCGACTCCAATGTAGCGACGATCAGCGGGATCTCCTTTGCAGTCTGTACCAGCTTCGCTTCCGGCGGAATCCGCAGATGGCTGTCACACACGATCCGGATCGGATCATGTCCGTTTTCGATCCGGCAATTGAGCATCGGGTCATCCGCCAGCACCGTTTTGATCCCCACCATGATCGCTGCATACCGGTGTCTGTCCTGATGTACCCGTTCTCTGGCAGCATCACCGGTGATCCACTGGGATGCCCCTGTTTTCGTCGCAATCTTTCCATCCAAAGTTTGCGCAAACTTCATGACAACATACGGGGTTTTCGTCTTGATATAGTGGAAAAACACATAATTGATCGCATCGCATGCCTCTTTGCATACACCTGTGACGACTTCGATCCCTGCGTCCTTTAACTGCTGCAATCCTTTTCCCGCCACCAACGGATTCGGATCGTCCGAACCAACCACCACCCGTTTGATTCCTGCCTCGATCACAGCCTGCGTACAGGGCGGCTGTTTGCCATAATGGCAGCATGGTTCCAATGTCACATACATCGTCGCGCCGCCCGCATCTTCTGTGAGATGCGCCAGCGCATTGCGCTCCGCATGCAATTGTCCATACCTCTCATGACATCCCTCAGCGATGATCTGCCCATCCTTTACGATCACCGCACCCACCATCGGATTCGGGTTCGTCCAGCCCACGGCAGTCTGTGCCAGCTCGATGGCGCGATTCATATACTGTTCATCCAGTTTCTTTTGGTTCATTCTTCTTACCCTTCACCCAACTATGATTATTCGCATCCTTTATCAGGATTTATTTATAAATCCTGATGACCCGAGCACTATTGCGAAGCAATTTTTATGTGCGAGGTCTTTTTTGCTTTATAGAAAATCCGGCGTAATATCCTATGAAAATAAGAAAGGCCCCGGAGTCAATCTCCAGAGCCTAAATAAAAATCATTTTTCCATTATACATTTATCGCATAACAAACCAGATTTTCATCTTCTTTCATCCAGACTGTACTGTCGGCTTCGGAATCACACCGAATCATGCATAAATGCTCGTGGGCTATACCACCGGTAGGGACTCGCACCCTGCCCTGAAGATTGTCTTTTCCGCATTCGATCATAACACGACACATGCTAAATGTCAATAAAATCACTTTGGCAAACCTATGCCATCTCTTCCAGAAACCCTTTCAGATCATCCACCAGATCATCTACATCCATGCCATGTACAGCTGCCGCCTGCTCCAGTGTCTCTCTCTGGGAAGAAGGACAGCCCAGACAATGCATTCCGATATTTGTCAGGATATCAGCCATCTCAGGTACTGTCTGTAACAGTTCTCCGATTGTTGTATTTTTTGTAATTCGAAACATTTTTTTTACCCTTTATTTTGCAAATTCTTCCATATTTTTTGAAATTGAACTGATTTCGTCCAGCAAACCATTCATCGTTGTCAGTACATCCATGGAATCATCACTCTCCACCAATACCGTCTCTGTAGAAGCGGATACTTCCTGACTGATCGCAGAGAGGTTTGTGATGCTGTCTATAATGCTTGCATTGGCATCCAAGACACTGGCAACGGCTGTATTCACCTGTTTCACACCTGTGTACAAAGCATCTGTATCATTCTTGATATCACTTAACTTTGCCCCGGTCTCATCGATCAGATCATTCTGTCGCTGCGCATATTCGGCAGACAATGACATCGACTCAGCAGCTGACTGCGCATCCTTGGTCAGTCTGGAGATGATCTCCTCAATTTTCTCTGTCGCCTGTCTGGTTCCCTCGGAAAGATTTCGGATCTCATCCGCTACAACCGCAAATCCCTTTCCAGCTTCACCGGCACGCGCTGCCTCAATGGACGCATTCAGTGCTAACAGGTTGGTCTGATTGGAGATGCCCAGAATCGTTTCTGTAATCTCCTGCACGTCCTTAATGCTGACATTCAATGCCTCTGTAGTCACCTTGGACTCCCGGTTGATCTGAGCAACCTCAGCCGCCTGTCTCTTCAAGCGATCAATCAATGCCACACCTTCCTGCACATTGGCATTGGTTCGCTCAGAGATTTCGCCGATGGAAACTGCTTCCGTCTCCACTTCCTGAATACTTGTCTGAATATTGGCTGTCTGCACACTCTGCTGCTCTACCGCCTCAGCAGTCGTACGGATCGAATCCGAGATCTCCGCAACCGAAAGATGGCTCGTCTGCATCTTATCATTCAGTTTGCCTGCAACCTGTCTTGCCTCCTCAAATTTCAGATTCAGCTTTTCTGACAGGCCAACAATTCCGGTTGATGTCTCGATCTGCGCATCTGCGCCCTCCTGAATTGCCTCGATCGTCTCCTCGGAATGTTTGATCAGCATACCTGTGATCAGGCCTGCCAGTACACAGGCTGCGATCGTAAACATCATCTCTATCAACAGATCGGAAACCGTCATAACTCCTTTTTTGATCAGCAGGACATGCGAAATGCCAAGGAATACGACTGCCACCGCAGTACCCAGAATAACCAATCGCTTATCCGTATACGCCATCACATAGATTGCGATTACATAGACGATGGCATACATACTAGGAACCGGTGCGGTAAATATCGTCACGATATAGATAAAAATCATCGATATACATGCCACATGGCGATACCCCTCACGAGTTTTAAAAAAATGATATCCAACAGGATTTACGATCATCACCAGCACACACAATGCGGTACGCGCGATCAATGAAGGTGTGATCCCATTTGCAAAACCGATTACTGTCAAAATCAGCACAACGCCCGTAATTGTCATGCATCCCAGGAAACCGATCCGATTTCTGTCTAATAAATGCTTCTCTTCTAAGTTCATTTTACTTCCTCCATATCACATTTATACGTTCTCCATAGTGATATTCTACAATAAAATGCGTATTTCTTCAATCATATCTGTAGACTTTTCCACAATTTTCGACAAACAGTATTCGAAGCCGTATCGATCACTCATGCTCTATGCGATCATGAATCATTTCCTTCGATCCATGTAATCACCGGCCGGGCATATTTGCGATCCGCGATATCGTAAGACTTGCCAATCATCTGTGCCATCTCGATCTCCTGCGGTGTTTTATCCTGCTTTCCGTCCAGTGATTTTTTCAGCATTTTCATGAGCATCCGGTTTGGTGCAGACATCCGGTCATAATTCAGACCACCCTGGCAGTAAAAATGAGCGACACCGTTCCACTGCGCTCCACCAAAGGTTCTGTTTAAAAATTCTGCCACCGTCTCGGAATCCGCAGGGCTTGCACCGACTGCAAACACTGCCAGTTTCTTATTCTTCCACTCTGCGAGATGCTCCTCAAACCATTTCAGCTTGCTCACATTGCCGCCCATGACCCAGCCGCCAAATACAATTTTCTCATAATCATCAAAAAATGCTGTTTTTTTCTTTTTTGCTTCCTTGAAATCCATGCACTCTGCACCTGTAGCTTCCGCCATCCACTGTGCGTATCTCGCAGTAAATCCGGTCTGCGAATGGAAAATGATCAGTGTGTTATTTTTTGATCCTGTCTTCATAAAGTTCTCATATTCCTTTCCATGTGTAAAATAGTCTGAATCGTTACGTCAAGTTCTTCTTCCGAAATTCCCTCAAAGATTGTATGTACGATCTGCTGGGAGCTGGCATCGTGACTGGCACTGAATGCTCTGGCCTTTTCGGTCAAAAAAATTCGCTGCTTGCGACGATCCTTCTCATCCGACCGCATTGTCACAAACCCTTTTTTCTCCAGCTTCAGCAGGATCTGTTTGACATTCTGGTGTGAGCTTCCCATGACCTGCGACAGTTCCCGCAATGTGGGAGCCTCCCGACACATATCGATACACACAATCGCAAATACCTGCTTCCAGCTGATCTCTCCGAAAAATGCATCTGCCGCTGCCTGATAGCGATTGTCAAAGGCGCTCAGCAGACCGAGCAGAAAAAAAGGTGCCGGAATATCCGAAAAATCAACGGTTTTATTTTCGTACAGTTCATTATAATTCATTGACATCGCTCCCAATTAGGTAATATATTACTTTAAAAAAGATAACATGTTACCTTTTTGTTGTCAATAGGAACTGAAAACATTTTACCCGCCACCACAAAAAAAACTGCCCACGGATCAACTCCGTGAGCAGCAATATCTTGCTACATTATCTGTTTATGATTTTATAAATCCTCCATTGTCATACAAGGAATCTCTTGCTCCTGTCTTAATTGCTTATCATTGGTAAAAAACATATCACATCCACCAACAATTGCCGTTGCAATCTGCAAAGCGTCCATTGCCTTAAAGTTTTTATACTTCCCTCTTATCTTTGCCCCCTGCTCAGCAATCGTAGAATCAATATTTATTACCTCAATATCCATATATTTTATAAACTTCGTGACATGCTCCCACCACTTAAATCATAGATTTTGAAGTGGGGGCTTCCTGTTCAATGGCTCTACTGAGCCAAGTATCCACAGGCTACCCTCGCGTGTCCCGCGATTGTTTTGCCCGGATACGGGCATTTTTATCTTTG